>NZ_CP121197.1:3974601-4289521 GCF_029625215.1 Aurantibacillus circumpalustris
AACCATTTCTATTTTCACCATACCACTTACGATTGTTGCCGTACTTTCAAACATAACAGCATTAAGACGTTTATCAGATTGTAAAAAAGCTTTGGAAAATAAAACATGAAAAAAACAATTACCTACCTAATCTTACTAATTACTGTTGTTGCTGGCACATCCTTTGTCCCTAGTTATAACGAGCCTAAAACAGAAACCTCAAATAAAAATCCAATCGATACTTTTCCAGTACCTGTTGGATTTAAAAAAATGATTTTTTATGTGCAACGAACACTCAATACAAATACCATTATTTACGAATTAAACTATGATGCCGATAGCACGCTCAATAAAACAGAGCCTGTAAACTGTCATTGGATTAGGTACGATGAAAAGGGTGAGGTAACAGAACTATCCTACTTTCAGAAAAAATACGCTTATGGCCTGAATGCAGTATTAATTGATGCCACTAAATTGATTTACAAATTAAATTTTGTGTCTTACAAAAAACGCGACATTTTTTTATCAAAGGCCGCTACTGGTCATTCTTATAAAGCGTACATGGTTATAAATGGCAAATTATCCTATATCGAAAAAATATTTGTTCAAATAGACGGCGGTACTTTTTGGTTACCGCATATTTCCTTTGTTGAAATAAAGGGTTATGACATTGCAACCGGAAAGCCAGTTTTGGAAAGAATTATTCCTTAGATTCTATGATTAAGACTTATTTCGATTACATTAAAAAAAATACGTCTTATAAAAACGCATTACTGACAAGTTTTGTTACAATCACTTACCTTCTTGGATCTGCTCTTCTAATTGGGTTTAAAACCGACCAGTTATTTTTAGCTTTTTTATTTAATTCCCTTTACTTCGCTACTTTATCAAGTAGAAAATTCATTCTTGGTTTTTCAATCTTCATAATATTTTGGATCATTTTTGATTCTATGAAAGCGTTTCCGAATTACCTTATAAACTCTATTCATGTTGAAGATCTTTATTTACAAGAAAAAACACTTTTTGGGATAAACTTCAATAACAGCATTTACACACCCAACGAATATTTATCGCAACACGCAACGACATTTCTAGACGTACTCGCAGGATTTTTTTATTTGAATTGGGTTCCTGTTCCTTTAGCCTTTGCTTGTTACCTTTTTGTGAAAAACAAAAAAGCCTTTCTTCAGCTTTCTTTAACTTTTCTTTTTGTAAACCTCATTGGATTTGTAATCTATTACGTTTTTCCGGCCGCACCACCATGGTATGTTGCTGAATACGGTTTTGAAATAAATCACACGACTCCAGGCCATACAGGCGCGTTAGCTCGTTTTGATGATTTTTTTGGAGTTAATGTGTTTGGATCCTTATACTCGAAAAGTTCGAATGTGTTTGCAGCCATGCCTTCATTGCACTCAGCTTATCCTGTTATTGTATTGTACTACGGATTAAAAAACAAATTGGGCTGGGTAAATATTCTCTTTACAATTTTTATGTTAGGTATTTGGTTCTCGGCCATTTATACCAACCACCACTACACTTTAGATGTATTGGCTGGAGTTTCTTGTGCCGTAGTAGGAATTTTTATTTTTCAAAAAGTTCTTCTCAAAAATAAATTATTCGTTTCTTTTATGTCTAAATACGAACAAACAATAAGTTCTGCTACGTAAATAAGCTTGCTACCTCATACTGGCGCAACAAATAATTTGTATCTTTTCGGCGAGAAATATGTTATAAACCTACTTTTGCCAAGGTAAATAAGTTCGTAATGTGCCAAGATTTACTTTGAAAAATGGAGTTTTATTTTTTCACAAGACCGATATTGAATTCTGCTGAGATTAAAACCAAATACTAATCCTATTTTTAAATCGTTTCAAGGCTATTTTTTTTTAGCCTTCACCCTACTCTTCCTGACCTTTAATTATTGTAAGGCACAGGATACCATAAAATTTGAAACAATTAAATCAATTAAAGATATTCCACACAAAACCCTTAAGCAAAAATGGATGTGGATTCATAGAAGCGCTGCTTTCATTTTTATGAAAGAACAAGAACCTTTTAACGATACAAGTTATTATAGCCGGTATAAAGAAAGATTGGTAGTTACTTTACCTCTTTCAACGCGCTATGTGAATTTTGAATTCAAAGACAAATCATCGAGTAGCGTATTAAAATACTCGCCCAATAATTTATACGATCTTGGAATAAGCGTAAACACCAAGCTCATGAGTTTCTTTCTGAATACTGGTGCAACGCTTTTAGATAATGATCAAGGTATTAAAGGAAAAACAAATTATAAGGACTTTCAATTTAATGTTTACGGAAAAAAATCAACTATTGATTTTTCACTTCAAACTTATAACGGATTTTACATTAACAATTCAACCTCCTTCAATTCATACGACGCAAGCCAAAAACCTTATGAAATAAGACCTGATATTTCGGTAGTGTCGTTAGGCTTTAATTATTATTACGTTTCAAATTATAGAAAATTCTCTTATAGGGGTTCGTTTGCTTTTACAGAATGTCAAAAGAAAAGTGCCGGATCGCTTTTAACTGGTGGGTATTTTTCTATATTTAGTATGACTGCCGATTCAAATTTAGTTTCAAAATCATTTACCCCCTACTTTGATCCCCTTACAAACATTAAAACGGGATCTGTTTTAAATTACGGCTTAAATGTTGGGTACATTTATACATTTGTAATCAGAAGAAAATTTCACGCCACAATTTCTTTAGTTCAAGGTCTTGGAGTTGATCTCACTTCTGGCACCAAAGAGGATGATTCAAAAGTTGAATCTAAATCAAACCTTTCTAGTAAACAAAATTTAAGAATAGCTTTAGGTTACGACAGAGGAAATTTTTTCTACGGAATCATGGGAATGTTTGATTTTTACTATTTCGATAATAAAGAACGCGCTACTTTTAATTATTCTTATGGAAAATTCAGATTATTTGCTGGCTATCGATTTAATATGACAGGAAAGAAAAAGAAAGTATTTCGAAAATTAAATCTCATCGATTACAGACTATAATCTGCTTGACGAAAAATAATTTCAAAATCGACATCACTGATTAATGAATGATTAACAATGGGGTTTCGCTTGAAAAAATTAAATGTTTGGTAACACTTCCTTCAAAAAGACTTTCAAAAAGTTTATGCTTTTTTGGATGAATCATGAGCATGTTTGTTTTATGAAACTTGAGATAATACTCTAAAGCCTCACCAGCAGAATCATCCTTAACAAAAACATTTTTATGTTTCACATTCTTTAGGTGTTCATCAATAAACTGAATCGACTCTGACTTCTCATCAGCCGAATCGTTACCTTGTGCGCTTACACTTACAATTTCGAGCTCAGCATTAAAAATAGTTGCAAAATACCTTGCTGAATATATCAAAGTTGAATCTTTAATATGATCGAGATCGCAGGCGAAACTAATTGTTTTAATTGGTTGATACCTTGCGTTTTCAGGAATAACAAATAAAGGCAAATCAGAATCGCGCGCAACACTCAAAACAGAACTTCCTATAAATTTTTCCTTTAATTTATTTGCTTCACCTACAATACCCATTATAATCAACTCTGCGCTGTATTTCGTTGCAGCATCACTAACTACTTCAAACACAGACCCCGCTTCTGCAACGCAGATAATGTCAGGGTCATACCCAATTCTTTCAATTAATTCTTTCTTTAATATTTTTAAAGCTCCCTCTGCCGACGTTTTAAGTACTGAAAGCATTTCTAATGGTTGAACAGAGTCAAAGCCACCTAAAGGCAAATTAACCGCGTTTACCAAAACGAGTTTAGCGCTAAAATATTTTGCTAGGTCAGCCGCGTAATAAGAAGCGTTTTTAGCGGAGTTAGAAAAATCAGTGGCAATAAGCAGTGTTTCCATGGTTGTATAATTCTCTTAATCATCAAAACTAAATCAATTCATAAACAAATTAGCTGACATATATCATTGTCATAAATGAATTATCTCACTAATTTAGTTATACCTTACTGTTAATTTAGTTTCAGCTAAAAAACAATTTACGATGTATAAATTTCACGCACTTCTTTATCATTTAAAAAAATGGTCTTTATTACTACTTGTTTTTAGTTTTGGAAGAGTCTATTCTCAAAACCACAGAGATTCGTTAGATCAAGAACCACTTATTAAAAATCTCACCGTTGAAGAATTTAATAAACGTATTCACTCAGGGCTAGTACTCGTTTATTTAAAGGCCGACTGGTGTGCTATTTGCAAAAAACAAACACCTATTATCAACGAACTGGTAGCTGAACAAAATAATAAACTAAAGCTATTGATAATCGATACTGAAGCAAATCCATTAATCAACGACTATTTCGAAGTTCCAGGGCTCCCCCTGATGTACATCTATAAGGATGGTAAACATGTTTGGGACAGAATCGGCTTAACAGAGAAAAAATTAATTCTTGATCAGTTGAATTATTTTACAAAATAATCGATAGAGTAAATCCATCAATTTTTATATTAATTCTTAAAGCCTTTAGACTAAATCTATAGACCCTTTAGTCGGAATACTTATTTTTTTATAATTTTCAGCAAGAAGTTTTTCTCTAAAACTCTCTTTTGCGTCCGGCTCACCATGAACTAAGAAAATCTCTTTTACTTCTTTTTTATCTTGACAGGAAAGAAATTGTATTATTTCCGAATAATCTGCATGGGCGCTTAAAGACATAATGTTTTGAATTTCCGCTACTACCGGATACGTTTCACCATAAATATGAACTTCTTTTTCCCCTGAAATAAGTTTGGCACCAAGTGTTTTCGGCGCACAATATCCAGTAAAAAGGATTGTGTTTCTTTTATTAGTAATGGTGTTTTTAATATGGTGCTTCACTCTTCCTGCATCGCCCATTCCAGATGCTGATATTATCACGCAAGGTTCCTTTAAATCATTTAATAAAACAGACTCCTCGGCATTTTCGATGTAGGTAAGATTCGCAAATCCAAATGGATCGGGATCTTTTGTGATATAATGCTTTAATTCATCATTAAAACTTTCAGGATGCTTTCTTACAATCTCTGTTGCTTTTGTAGAAAGTGGACTATCTACAAATATTTTTATTGGTGGTAAAAGATTTTTGTTTTTTAATTTATCAAGAATATATAAAACTTCTTGCGTCCTGCCTAGGCTAAAAGCTGGGATAATAAGTTTACCTTTTTTAAGAACGCAGGTGTTCTTTACAATTTCTAAAAATTTACTTTCTGAGTCCTCTAATTTTTCATGCAAACGATTACCATAAGTTGATTCACAAATAATATAATCCGCTTGAGGAAAAACGCTTGGGGCTCTTAATAGTGGATCCTTATAACGACCAATATCTCCGGTAAAAGTCAGCCGAGTAATTTTATCGTCTTCCTTTGCTGTGATATTAACGGTAGCGCTGCCAATAATATGCCCGTTTTCAGTAAATTTAAATGACAATTCATCATTCAATCTAAATTCTGTATCAAAAGAAATTGGTTTAAAATGTTGTAGACACTTTTCTGCATCGTGTATCGAATAGAGAGGTTTTATTAGTGGCTGGCCAAGTTTTTTCCTACGTTTATTAATGTAATGAACGTCACCTTCGTGTATGTGAGCACTATCTAACAGTAAAATTTCGCACACATCAAATGTTGCTGGCGTACAATAAATTTTTCCTTTAAACCCCTCTTTAACCAGACTAGGTAAACTCCCAGAGTGATCGATGTGCGCATGGGATAAAATAACGGCATCCACCTTACTTGCGTTTAAACCGAGATTTCGATTTAAAACATCCGTTTCTTTTCCCATACCCTGATATAAACCACAGTCCAAGAGAATTTCTCTACCTTTTTTAGTTATCAATAAATGTTTGCTTCCTGTTACTCCTTCTGTAGCTCCAATAAATTTTATTTTCATGGCTTCCTGTTTAGTATTCTATAACCAAAGATTACATTATTTGAATTAAAACTGAAAGCATAAATCATATTTCAATGTGATAAATATCAGTTAAAACCGTTTCGGTTATTAATTTTTTATCCTAAGAAATTAATTTAGCTATAACAAAAGCAGAAGCGGCTGCAATAACTCCAATAAAAGTAACCTTGAGTGCTCCCATAAACGGGGGTTGACCGGTCACCTTACTTTTAAAGAATCCAAATACAAACAAACAAAAAACTGTTATTATAGCAGATAAAATTAAACCGCTTTGAGGATCAGAATTTATGACATATCCCATTAAAGGAATAAAACCGCCAATCATATAGGAAATACCTATTGTTAGCGCACTTTTTTTTGCACGTGCCGGATGTGGTTCTTCTAATCCTAATTCGAACTTCATCATAAAGTGAACCCATTTATCTTTGTCCTTAGCTAATTCAGTTGCAATTGAATCTTGAGAACTTTTACTTAAACCATAATCTGCAAAAACATCGCGTACTTCTTGCATTTCCTTTTCAGGAATTCTTTCTACTTCTTCATACTCCTTTTTTTGTTCACTGTAATAGTGTTCCAGTTCAGTTCTACCAGCAAGATAACCACCTAATCCCATAGCGATACTTCTGCCACAATTTCAGCTAAACCGGCTGTTAGAATTATTTTATTACTATCGACCGCACCGCTCAAACCTGCAGCAAGAGCAAAGGGAACGGTTAATCCATCGCTCATTCCTATTACAACATCTGTTATAAATTCAGAGCTTTTTAAATGTTTTTCTGGGTGCTTGTGATCCATTTTTTTTAATTGAAGTGTATTATTCTTCTTTATTCTTTAATTCCATCAAAAGGGTGTAGGCTCCTTGGGTAACAATTTTCAAATCTTTTACGTTTGGTGTATCGATAAAACTAATTCCTGTATAATGACTTTCAGAGACTCCCTTTTTTATTTCTCTCATCTCAAAAGTACCCGTTTTAAGTACAATAAAAACATAATCTTTCCCCTCATAACTAACGATCGCGTCTGAGTTTATAGTTTCTGTATTTTTTAATTGTATTTCAATTTCGGCGTTCATGTACATACCCGGTAATAAAGTTTTATCGTAATCTTCAAAATGACAATGAATCTCTGCTGTTCGATCAAGAGAAATATCCTTGCCTATAAGAATTATTTCACAAGGATGCTTTTTATCTGGTTGATTATTATTGTAAGCAACAAGTTTTTGTCCGATATAAAGTTTCTCGAGATCCCGTTCGAACACTTTTAAATTTAAGTGAATATCGCTCGGATTAACTAATTCAAAAAGAATATCAGACGGATTGACATACTTACCAATATTTACATTTACTTTAGAAACAAATCCATCGATAGGTGAGTATATATTTACTGCTTTTGATAAATTATTTTCAGAAAGATTCTTTGGATCTATGTTGATTAGTTTAAGTTTTTCAGCCAATGCGCTTAATGAAATACACTGAGTTTCGTATTCCATTTGTGCTTGTTGAAATAATTTATCACTAGTAGCTTTGCTTTCATTTAACTCTTTTTGTCTGTTATATTCTGCAGTTACAAAATCTAATTTCGATTTTACGGTAAGGTATTCCTGTTGCAACTGGATGTATTGTAAATCCTCCATCGTAGCAATCACTTCACCTTTTCCAACGTGCATACCCGGTAATAATTTTGTCGTTTTAAGATAGCCACCTAAAGGCATGCTAACCGAAACCATATTCTGTGGCGGTACATCAATTATACCATTTACCTTAATGGTAGATGAAATTGTTTTATTTACCAATTTACCAACTTGTATTTTTGCCGATTTAAACTGTGCATCAGTTAACGTAATTGTGTTTGTACTTATTTTATTTTCACTTTCCTGTTCGGGTATTGTTGGGTTACCACACGAGAACAAAAAAACAGTCACTAAACCTAAAATATAATTTTTCATTTTAATTTGTGTTGGATGATAAATAATTAATTGCAATAATTGTTTCATTGAGTGCTTTTACAGCATCCAGATAATTGTTTCTTAAACCTATAGACTGATTCGTTAAGACAACCCATTCAAGATAATTAATCTCCCCCTTCTTAAACTGCAAATTGGCAATCTCTTGAATTGTGTCAGCATTTTTTAGACCCGTTTTTTCAAAATAAACAACTGTTTCAGTGATGTTTTTATACTGCGTGAGAGCAGATTGCAACTCTGATACCAGTTGTTGTTGTTGTTGTTGGTAATTGTTTTCAGAAATAATTCTATTGGTTTTAGACGCACTCAATTTTGACTTTTGGGCTCCAAAAAATAAGGGGATTCCAATACCTACTTGCGCTGAACTAAAACGAGTAGAGCCGGTATAAGAGATATTATCTGCACCAGTTCCCTTCATTGTCATGCTATAATAACCAAAATTAATATCCGGTAAGAATCTTGATTTTTCTAGTTTAATTCCTGCGATTGCAACAATCTTTTGTTGCTCAAGTATTTTCAACGATGGGTGTGATTTAATTGCGCTACTGTCAGGAAAAGAAGTAAGTGCCAGTTTTAAGTCAGTTAAAGTAGGTTCATACTTTTGTTTAGCATTAATAAGAATTTGAAATTGCAAGTTTGCTATAACTATTTCTTCTTCCATTGCTCGTATTTGTAGAAGAATGTTGCTACGTTGTGTTTCGGCGGTTATTTTTTCCAGAACGTTACTTTCTCCTAAATTATAGCGGCGTTCAGCCATGCTTAAAAAATCATTGTAGTTACTATCCGCCCTTTGCAAAAGTTTTTCTTTTTCTTTTAAAAATAATAGAGAATAAAAAACCTGTGTGGTCATTTTGCGTATTTCAGTTTCTTTAAGCGATACATTTAAAACAGCCATTTTCCATTCTTCCTTTAAAACTGACTTTTGATTTGAATACACCGTAGGGAAATTAAAAGACTGCGAAACACCAAAACGATTATCAGTATAGGCACTGTTTATTTTTCCGCTTTCTATAAAAACATTTGTTTGCGAAATATTATTGCTTGAACCTATCATTTTTTTCTGGTATTCAGCTTTTAATCCCTCATTCTTTACACTTAAATTATTTTTTAAAGCGCTATCAATTGCGGCTTGCAGCGTGATTGGCGATTGAGCTTGTAAACCAATATTTACAAATAAAAAGGCAAGAATAAATCCAACAACAGGCTTTTGTTTATTTTTCATTTTAGATGTTTTTTCGAAAAGAATATATAAAACAGGTAATACAAAAAGGGTTAAGAAAGTTGCGATAATTAAACCTCCTATAACAACTGTTGCTAGTGGTCGCTGTACCTCCGCTCCTGCCCCATTGCTTAGAGCCATTGGTAAAAATCCTAAGGACGCTACAAATGCTGTCATTAGAACTGGACGCAATCGCAATCTTGTTCCAAGTATTACGATACGGTGCAAACTTGTCATTCCATTATGCTTTAAACGGTTAAACTCTGAAATAAGAACAATACCATTAAGTACAGCCACACCAAATAAGGCGATAAAACCAATCCCTGCACTAATACTAAAAGGCATGCCTCTGACGGCTAAAAATAAAATTCCACCAATAGCTGAAAGCGGAATGGCTGTATAAATTAATAGACCTTGTCGCACAGAATTGAAAGCGAAAAACAAAAGAATGAAAATTAATACTAATGAAACCGGTACAGCAACCATTAACCGATCTTTAGCCGCATTTAGATTTTCAAATGAACCGCCATAATTTACATAATAACCAGTCGGAAATTTTATTTGTGCCTCCACTTTTTTCTGTAACTCATTCACAATACTCTGTACATCTCTGCCTCCAATATTAAAACCAATAACTATTCTCCTTTTTGCATCTTCTCTTTGTATTTGATTTGGACCACTCTTTATTTCGACGTTTGCTAGTTGACTCAATGGAATTTGATTTCCAAACGGAGTTGGAATTAAAAGATCCTGAACATCTTCCAGATTTTTCCTTCGGCCCGAATTTAATCTTACCACAAGATCAAAACGTTTTTCGCCTTCAAATACTAATCCTGCGCTCTGCCCTGCAAAAGCTAAGTTTACTACCTTATTTACATCTTCGATATTTAAATTATATTGCGCTATAATTTCTCTTTTGTAATTAATAATTATTTGAGGAATTCCGGTAACAGGTTCAACATAAATTTCTTTTGCTCCTTCAACTCCATTTACGATACGACTTAATTTTTCAGCGTAAAAAGCCAAGGTATCAAGATCTTCACCAAATATTTTACAAACAACATCTTGCTTGGCTCCTGTCATCAATTCATTAAAACGCATTTGCACAGGGTACTGAAAGCCTGTTGTTATTCCTGGCACATCTTCAAGCGCCAGAGTCATCTTTTCAGCTAGCTCGTCAAATGTCTCGGCAGAAGTCCATTCACTTTTATTTTTTAAAATAATCATTAAGTCGGCGGCTTCCATCGGCATGGGATCTGTTGGAACTTCACCGCTTCCAATTTTTGCTACTACTTTTTCTACCTCAGGAAATCTCTCTTTCAATATTTTGGCCGCTTGTTGCGTTTTTTCGATTGTGGTGCTTAAATTACTTCCCGTTAAAACTCGTGTTTCAACTGCAAAATCACCTTCTTCCAAGGCAGGAATAAATTCACCACCAATACGAGAAAGAATAAATAAGGCGGTCACGAAAAGAACAACGACGCTTATAAGTAAACTCTTGGAACGATGTAAAACTTTAATTAACATGTTTTGATAGCCTTTTTCAACGATCATCATTAACCGATCTGAAATATTTGCTTTATGTTTTACATTTTTACTTAACACCCAAGCACTCATCATTGGAATGTATGTAAGTGACAATATAAATGCTCCTAGCAATGCGAATGCAACGGTTTGAGCCATTGGTATAAACATTTTACCTTCAATGCCTTCGAGCGTAAATATGGGGAGATAAACAATTAAAATAATTATTTGACCGAAAACAGCGCTGTTCATCATTTTTGAGGCCGAGAATTCAACCTCTGTATCCATTTCATTTTGTGTAAGCCTATTTAATTGCGTAAATTTTCTACTGTGTGATAATTGATGCATCACCGCTTCAACTATTATCACTGCGCCGTCGACAATTAAACCAAAGTCAAGTGCTCCCAAACTCATAAGGTTTCCACTTACACCAAAAGCGTTCATTAAAATAATGGCAAACAGCATTGCCAACGGTATAACAGAAGCAACAAGCAAACCCGCTCTGAAATTTCCAAGAAAAAGAACCAAAATAAAAATGACTATGAGCGCTCCCTCAATAAGATTTTTTTCAACCGTTCCAATGGCATTGTTAACCATTTTACTGCGATCTAAAAATGGCTCTAATACAACCCCTTCCGGCAAGGTTTTTTTAATTTGGTTTATACGTTCCTTTACATTTTTAATAACATCATTACTATTTGCCCCTTTCAACATCATTACCACTGCACCAGCTACTTCTCCTTCATCATTGTATGTCAATGCGCCGTAACGGGTTGCATAACCAGTTTTCACCTCCGCAACATCTCTAATAAATACGGGCGCACCAGACTCGGTTGATTTAATGTAAATGGAACTTATGTCATCATTATTTCCAATTAAGCCTTCGCTTCGGATAAATAAAACAGTACCGTTCTTTTCTATGTAGGCTCCACCTGTATTTTGATTATTTTTTTCAAGAGCCGAAAAAACCTCATTTATTGTAATTTTAGAAGCATGTAGTTTATTTGGATCAACTGCAATTTCAAACTGTTTTAATTTTCCACCAAAACTGCTTACCTCAGCTACTCCTTTTACACCGAGTAATTGTCGTCGTACAACCCAATCCTGAATTGTTCTTAATTCTGTTTCATTATATTTATCCTCATAACCTTTTTCTGGCCTTAGTACATATTGGTATATTTCTCCTAAACCAGTTGTAATTGGCCCTAACTCAGGCACTCCAATTGAAGTAGGTATCTGAGATCGGATTTTTTGAAGTCTTTCCGATACTTGTTGCCTGGCCCAATACACATCTACGTTGTCATTAAATACAATAGTTACAAGCGACAAACCAAAACGCGAAAAACTCCGAAACTCTTTTAAGCCACTTATATTACTGTTCGCTTGTTCAATAGGAAAGGTAACAAGGCGTTCTATATCAGTTGCACCATAGGAAGGAGCAACGGTTATAACCTGAACCTGATTATTTGTAATATCAGGAACAGCGTCAATAGGCAATTTTGTTGTTTGATAACTACCATAAACAATAAGTGCAATTACAAAAAGCCCTACAATGAGTTTATTCTTTACTGAGAACTCAATAATTTTATTAAGCATAATTTTTTTTTAATTGATTCGTTAATATGAATCTAGAACACAACACGCTTGTGTATCTGATCATTTAAAACATAAAATACAATTAACAAACTTTTGGCGGTTGCCAAATAAACGAGAGGTAAGCGGAAGGTAAAAGCGGTTCATTATAAACCGAATAAGTATTGGCAAGTGAAGTTAAAGATTTAGCTTCGAGTGTTTCAAAATTCGCATTCACAAAAATAACTGTTGATGAGTTTAAACAACCATCGTGTGATTTGAAAGGCAATTTCATATCCTGATCATAGTCCGCATCCTTTAAATCTCCTTGCGCATAGTGCATATCCAAAAACTGCCACAACGAAAGTGATTGATCTTTTTCTTTATGCTCAATAAAATGTTCAATTAAAATAGGAATTTTAACCAACTGATTTAATTCAGTAAGTGAAATCAGATAAACTGATAAAAAAAATATAGCCGTGATTTTTTTCAGATGAACAAAGGTATAAAATAATTATTTATACTGTTTAAATAACAAAATTAACTCGTTTGCAGGAACAACTCCCGATTGTTTCCAAACAACTTTCCCTTTTTTAAAAAGTAATAATGTCGGCACACTGCGTATTTGATAGGCAGCTGCTACTTGCTGATTTTTATCGACATCTACTTTAATTATAGTGGCATCATCACCTAAACTAGACTTCGCTTCTTTTAAAATGGGCGCCATTGTTTTACATGGACCACACCACTCGGCGAAAAAATCCACCAAAACGGGTTTATCAGAATTAATTAATGCATTAAATTTTTCCATTTGTTGTTTCTTTTGGTACTTCACAATTTCCCGTAACGCAGGTTGCGCAGGAATTAACTAATGCGTGAATGATTAAAAAAACACCACCCAACATTAAAATATAGTCCGCTTTTAAACCACCGGTAATACAGAAGAATATTCCAAGTCCCAATCTTGTTGTTCTCCAGAGCGTCCAATTTTTAAGATTAATTTTTTTCATTGTCTAACTATTTTCAACTTATATTTACTTCCAATAAAATAACCACATAGACATCTAGAACCTACTAACTACATATTACATATTACATAGTAACACATATATTTGAAGCAAAGCTTCAAATCCTATGCTTTCTCTTCTCCAACGACAATGTCCGAACTATCCAAACTATGTTCCTATGTGGTTTATCTTCCAGAGTATCCTATTTTTTATATTAAATTTTATTCTTTAAACTCGACCATCCGCCACCATTGTGCACTTCTTTATGACCCATTTGTTTAATAATTCCTTTTGCAGAAGCACTGCGCATACCACTGGCACAGCAAGTTATGATCACTGTATCTTTTTTTATTTTTTTCGCCTGCGAACTTAATTCGTTTAAAGGTATGTTGATGCTACCTTTTATATGTCCCGACGCGTATTCGCCTTTTGTTCGCACGTCAATTATTTGCGCGCCGTTTTTTACTAGTTCTTTGTAATCAGCCGATGGGCCAATTCCGAAGATTTTTTTTAGTGTATTTATCATAATTGTATTTGTTTTTTTTCTGTATTTGTAATTGAGTATTCTTTAGAATATTTAAAAAAGAAATTCATCCATATTAAACGCGAGTATCTTAATGTAATTGGACTAAAAACCACAATTGATCCAGTAATTGCAAGAGCAAAGGTCATAGTGTCGATGTCAGGAAAAGTTGTAATATACAAAACATACCAAATAATAAACCAACCCGAAGTTAAAGCATATGAAACATACATTGCTCCGTAAAAAAAACTAGGTTCCTTTTGGTATTTAAGTTCACAATGAGAACAATGTTCGTGCATACTGAAAATTTTATTTAAGGCATAGGGATTCTTTGCAGTAAACACATCTCCCTTATGACAACGAGGACATTTGTTGAATATAGTTGAATATAAAATATTAAGTAGCAACATTTTCTTTTTTCTTAAATGTGCCAACTAATAAAAACCCAAGTAACGAACCGTAAGGTACGCTTACAAGTGGATTTGAACTAATTATACAAGTGCCATTAGAGCAACCAATAAAAAAGTAATATAAATACCCAACAACCCCTCCAAGGAAAATACCGATGAGTTGCTTTTTATATTTTTTCATAAAACCTCTAATCATGTATCAAATATCAGAAGTATTCTCTTTCAAATATGTGACAAATGTTACAAAAGCAGTGATTTAACGTTATTTTGTTTCTGTACTGTGTTTTAATTTATCTACAGCACCATATCGGGATCAATAGCTTGAACTAAGCTTCGATTAAAGCAAAATATGATCTTAATCAGGTCTGTTCCTGTCCATTGTCAACATACCTCAAAAAAAGCCAGTTACCTTTAAAAAAATCTTATGAAAAAAAATATGGGAACTGCCGACATAGTAATTAGATTATTAGTTGCGGCTATTATTATTGGTCTTTACAGCTTTAATGTTATTAGCGGCACAATTGCTGTTGTGCTTCTGGTTTTGGGTGGTATTTTTGTACTTACCTCGTTAATGAATTTTTGCCCTCTTTATCTTCCTTTTGGAATAAGTACACGCAAAAAGGAAAAACAATAACCAGCCTATATCTCTCTTTTACCAATTATGTTATCGAAAACTCACTAATTATTAGGCATTCCATTAGAAATCCACTTTTCAATTTTTCCTATTTCACAGTCTCGCAACTGCGAAGAAAATTTGGGCATGGCGTAGTAGCCAGATGCATGTTTGATTGAACCTAAAAAGGCCCCACCTTTTTTAGCTTCGTTTACTACATTTTGATAGCTGTCTAAAATAACACCAGCAGAATTATTAGCCGCGCCATGACAGCCAACACAATTTACTTTTAATATCGTCGCTATTTCGGAATAAGTATATAGAGTTGTGTCACAAACGCTCACGTAACATTCATTATTTTTTGCGCCATTGTTTATCCAATGTTTTATAATGTCTTTTTCATCTTGCGTTAATGAATAACTCGGTGGCATGCGGTCGCCGCCACTTGAAGTAATAGCGCCGTATAATTCACTAAGTCCTGAATGGTTCGCTTTAACAGCCTTCATTACTCCTTCATAGGTTGTGAAATCTAATCTTTTTTCTTTATCCACAGGATTATGGCATCCAGAAGAAGTACAGTTAGAAATTAATATTTGTTTTACCTTATCATTATAACAAGCGTCAGGGTCTGCTACATAGCGTGTGCAGCTGCTCAAACAGATAAGAAAGGTGGCAATCACAAAAGCAACGTTTTTATTTTTCATAAAATATTTGAAATGATGTTAAGTCGAATAAAAAGAATTTTTAGTGCGACACACTCAAATGTAAGGTACAGCTATATTTGCCCTAATAAACATTCTTCTTCATAAGCTGACAAAGATCATTTATTCACCGCTGATTTCAATGGCTGATTGCCAGACAAACCCCAATTATTCAAAAATAATACGTGGAAATAAAAGAGTGTTAAACCCTAAATTTAGAAAGCTATCTCTCTCCATTACAGATCTTCCTCTTCACCAGTATCTTGCAAATACAAATCTATCAAGCCTTCCGGCGCGTTAAAGAGTAATTTCTTATTCTCTTCGTCAAGCTTCTCAATAAAATCTTCAACAAGTGGTAGCAGAACTTCTTTGCCTTTATGTTCTATGCTTAACAAAGTTTGATGGCCATTATCGCTAATACTGTTTATGAATCCTAACACGCCAAAGTTTTTATCGATCACTTCGTAACCAATCCAATCAAATTCCTGTTCTTCTTCATCAACCAATCCGGAATCAATAAAAACAGCTTTACCAATAAAGGTTTTAGCTTTTTCAACAGATGTAATTTCTTCAAAACAAAGTATTAAGCCATTTGTAGCGTCTTTTACCTCACTAACAAAATAAGGTGCTTTACCGGTTGGCGATTCAATAAATACGGCTTTTAGGTCATCTGTAAAAAATGGTTTATCCACCCTTATAATTAAGTGCCCTTTAACGCCATGTGTTTTACTAAAATATCCTATCTGAGTTAAATCCATCTATTTTTTATGGAAAATGTAATATGGGAAATGGAAAATGTTTGATTCGTCATTCCCTCTTCCCTTTCACCTTTTCCATCTCATATTTTCCCTTTTACATTAGCTAATCCTTTATGTAAGATGTAAAATGGCAAATGTATGTTTCGGCATTCTTTCTTCCCTTTTACATTTTAGATCTTACATTTTTCTTCCCTTTTCCATCTTACATCTTACATTAATTTAAGGCTGCTTTTACAAAGCTTACAAATAGTGGATGTGGATTTTCTACCGTGCTTTTATATTCAGGGTGAAATTGTACGCCAATAAAAAATGGATGTGCAGGAATTTCAACAATCTCACCTAAGCCGGCGTCTGGGTTAATTCCTGATAAAATCATTCCTGCCTCAATGTATTTTTTTGTGTATTCGTTATTAAACTCGTAACGGTGACGGTGACGTTCGTTTATATCCGTTTTACCGTAAATTTTATAAGCCAGAGTACCTTCTTCAATTTTACAAGGATAAGAACCCAAACGCATAGTACCACCCATGTGCGAAATGTTTTTTTGTGCTTCAAGTAAATCTATTACCGGACTATTTGTTGCAGGATTCATTTCTCTGCTATGCGCATCTTTTAAACCAAGAACATTTCTTGCGAATTCAATCACCGCGCACTGCATTCCTAAACAAATTCCTAAAAATGGTACATTGTTTTCTCGGGCATACTTAATAGCTGAAATCTTTCCTTCTATACCACGATTACCAAAACCTGGTGCTACAAGTATGGCTTGCAAGCCCATAAATTTCTCATCTATATTTTCCTCGGTTAAACTTTCGCTGTGAATCCAATCTACAGTAACCTTACAATCATTCACTGCTCCTGCGTGTATAAACGCCTCTGCTATTGACTTGTAAGATTCTTTTAATTCTACATATTTTCCTACCAAACCAATGGTCACTTCCCTTTGTGGATTATGAAATTTATTTAAAAAGTTTTTCCACTTTTCTAAATGAATATCAGGCAAACCATTTACATGCAATTTTTTTAAAACTATTTCGTCCAATTTCTCCTGCTCCATTAACAATGGTACTTCATAAATAGTTGAAGCATCAAGCGCTTCTATAACTGCGTCTGGAGAGACGTTACAAAACAAAGCTATTTTTTTACGAATTTCTTTACTGATCTCATGCTCGGATCTACACACTAAAATATCTGGTTGAACACCGTATTCTAGTAACAACTTTACAGAATGTTGTGTAGGTTTGGTTTTTAATTCTCCTGAAGTTGCCAGGTAAGGAAGTAATGTAAGGTGCAACACTGTGCAATCAGTACCCATTTCCCACTTTAACTGACGAACTGCTTCTATATAAGGTAAGGATTCAATATCACCAACCGTTCCACCAATTTCAGTGATTACAAATTGGTACTGACCTGTTTTTCCTAATAATTTAATGCGATTCTTTATTTCATCTGTAATATGTGGAATTACCTGCACGGTTTTTCCTAAAAACTCGCCCTTACGTTCCTTTTCAATTACCGATTGGTAAATTCTTCCAGTAGTAACGTTATTGGCTTGAGAAGTACGTACATTTAAAAAACGCTCGTAGTGCCCTAAATCCAGATCAGTTTCTGCTCCATCGTCCGTTACATAGCATTCACCATGTTCGTATGGGTTTAAAGTGCCCGGATCAATATTAATATAAGGATCTAACTTTTGAATAGTAACGGTAAAGCCTCGAGCCTGTAGTAGTTTGGCCAGAGATGCTGCGATAATTCCTTTTCCTAGAGATGATGTTACCCCACCGGTAACGAAGATATATTTGGTATTAGTTGACATACAGTTTCACGAATTTCTTAAAAACTGTATGCGAAGGTACTGAAAAAAAGAAGGGAGAACAAACGTCTTGAAGATTTATTATAAGTCGTTAGTCAAAAGTCGATAGTCGATAGTACTGCACACTGCCTACTGAATACTGCCTACTACCAACCGCCAACTGCTTTCTCAGTGTTCCTAAGTGCCCTCCGTGCCTCCGTGGTTAAAACAAGCAATCCTACTTCAACAATCCCATAGACTCGAGTTTATCTAAAGTAACTCTTTCGCCTTTGTACAAAGAAATGATAAACCCTTCTTTTTGTCCTAATTTCACTATCTTCTTATTATGCTGTAAAGCCTCGCCCAGCGTTTTAAATGACCCTCCAACGGTTATTCGGGTATAACCATCATTTAAATCCAATTTTTCAATTTTCCCTAAAAGCTCTTGATTAGCTAACCTTACATTTTTATCAACTTTAACCGCAGCAACCTGAACCCTGAATTCCATATCAATAGCGCTAACGTCACCATATTTATCCGCAAACCGGATAGATTTTGCCTGGGGTCCGTTAACAGGAACAAAATCGCCTGTTTTTGCTGCCACTTTTTCTTTTTCCACAGACTTACTTGGCAAATTAAGTGGTGTTGATGTAACAGGATTGGCTGTGAAGTTTCCAGGCGCCGACACTACTGCATTCTGTGGCCTCACAGGACTGTTAACTGAACCGAAATTCACTTCAACAGGTGCCGCTGCAACTTCATTTTCAGACTTTTTCTCAACAACAGCAACCGTTTCAGATTTTACTGCTTCTTTTGCACCAACATGATTTATTACCTCCTCTTCCTCCTTTGGTTCTTCTTTCACTGCTGGCTTTACTGTATTTTTTGCTATTACAGGCTCTTGCGTAACCGTTTTTGTTACACTAGCAATTATCTCAGGTGCCGTTGTTGTTTTTATTTCTGCATCTTCTTTAGGCGATACCGGTAACTTTGCATTATTTGAGGCTAATACATCCACTTTCTCTTCAAAGTTAACGTCGTTTACTTTTTCCATATAACCAGTAATATCTACTGCATTAATATTAAGTCGTTTCTCAGGAAAACTTTTATACGAATAAGTTAACTGGTAGCTCACTCCTGGAGGCAAACTAACTAAGTATTCTCCGGTTTTTGATTTTGACTTAAGCGTTTTATAAAGCTTATTATTTTTTGAGGTAATTTCAACTTTAATATCCGCTTCAATTCCTGTACTACCATTTTTAACTTTTCCCTTTACAAGATACAAGGGTGATTTTGGCCAATTAAAATTAGGTTCCACTTGATAAATATCCTTCATACCCATACCATCTTTTTTACCACTGCTATAGTATCCGGTGTTTCCACTCGCTCCTAGTACAAAATAAATATCATCCGCAGTAGAATTTATTGGGTAGCCAAGATTTTCTGTTTTCCTGAAGGTAGAATCTGCCAAATTCATAACTGTTCTAAAAATATCATAGCCACCCATACTTGTTCTGCCTTTAGAACTATAAAATAAAGTAATACCATCTGAATGAATAAACGGAGCATCGTCATCATAAGGCGTATTTACTGAATCGCCAAGATTAACCACATTTCCCCAAATAGAATCTGGCAAAATTAAATTCGCTTTATAAATATCTCTACCTCCAAAACCTCCTGCACGCTCACTACTAAAATAAAGTGTGTTACCGTCTGGTGAAAGTGAACAGTGTCCATCCCAGGAATACGAATTCACTTCTCCTCTTAATTTTTTTGGTTCACTAAAACGATCTCCAACTATAACACTTTGATAAATATCGCCATGTCCATCACCAATATCCTGATATATAAATAAGAT
The DNA here is from genome assembly GCF_029625215.1 of Aurantibacillus circumpalustris. GTDB lineage: Bacteria > Bacteroidota > Bacteroidia > B-17B0 > Aurantibacillaceae > Aurantibacillus > Aurantibacillus circumpalustris. Next base: position 3,994,459 of record NZ_CP121197.1, read on the forward strand.
CCTACCGTCTTCGCTCAATGAAATAGCAGCATCAGGTGCACTTGTGTTTAAACTATCGAGCGGGACAGCTGGTTGAAATTTGCCGTTTTCCTTATACGAAATATAAATATCTTCTAAAAAATTACCGTATTTGTCAGGTCGCAATTCTTCATTTACACGCCCACCTATACTTTTAGACCCAGCATAGGTAAAAATAAGCGCAGACTCATCAGCCGTAATAGCTGGTACATATTCATCGTACTCTGTATTTATAGCATTACCAACATTTTTTACTTTTGCATTTGTTGGATTGGCGAGGTAATATTTAGCGTAAGTTATATTGCGTTTTAAAGTTTCTGCATTTTTCTTACCCTCAATATCGGTGCGGCGACTTTCGGCGTACTGATTTATGTAATCGGTAGCTTCATCAAATTTGTAATTGTACAAGGCAGCCAAAGCCATATCATACTGTATGTCCGGCACTTTCTTGTTATTGTTGTATACCTCAACAAAGTAATTATAAGCCACTTCGTGTTTATCAGAACGATAAAGCGCGCACTTTGCGTAACTGTATTTTAGAAATTCTTCTTTTGGGTGCTGAGAAAGCAAACTTTCAAAAATTGGGAGTGCCCGTAAAAACATCTTTTCATCAAACATCTCTAAACCTTTATCCAACGAATCTCTTTCTGAACCTCGCCATTTACGGACATTCATGAGCTGCGCAGAAGAAATTAAAGAACAAAGTAGTAATATAAAAACAAGAAATTTGCTTGACTTCATCTAGTGTATATTTTAAAAAAATAAATATAATGTTATTAAATGTATAATCTAACCCCGTAAATAAGGGTTTTATAAACCATGCATCGTTGAGTACTTAAAATGGCAATAAAATAACCCTAGCTTAATATTTATAGGGACTTAAAGCCCATTCGAGCAGAATTATTGTTATTTTAAGGGTCTGATAGCGTTTTTAATCCAATTTGAATGAAGGTTGGCCTTTTTTCTTAGTACAATTTATTGAATCTAAGTCGATGAAATATTTACTTCCAAAGTAAGGCTAACAGAAACAATCTATGTTCCAAAAAATGCAGTGGTTCTTTCGCAATATTTTCGCTTAAACTCAGAAAACAATAGTGTAATTGAGCTATAAATTCCCAATTTTCTTATTAAATTACCAGATAATAACAAAAGCATGACAAAGCAATTTATAAAAAGTAATTTAAGTCGATTTCTTTTGCTTGGTTGTTTCATTTTAATTACTTTTTTTCTAGTTTTAAATAGGCATAGTAGAGCTGGTTCTTTTAATTATCATAGTGAAATCTGGTCTGATAAAGCTGGGTATTATATTTATCTCCCTGCGACTTTTAATTATAAGTTTAATCCGAAACTTTTCCCTGACTCGATTGAAACTAAAACAGGAAATGGATTTACTCTTGATTATGAAAATAAAATTATCAAAACAAAATACACCTATGGAGTTGCTTTTCTTCAGTTGCCATTTTATCTTTTAGCAAATTCTATTTCATTTCTTTTTAATATCGATACCGGTGGATTTTCCGTTATTCATCATAAATCAATAGACATCGCAAGTGTTTTCTATCTGTTGTTCGGTTTGTTTTTTCTTAAAAGATTCTTAGATAATTACTTTTTAAAGTCGGTAGTTTATAAAGTTCTAATTGTTCTTTTTCTAGGTACAAATCTCTTTTACTACTCGATTGACGAAACAGGAATGTCTCACATATATTCATTTGCGATGTTTAGTCTTTTTTTATTTATTCTTAAGGATACTGATTTTCTGAAGCATGCTGCAATTCCTCAAAAGCTTCTTTTTGGATTAGTTGCAACATTAATTATTTTAATACGACCAATTAATTTAATTTTCCTTACCAGCTATTTCTTTCTTGATATAAAAGGATCTCATTGCTTGCTAATGAGACTAAAAACTCTTGTTCAGCCAAAAAACGCCGTACCGATTTTTTTAGTTTTTTTTCTATTTATTGCCCCACAACTCCTTTACTGGAAATATGCTTATAATTCTTTTTTGAGTTATTCTTACGGTGACGAAAAATTTAGCTGGTCAAAGCCATTAATTTTGGAAACTTTGTTTTCAGTAAATAATGGACTAATACCGTTTACGCCTTTATACATTCTAATATTCTTAACTCTTGCTTACATGATAAAAAGAAGACTGAATTCAACTCGCTATATTATCTTTTACTTTATTACGTTAATTTATCTGCTATCATGTTGGTGGGATCGAGCTTTTGGATGTGCCTTTGGTGCTAGAAATTTCGTTGAGCACTCTGCCCTTTTTAGCATTGTGGTTGCTTTCGCTTTTAAGTGGCTCGAGACGCAAAATAAAATTAAAAAATTTAGCTTCTATTTGTTCATATCCCTAATCATAATCTTGAATCTGAAAATGACTTATACTTATGACGGATGTTTCCCTGGTAACGGAGATTGGGACTGGGAGGCTTATGGTAGGCTCATTTTTTCCCCACCAAAGTAGCAGTCGCTGAACAGTTACTTTTTTAAGTAACTAAACTTCACACCTTCAATCTGATTAGTGGAGAATCTAGAATAATGTTCATTTTTTAAGTAGTCGTTAATGGCCTGTTCATCTTGAGCTTTTTGGTAAGATTGAAAAAACAGGATTGGGCGATTGTCTTTAAAGCTCAACTCTTTAAGATCTGTTATGTCACTAATATAGTAAATACCCTTTGTAGCTAAATATTCATGTGACATTCTTTCTTTTGATTTAAATATTTCTTTATCATAATAGTAAGTAAAAACATTCACAACATCATGCGTTTGAATTAAAATATTTACATCTTCAATCATCTCTATTTGCCGCGCTAGATTTGCACAAAATCTGTAGTCCATTTTTCTTGATTGATTAAATTTGAGATTAGCGAACTCCAAAAGTAAAATCAAGCTAGCGAAAAAATAAAACACCTTTTTATTTTCCGTAATTGTTTTAAAAGAAATAACCATTAAAGGCATAATGTAAATCAAATACCTTTCGTGAAAAACGTTCGTCCATTTACCTAGCACAAACAGAGAAAAAATGCAAGCAAGAGGTGTTAAAACAACATAGATTTTAAATTGAACCTCTTTATTAAAAGGCTTTTCGGTGTCTTTTAAAATTCTTACTAAAAAAATAATTATAAATATAATATATAGGCAAAACACAAGATGTGAAACAAACAATTCACTAAGTGCTTCAAGTAGATATTTGATGTTGGATATTGGAACGTTACTTTTCTCCTTACTCATCTCCTGTGAGAAAAATAAAACAAGATATTGCTTCTTAGTAAATCTGAGCAATACTAGAATTATTGGTGTTAAATAGATTAATATATAATAAATCCATTTTTTTCTAAATACGAAAGCAATGTAAAAAAACTGGAAAAGTAAGATCAAGCCAGCTAAATAATGTGTATAAAATATTAAGAAATTGATTACACCTAAAATAAATGCCTTTGCCAGATTTGCCTTCTGGATGAGAGAATATGTAATAATCAGATCCACTGTTACTAAAAAAATTAACAATGAAAAACACCTAGCCTCTTGTGAAAAATAATACAAAAAAGGGTGGAACGTAAAAATTGCAGTGATTAGCAAGGAAACCATCTGCGTGTTAAATTTTTTCGAAAAATAATAAATCAGTCCTGCTGTTATTGAACTAAACATTACACTCATTGATCTAAGTCCTAACTCTGAAATACCGAAGAATTTGCTCCATATCCATAACGCATAATGGTAAAAAGGAGGGTTTTTATCCCATTCAGCCTCATGCTTTATGTGACCAAAATCAAGAAGTGTATCCTTGACGCTAATAATTTCATCGTACCAAAATGAAGGACCTGATATGTGAATTAACTTAAAAAGTAAATTGAAAACAATAATTCCGAAAATTATATAATGATCTTTTCTTGCAGTTAACATTACTCACTATTTTTTAAGAACTTAATTTTACGAGACCTCCCGACCGTAACAAAATAGATTCCATCTGTTAATGCATCACCCACAAAAATAAAATCATGATTTGTTTTACCTTGTTGAACAATTTTACCTCCAGAATCAAAAATTTGATAATCAATTTCTTTCTGCTCCATGTTACTAAAATAAACTGTTTCATTGTAGTAATAGATACTTTTATCGACGACTTTCATTTGATCTTTTCTGATCCCAACAATTGAAGGGGCAATAACGGCAGTGCTGTCAACTTTAATCAAACAAACTTCTTCCACTTCAGATCCATTATCAGTTGAATAACCAATCATTACAAAACCATTATCACTTGTATTAATAACACTGAACGCTTCGTCATCTCGAACATCCCCATATGTAGTAGCTCCGACATAAATAAAATCCTTGTCGAGTAATAATGGTTGAATATCCACCTGAAAACCATCGTGATCAACCTTCCTGGAAAAAAAATATCGATCACCGTTTTTTAAACACGCGACAGAATGAAACTTATCATCCTTCATTCCCGGATAACTTATCTTACTATCTTGAATAAAAGTACCTGTTAAACTAGTTTTAATTACATAGGAAATGTTTTTTCCAGAATTGTAAAAGCTAGTATCAAATGACCCACAAAAAACTAAATTATTTTGATTATCCTCGATAAAATCGTAGCATTTTTCACCTCTGTTTGAATTTCCGAAACTTTTCGAAACTACCGAATCACCTTGGATGTTAATCTTAAAAAGCCAAAAATCATTATTCAAGTCTCCATAACTTTTTGTGTTTCCACACAGCGAATAATAACCATCGCTCGTTTTCTTTATTTTCAAAAATTCATCATCCTCTTGACCACCATAGACTTTTTCCCAAATCAAATTTCCATTGTTAAAGTCAATTTTTATTATTTTACCATCCTTTTTGCCATAAGTATTACTGAAAGCACTGCCGCACGCAATTATATTCCCATCTTGTGAGAATACTAGATCACTGCCAAAATCCCAATCAAGTCCACCGTATGAAGTTTGCCATATTAAACCACCGTCTTTATCAGTCCGAACAATATAAAAATCATAACCACCGTTTCCAAATGAAGCCGTATAACCAGTAAACACAAAACCACTATCGGAAGGAGATACAATTACATTTTTGCCAACATCAGCCATCACTCCACCAAACGTTTTACCCCATGTTCTTTGACCCATGCTGTCAAAAAGACATAAGTACGCATCAGTAAAACCATTTCCAAAACTTGTCGTCGACCCAATTGTGATGTATTGGCGATTAAATGTTTCCTTCACACCATAACCAATATCAATACCCGAACCGCCGAATCTGGAAAAAAAACTATTTGGTGGTTGAGTTTTCCCATTCAACCAACTAAATAAAATTAATATAGTTGTTATATTCCTCATTTCAACTTCTTAGCTAAACTGATAAACACACCCTGTCCGTAAGCCGTTTTAGGCAAAAAATAACCTTGTAAACTGTTGCTGCCAATTCTTACAAACCAAGCCTTACTATTCCAGGTAATGGATGCACCCAAATTTATTTTTACATAACCACCATACCCTGCATGCAAACAAAAAATCATGTTTTTATAATTAAACTCGGGTTCAACAAAAATATAAGGTCGGTAATTCGCATTAAAAATATAACGAAAACCGGTACCAAGACAAAAAACATTTCCAAAGTGTACTTTATTAATAATAACAAGATTAGTCGGTGTATTTACATTAAAATTTTCGTGCCGGGCGTTAGCAAGCTTTATTAATAAGCTATCGCTGTTAATTCTGCTAATTGTTGAGTCTCTCAAATCATTTATACTGGTAATGTTATAACCTGTATAGTGTAACGATGAGTCGCTACTATATTGTACACTGTTATTTCTCCAATGAATAAAACCGAGGTTATTTGCATTTACGGTTAACAAGCATTTTCTTCCAGCCCTGGTCTTATAGGTAGTTTCAAAAAAGATATCAGCACTGGCACCCACACCATTAAACGACCCTAAACCTTTATTACTTGTGTCACTAAGCGCCATATTAAAATTAGAATTAAACACAAGTTCACTGCCGTCGGCCGAGGTATAAAAGCTGGATTTTTTATTTGTTTTAATATAAAATAACTGTTCGCCATTAATAAAAGAAACAGAGATTCCGATTTTTCCAACAGAGTCAACGTGATGCATCATAGCTCCAAATTTTATTTCTTGAAAACGCAATGCATTTAAACTACAATCTCCCAAATCGGCAGTCTTCCCCTTATACATTTGATTCCCATAAAACATTAAGTTAAAAAAATCTCTGGTGTAAGTAGCATTTAACACTTCTTGATTTTTAAACCCAATAAGAAAATCAAATTTATTACCCCCCTTCACAAACGCATTCACATCGTAATTAAGCAAGAGTCCAAAATTGTTTTTATTATTCAAGTGTTTTGCAGACTCTGCTTTCAAATCATTGTCAATATAGCCTCCCCAAATTAACTTGTCTACTAACTTACTGCTCATACCGTTACTTCCAGCTTCAAAATCAAGATTCACAGAAACCGATCTCCCGGTTTTACTATAGTTCAAAAAATTAGCATTGTATTGCGCAGAAGCTATGCCAACTGTTAATATTAATCCTATCAGTATGTTGTATTTAATGGGTTCTTTCACTAATTTTTGATGTTATACTTGTATATAATTTTAGTCAATAGTTGTTAGTCGCAAGTCTATAGTTAGTAATTAATAGTCGATACTGCCAACTGAATACTGCTGACTGCCAACTTATATATCCTTATGTTTCTTATATGGTTCATTTTTTAGTCGTTAGTCAATACTCGCAACTGCTTACTGCCAACAAAACACTGCTTTCTACCGCCTACCCTTAGTGTTTCTCAGTGCCCTCAGTGCCTCAGTGGTTTAACTACCTACTGAAAACTGCCTACTGCCAACTCCTTTCTCTTAGCGTCCCTCCGTGCCCTCAGTGCCTCCGTGGTTAAACTGCCAACTCGTTAGCACCCCTGCCAACTGAAAACTGCTGTCTGCTTACTGCCAACTCCTCTTAGTGTCCCTCCGTGCCCTTCGTGCCTCCGTGGTTAAACTGCCAACTGTTTACTGCCAACTTCCCACTCTCAGTGTCTCTCCGTGCCCTCCGTGCCTCCGTGGTTAAACTGCCTCTTACCCTCCAAAGCCAACATTATAATTCAAATTCGCAATAACATTAATTTTAACTTCATAACTTTCATAAATTTTGATATCCAGCTTATTCAGCGGTAAAATAAACCTCGAAACAATTTTAATCTTTTTACATTTCTTTAAATTCTCAATTTTTGATCTATTTACTGGGACAGTTATCTTTTTTTCAGTTGGAGCCAATACTTCATTATTAGCACTCAGATCGGCACTCTCAATTACATTTGATCCGGGAAGAAATAGTGAATCAATAACTGTACTTTGATCATCCAACATATATCCCTGAAGTTTTACTGAAAAAGGAAACCCATTTTTAGCCACAATTAAAAAATTTCCATAGTTCACATCATCGAGCTCTTTTATATTTGAAAAATTAACATCGGTAGTTGATTTTAATTCAAAATAATCGGCAGTAAACTTTAGTGGAATATCAATATTTGCAAGAATTCGAATACCTGTATTATAAAAAGCAAAATCATTATAGCCCGAAATATTCCCGAGTGGATTTACTTTTATAGTTCCAGAGTAGGTTAATTTATCGGGAAGATTCGATATAAAACTAGTAATGTTACTGTTTGATTTATTAAACGAAATAAGTTTAACGCTCGGATAAATAGTGGTGCCAGCCTTTGTGGCTCTATTAATATTAATATTTGAAAGAGCATTGGTATTTAATGACACCACATTGTTATTCGGACTATTAATGGATTTATTGTTACCCAAAAAACTTGTGAACTCAGCTCCAAATTCATTTAGAATACTAAAATCCATCGTCGCATCACTCAACATAAAATTACTGGTTTCAAAATTGTCGATGATTCCAAAACTAGCGGTATCCTGCTTAATATCTATTGTTTGTTGTCCAAAATATCCCTCTACATATTCGGGCACAATACCAGAGTACGTAACTTCAACCTTGGCTCCATCGCCGTAATTTAAGGTAAGTGAAGACGTGGCAGTTGTGCTTAATGCAAACGTGTAGGTTTGAACAATAGTATTGTAAACGAGCCCTGAAATTCCACGCATATTTAAGGAATATCCTGTTAAATCGTAATTTCTGATTACAGAATTAGTTCCAGTTGGAACGGTTTCTTTTATTGTTAAAACTTCTCCATTCTTAGTGGCACTGGTTATTTTGTAAGTTAAATCAACTGGTTGAGAAATTAAATTACTGAATTTCACAGTCATAATTCCTTTATGGATGTCTATTTTTTTAAGCGCAACGCCATTCGCAATATCAAATTTTAGTTCAGCCGGTGGAAATGATGTAATAGACTGCCCTATATTAAAATTAAGCGGGATGGGCGATGTATTTACAAAAGGAATTTTAATGATAGTGTCTGGCAATGCTAAAAGTGAATCCAATTTAATAGAAGCTACTTCGCGATTGATTCTTACAGAAAGTAAGCCGGTATTATCAGATTGAAACAGGGAATCATTGACAAAGTTTTTAATATTAAGCAGACTATTTACAACTGGAATCGTTAAATCAACATCCCAATTTGCATTTGTGGCTTTTCTGCACCCAAAAAACAAGCTAAAAAAAATAAAAAAAAGGCCGATTCTCTTAAATAACAACATGTTTTACAAATATAAATCATTTTTTGAAACCGCATTGGGATAGTTGAAAGTTGATAGTCGTAAGTCAATAGTCGACAGTCATAAGTCGGTAGTCGTAAGTCATAAGCCGGTAGTCGTAAGTCGATATACAGTCTGAATTGAATACTGCCAACTTTATACTGAATACTGATTACCGCCACCTGCCAACTTATGTGTCCTTATATTTCTTATATGGTTTGTTTTTTAGGTTATAGTCAATTGTCCGATTCCCCTAGTGTCTCTCAGCGCCCTAAGTTTCTTAGTGGTTTGAAACTGATTACTGGTTACTGCCAACTGCCTCCTCTTAGTGTCTCTCAGTGCCCTCCGTGTCTTAGTGGTTAAAACTGAATACTGCCAACTCCCAACTTATATGCCCTTATGTTTCTTATGTGGTTCATTTATTTAGTCAATAGTCGATAGTTTTTCCTGCAAACTGAATACTGCCAACCGATTACCGCCCACTATTCTTAGCTTTCCTTTGTTAGTTTTTTACATTCTTTTACCAAAAAAATAAGTTTTTTTTTACTAACTTTGTATGATTAAGATGAAATTAGGAATTAGGTTTTTTCTCTCTTGGATTTTCTCCGCTCTGGTCATGTTTGGCTTGTTTTACATCTGGCATGGCATTTTTTTAAATGACTTCAAAAGGATCCAATTTCCACTCACTTGGTTTGTTACTTTTGCTGCTTTTACGTATTTAATTTTTGGAGCAGGGATATACTTCCTTTTCGAAAGCAGTCTGCTTAAAAAAATAAGAAACTTTTTTATACGAGGGCTTATATGTGGTGGGGTTGCCGGTTTTTCTTTATTTATGATTGCCACCATTGTGCACATCTCTCTAACCACCAATCTGAGCGCTCAACATCTTATGATGGATTGTATTTGGCAAATAGCCGAACAAACGCTTGGCGCTATGGTTGTGGTTCTCTTTAAAGTTGTTATTCATGAACCGCAATTAGAACACGCTTAGGTTTCTATAATAACTTACATTATCCAGAATTCGGTTATGCGAAATTTAATTTCTTTTTTTAAATCCAAACAGTTTTTCGTTCAGATTTCCATTATTTTGGTTCTAATATTTCTTGTTTTTTTTATTACACTTCAATGGCTTTCTTCCTATACCAATCATGGTAAATTTGTAACGGTGCCAGATTTTAAAGGTCAAAAAATATCGCTTTTGGAGGATTTTATAAAGGACAAAGGCGTTAGTTATGAGATTATTGACAGTATTTACGATCCTAAAGAAAAAGCAGGGATTGTTTTAAGGCAAGATCCTGAAGTAAATATTGCCGTGAAGCACAATAGAACAATCTATCTTTACGTTACTGGTATGGTTGCACCTCAAATAATAATGCCAAAATTAGTCGATAAAAGTGAACGCCAAGCTCGCTTTATTCTTGGCAGTTATGGCCTTAAGACTGGTAAGATAACCGAGCAAGCGGCAGATTGTAATGGCTGTGTTTTGTCACAATTATTACACGGAAAAAAAATTGAAGAAGGTTCACTGGTAAAAAAAGGCACTGTCATTGAATTGATTGTTGGACGGAAAGATCATTTTTATAATTCAGGCTCAACCGACAGTACTTTAACAAATGAAGAACCAGATTTTGATAATTAAATACCATGTTTCGTAATTTCGTTTTATTTCTCTCTGTTTTTATCACTTCCATATTTTTCGCCCAGGAAGGCACTAAACCACTTAGTTCAAATCTTAATTACATTTATAAAAATCTTAGGTCTGTTTCTCTCAATCCCAAAACAGATGTTCAACAACAAAAAACTTCCGCTGGAAGCTCACTAAGTATTCCATTTATCGAAGATTTTTCTTATTCTCCTGTAAACAATTATCCCGATCAAAATAGATGGGAAGATTCTTTAGTGTACGTAAATTCCGGAATGGCTACTGCTCCTCCAAGCATTGGTGTTGCAACATTTGACGGACTAAACAAACATGGTTATCCCTATAAACCAACGCTAACTAATTTAACGCTTTCTAACCCTGCAGATACACTCACATCAAAGCCTATCAATTTACACACCGTTGGCTCTCAAACTCTTTTAACCACAGATAACATAGCGATCTCGTTTTATTATCAAGCCAGAGGTAAAGGAGACAACCCCGAATTGAACGATAGTTTAATTCTTGATTTTTATAAGCCACTCGCTCATGCCGATTCTGCTTGGAGTCGCGTTTGGTTTAAACAAGGTAGTACAAGTTCAAACACCAACGATTCTGCCTTTAAAAGAGCCTTTGTAAAGATCACCGACACTGCTTATTTACACGACGGCTTTAGATTCAGATTTAGGAATTGGGCTTCCGTAACAGGAAATTTCGACCATTGGCATATCGATTATATTTTTCTTAACAAAGATCGTGGCAACGATTCAATAAGAGATACTATAATTAATGATATTACTTTTTGCGACATTCCCACCTCCTTTCTGAAAGACTATTCAGAAATGCCCTTACAACAATACCAACCATCTGAAATGGCTAAAAGTTTGAGTGTAAAAATTAGAAATAATAGCGCTGATCAGCCAAATATGTTTTACAAATACAAAGTTTATGATAACTCTGGTAATCAAATATTTAGTGAATACACTGGGGGCTCCTATAATATTAATCCTTTCCGAAAGAATACCTTTTCCCCGCCAAATTACGGGTATCAGAATTATCAACCGCATGCTTTTCCAAATATAAAAGACACCTTTATTGTTAACCAGACAATGAGTTCGCGCTTTAAAATAAAACATTTTATTTATTTAGATGCAAATCAAAGCTCCTCATCTGACACAATTCGCGGCAATGATACCGTTATACAATATCAAAACTTCAGAAACTTTTACGCCTTTGATGATGGAAGTGCTGAGGCTGGGTATTATGTGAATGCAATTGGTGCAAAAATGGCCGTCAAAATTAAACTCAATAAACCAGATACTCTTTACGGATTAAGAATTTATTTTGATCCAGTCGGCAATGTTAGTTCTATTTCAAATACCGCTACTACCATATATAATTTCAGTATAAATGTTTGGGGTCAAGATAATAATGGTGCTCCAGATGGGCTAAATAATATTTTAAAAGATAACCTTGTGCACCACCCCATATACATACAAGATGGATTTAAAGAAGTACCAGAGTTTAAACTTAAGCAGCCTTTTCTGCTTCAAGCAGGTACTTATTTTATCGGTATTCAGCAGGCTAGTAGCATTTTAACGGTGGGATTTGATCGTAATTATAACCATAAAAGTAGCTTATACTTTGACTCAGGCAGTGGCTGGACACAATCAAATGAAGATGGCTCTATCATGATAAACCCTCTATTTGGAACTTATTTACCAATTGTGGGAATTAATGAAATTGGATCGTCTCCTATAAGTAAAAACTTTTTTGTCTACCCAAACCCTTCAACAGAAAGGTTTACCATTGTATCTGCAAAACTTCAAAATTCAAGTTACCAGCTTTTTAATTCTGTTGGCCAATTGGTAAAAGAAGAAATAATAGACAATACCGAACAAGTAGTTTCTGTTTCTAATTTTCTTCCAGGTATTTATATTTTAATTTTAAAAAATAATGGGCATGCTGTACAGCAACAAAAAATAATTGTACAACATTAATTTTTGTGATGGCTGATTTTGAAGAAGAACAAGAAGACTTAACTACCGACGAAGAACAAGAGCTCTTCGAACACCACAACATAAAAGTTGAAAAAGGTCAGGTGACTATGCGGATTGATAAATTTGTGATGATTCGCATTGCAAATACAACTCGTACTAAAATTCAAAATGCTTGTGACGCTGGTTTTGTGTTGGTTAACGGCAAGGCAGTGAAATCGAATTACAAAATTAAACCATTGGATGAAATCTCCATTGTTTTAACAGTTCCTCCAAGGACTTCAGAAATTCTTGCCGAAAACATTCCTCTCGATATAACTTTTGAAGATGATTACATTGCTTTAGTAAACAAAAAACCTGGAATGGTTGTTCATCCCGCTTATGGAAATTACACTGGTACTCTTGTAAATGCTTTGCTTTATCATTTTAAAAATCTTCCAACCTCAAAAACCAAACTTAATAATGATCTTTATCTCGATCGTCCAGGCTTGGTGCATCGCATAGACAAAAATACTTCAGGTATTATTATCATTGCAAAAACGGAGTTAGCTATGACACGTTTAGCTAAAGATTTTTATGACCGTACAATGGACCGCAAATACATTGCGATTTGTTGGGGCGATTTAAAAGAAGATGAAGGAACAATTGTTGCGAACGTCGGAAGGGATTTAAAAGATAGAAAAAAAATGTACGCCTTTCCCGAAGGAAGTGAACATGGAAAACATGCCGTTACTCACTACAAAGTGATAGAACGTTTTGGTTACATTACTTTTATTGAATGCAAATTAGAAACAGGTCGCACGCATCAAATTCGTGTGCATTTTAAAAGTATTGGTCACCCCTTATTTAATGATAACGAGTACGGTGGTGACTCTATCTTAAAAGGAATTAATTCTGCTAAATACAAACAGTTCATTCAAAATTGTTTCAATCTGTTGCCTCGGCAAGCACTTCACGCCAAAACATTGGGAATTACCCATCCTATAAGTGGCGAAAAATTATTCTTTGATAGCCCAATTCCAAACGATATGCAGGCTGTTTTAGAAAAATGGAGGAAGTATACGAAGGATAAAGTTCTGGAGGATTAGTCAATAGTTGATAGTCGTTAGTCAATAGTCTCTAGTTAATAGTGCTTACTGCCAACTGCATCCTTATATGCCCTTATATTTCTTATATAGTTCGTTTGTTAGTCGATAGTCAATACTAAAAACTGAATACCACCAACCGCCCACTCTCAGTGTCTCTTAGTGTCCTTAGTGCCTCAGTGGTTTCTATACTACCTCAACAAAATCAATTTCTTTGTAATTTTTTCTCTCCCATTATCTATTTCTACAAAATAAATTCCGTTAGAATACTCACTCATATTAACATCAATTTTATTTTCTTTTATACCATTGACTGATTCAGTATAAATAATTTCACCCATTGAGTTGTATACCTTTACTTTAATATTCTGAGTTGAAGTAAAATTTGTAATAATTATAAAATCACCCTGAGAGGGATTTGGAAAAAGATGAATACCTTCCTTCAAAATTGAATTTTCCTTAATCCCCACAACAGCACATTCAATGATAGGTAAAATGGCAAGTTTAAAATTGCGAACACCACCCCATGCTGTTTTCATATCATGCCAGGTATTATCACTCCATTTCTCCCAAGCAGTATTCACACTTACTGAGTTATCATCCATCACTACCGCAGTATCACCAGCAGCAGTCGGCAACACAAGTGAAGCATAAAACCCACCATATTGAGGTACAGATACAGGATTTGCAAAATTAAATTTATACGGCATTATTAAAGGCTGACTGAATAACAAGTTTGGATTCCCGCAATAAGGTACATTTGTCGTATTTGTTGTTGCAGCGATGGTTGCTATATTTTCGGTTGTTGATCCTAAAAGCGTTCCTGGCTGAGTAGTTGCCGTTGTTCCACTATAAATATTTAAACTTACATTTCCTGTGCCGTCTGTTCCAAAATTACCGTATTGAAAGAAGACTGCTATGACTCCTGTCACATAAGGATCCACAACATTGCTATACCGCGATGCATCGATAAACTCAGCCTTTTCTTTATCTCCGTAACAATTGGTCCCATTTAGATATCCTGCCTTTCCTGATCCCTGGGGACAAGAAAGGTCTTGAGTTGAAGCAGTAACACGTCGGTAAGGAAATAGTGTATCAGTGCTTGTGAAATTACTTACTGTATAAGAACAAAATGTAGGTAAAGTATTACAAAGAGTTGCCGCACTTGCAGAAAGTTGCATGCGTAAAGGTGAACTACTCATGGCTGTTTGAATACGTGTTCGTTGATCGTTCGTAAACATATACAAACAATCATCGTAACAATAATCCATAAAATTCATAAACAGATCTCCTTTAGGTCCGTTGCTGCATGTAACATGCGGGTATGTAGGGCATGTGGAATTTTCAACTTGTTGTGTTGGCGTATCATCACAAAAATCCGTTCCACAGTTCGAATCGCCCCATAGGTGTCTTAATCCCAGATAATGGCCAATTTCGTGCGTCGCAGTTCTACCTTTATTATAGAAACTTGCTAAAGAGCCAACGTCTCCAATTGCTCGAGACCAGCACCAAACGCCATCATCCGAATAAGTCCCCAGTCCGTTTGAAATGCCATTTAGTCCAGTAGCTGGAGGAAACGTTGCGAAACCAAGTAAACCTACACTTGTATTCACATCGCTAATCCATATATTCAGATAACGACTAGGATCCCATATTGTATTTGGCTTTATTGTATTATTAACAAAGTTCTGAAAACTAGTTGCAGTAGTAAATGTTGTTGGATTTGACCATCCTTTGTTAACATAGTTAATACGATCTATGCCTTTTTCAGTGAGTAAGGTTCCTGAAGGAGTCCGTTCGGCAAGACAAAAACTGATGTTACAATTTGCAATAAGAGATTGGCTAAAACCAGTACTTGAAAAGTTTCCTACATTAAATCCAGTACCAGCATAATCGTTATTTAGTATGCTTATTTGAGAATTTATTTGTGCTTGAGAAATGTTAGGAAAAGTTCCAACCGTCTGCCCACTATGAATAACATGAAATACAACAGGAATAGTATAGTTTGTACTTTGATTCTTTTGCACGGATGCGCTTGCTTTATACTCCTCCACTTTAGCATTAAACCAATCATTCCAAGCTTTATCTGGCACTGGTGTTGCGCAAGTTCGTTTTGTTATTAGTGGTTCCTGAGCATTTAAAACGCCCGTTAGAAAAAACAGAAATACGTGTATTTTTTTCATGCAAGAAATTAAAGTTCGATATAGCTTTAATCAAGCTAAAATACAAAATAATAACAATATGATTTTTATACCATTCCGATTATTCTTTGATAAACTTTGTTGTATAAATCGTATTTCCTTTTTTTATAACAACAACAAAATAGATTCCGCTTTTTAAATCGCTAACGTCTATTTTGCCAGCATTTTCAAACCCAAGGTGCTTCAGTTCTTTTCCACAAACATCAATAATACTTATGTGAAATTCTTCTAAGCCGCCTGCTTCCATGTTTAAAACATCATAGACCGGGTTAGGGTAAACTTTTATTCCATTGACTGGGGTGGTGTTTTTTTCAATACCCGCCAGATTTTGGTAATCGCATCCTTTTGAACCGAACTGCTTTGTACCAAAAGTACTGTCTGTGTAACACAGGAACGATTCTATCCAATCACTAAAAAATGGGTCTGCATTCCCAAGATCAAAACGCGTTCTAAAGTTGAACAAAAAAAGTTCATTACCCAGGCGCTCTGCAATTCTTGACCGCCAGTTATATTGGCTTGACGGGAAATGTTGCGAAACATATAATTGCTTTAAAGTAAATCCGTTTTCTGTAATATAACTTATTGAATCTACCGTTGTGGTATAGCTTCCGGCTGGAAAAGAATTATACCATTTATGGCCAACTGCCGCATTAAAATTATAGAGCACCTGCCAGGTATGCTGAGTATAAGCGTTACGCATAAAGATCGTATCACCATCTTGTTTTATCAACGTAAGCGCGCAAGGTTTTGAATTTTCAGTATAAAATATGGAATGTCTGAGTACTTTAGCAGTAAAGGAATTTATAACCGTATCTCGCACATACTTTACTGCTTCGTTACGTTGTATCCAAGGGGTAAACTGGCTTGGGCCCAAAGCCACCTGCGAATAATGCCATTCAGCCCCAGGTGGACAAAATACAATTTGTGATTTGCTTTGAAAACTTAACATTGGGGTAAGGCAGAAAAGTAATAGTTTTTTCATTTTTGGGATGATTTAAATTTTGCGAAAAACTTTCCTTATAAAATTAAGCTATTTTTCAATAGTTTAAACAAATACCTTAATCAAAAATCTTCCCAGGATTTAAAATAGAATTCGGATCAAACACTTTTTTAATTCCTCGCATGACTTCTAAATGATATGAACTAAAAACAATTGGCAGATAAGGTTTCTGAACTAGTCCAATACCATGCTCACCGCTGATAGTTCC
The DNA here is from genome assembly GCF_029625215.1 of Aurantibacillus circumpalustris. Taxonomy (GTDB): domain Bacteria; phylum Bacteroidota; class Bacteroidia; order B-17B0; family Aurantibacillaceae; genus Aurantibacillus; species Aurantibacillus circumpalustris. The sequence continues at coordinate 4,011,299 of NZ_CP121197.1, forward strand.
ACCTAGAGCTTTACACAATTCAAAAATTTCGGTAATGCCTTTGGGCAAATCGTTTTCCCAAACAGAATCACTTAAATCACCTTTAATAATATTTACATGCAGATTACCGTCACCTGCGTGACCGTAGCACACTGATTTAAATCCGTATTTCTTGCCAATTTCCTTTACCCCCTTTAACAATCTTGGTAATTCAGCTCTAGGAACAACAGTATCTTCTTCTTTATACACACTATTACTTTTTACAGCTTCGCCTACTTTTCTCCTTATTTTCCAAAGTGCATTTTTTTGTTCAGCACTATCGGCAAATAAAATCTCATCACACTCATTATTTTGCATCACCTCCCCTATTCGCTCACAGTCTTTCATTAATACATCTACATCATTGCCATCTACCTCAACCAATAAAAGCGCTTGCCATTCTGGTTTTATGCTAAAGTTTACATCGCCAGAATATTTTATACTCCAATCAATGGCATCTCGTTCCATAAACTCCATAGCACTCGGAGTAATGCCAGCCCGAAACACTTCACCAACGGCTTTACAAGCTTGCTCAGCACTTTTAAAAGGCACAAGCATCAGTAAATCGTGTTTAGGCAATGGAATTAATTTAAAAACAATTTTAGTGATTATGCCCAAAGTGCCTTCACTTCCCACCATTAAATGGGTTAAATTGTACCCTGTAGAATATTTTAGAGTATTGGCCCCAGTCCAAATTACTTCTCCATTAGGTAATACTATTTCCAGATTTAAAACATAATCTCTGGTAGTGCCATATTTTACTGCTTTTGGACCACCACTGCTATGAGCCACATTTCCACCCAAGCTGCAGCTTCCCCAGCTGGCGGGATCGGGCGGATAAAATAAACCTAACTTTTTCACTTCTTCCTGAAAAATATAATTAATGACGCAAGGTTCAACCGTGGCTTGCAAATTCGCTTCATCAATCTTTAAAATCTTATTGAATTTCTCCATACTTAATAAAACCCCTCCCATAATTGGCAGAGCCGCTCCACTCAGTCCTGTGCCAGCCCCTCTGGTCGTTAATGGGATTCTATTTTCGTTACATAACTTGGCTATGGCGCTCACCTGCTCTACCGTTTGAGGTTTAACAACCGCCTCTGGTAAAAAAATAAAATCTTCGGTTTCATCCTGGCCATATTTTTCCAATTGCTCCTTTCCAGAACTGATAAAATCTTCTCCAACAATGTTTTTAAAGGCTTCAAAGTTTATTGACGTAAGCTTGTTATAATTATTATTTGTCATATTAAATATTGAATCTTAAAGTTACTATGTTTGATATCGAAAATCTTTGATTAAATAAAAAATTTAACCGTGTTTATCAACACACATACTCACACCCAGCTTTACGACGCCAAAATAGAATTGGTAAATCTCAACATTGGAGCACCAGACAAACCAAACTACTATAGTTACGGCATACATCCACGGTACATTACTAAAGAAACTTTTAAGAGTCAATTGGAAGAACTTAATATTGTTGTACACGAAAAACGCTGCCTCGCTATTGGCGAATGCGGACTTGATAAATTATGCAACGTTGACATAGCTCTACAACAGGAAGTATTTATTGAGCAGATAAAAATTGCAAATAAAGTAAAGAAACCACTTATTATCCATTGTGTAAAAGCATTTAATGAACTCATAAATTGTTTGAATTTGAATGATAACAAGGTGCCTGTAATCATTCACGGTTTTAATAACAATGAAAACATTGCTCGAATTCTTGTAAGTCAAGGAATGTACTTTTCTTTCGGTAAGGCCTTGTTAGGTTATGAGTCAAATGCAGCAAAAGCAATAAAAAATGTTGGAAGAAAAAACTTTTTTCTCGAGACGGATGATGCTGATATTTCAATAAAGTACATTTATAAAAAGGCAACGGAGTTACTAGGAATCGATGAAGACACCATCCGGCTGCAGTTGCAAAGCAATTTTGAAAATGTTTTTAACTTTAAACTCACGTAATAACCACAAAGAACACAAAGCAGGCGCAAAGCACGCAAAGAAAACAAAGAAGGAAAAACTAAAGTTTCGAAAGAAATATACCTTGATTAATTAAACTTACTTTAAACTGAATAATATAACTTTGTGCACTTTGTGTAAAACTTAGCGCACTTTGTGGTTAGAAAAACGGAGACAAATGGATACAAGTTGGATGGAACGCACCACATTATTAGTTGGTGAAAAAGGATTAGAAAAATTGAATAATGCGCACGTGCTCATAGTTGGCTTAGGAGGTGTGGGCTCATACGCCGCTGAAGCTATTGGTAGAAGCGGCGTCGGAAAAATGACAATAATTGATGGGGATACTGTAGATCCTACCAACCGAAACAGACAATTACAAGCATTAAGTTCAACTCATGGTTTAAATAAAGCGCATTTAATGGGAGAGCGACTTAAATTGATAAATCCCGATATTGAATTAGATGTTATTGATCAATTCAAAAATCCTGACGATATGAAAGAATTTCTTTCTCAAAAATTTTCATATGTGATTGATGCAATCGATAGTATTTCTCCGAAATTATATTTGTTGCAAACTGCTTATTATAACAATCAACGTATTATATCAAGCATGGGTGCAGGCGGCAAAATGGATCCAACCAAAATACAGGTTGTAGATATTTCGCAGACAAATACTTGTCCGATGGCGCAGTATGTTAGAAAACGTTTACGTTACATGAATATTTATAAAGGGATAAAATCTGTTTATAGTACCGAAATTCCTGCCAAATATTCCATTATGAAAACTGATGGCAGCAAATATAAAAAATCTGCGTATGGAACGATCTCTTATTTACCAGCCGCATTCGGACTTACCTGTGCTTCGGTAGTTATTCGTGATCTTGTAGGCTGGAAAGAAGTTAAAACTGGCAAAAAAGTTTTTAGTTAAATTACTTTCGGCTTAGTTGTAGTTGCTACGAATTAAAACGAAGAATGGTATAACACCTCAATCAAACATTTAGTGAAAATTAGTGCAATTAGTGGTTATTGAACGAACGATTATAGCATAAAAAAAGCCGTTGCGCATAAATCACAACGGCTTTTTTGGTAGTTTAAATTTTTAGTTTGCAGTTATTGCATAAAACTTATTAAACTCATTAATTGCGCTGATAACAGCTTGTTTATCGAATGTGAATTTGTCAAGATCTGTCCATAACATAAGTTGATCTTTCATATAAGGTTTTAAATCTTTTTTATAAAACTTATTTGAGATTTTATTAATTTCTTTCAATTTAATATCCGATCCTTCAGCTCTAGTATCTTGCATATAATAATCAGATACAATATGATCGTATCCATCCACCTTACCATCGTATTTATACTCAAACAAATTTAGTCTTCCACTTGCCAAACGCTCAATATACAAACCGTCTCCACTTGCTAACAGCACAAAGTGTCTTCCATCAAAACCATAAGCTTTTGCTTTTTTCGGATCCACTGGCATTATTTTCCCCCCTTTAGCAGGTTGAAAATAAAATTTTTGATAAAATTCAGTTTCCGATTCAGGATTTGCTTGAATATTACCTACAACTGTGTCATTCTTAGAGTTAACATAATAACCTTCGGCAAGAATTGGAGCCATTTTTGGAGCTTTTTTTGGTTGTGCCGCAATTGTTAAACCTGCACCTAATAAAATAACAGAAAGGAACTTTTTCATACGTATACTTTTTTAAAAATCTATTTTCAAATATATTTAATACTATCATAAATGCAAAATTTATGCCAGCATTTTGTGATTATTATGGGTAAAATCTGTTAAGTTAATTGGGCTACAAGTTAGATGTTACGCGTTAAACGAATAACACCTAACTTATAACGTTTAACTTTATTTGCGTTCAAGAACCTCATCAATCATTCCGTAATCTTTGGCTTCTTGCGCAATCATCCAATAATCACGATCGCTATCTGCCCAAACTTTCTCGTAGGTTTGTCCGCTATGAAATGCAATAATATCGTACAATTCTTTTTTCAGTTTCTGAATTTCGCGTGCAGTAATTTCAATATCACTAGCCTGACCTTCTGCGCCACCCAAGGGTTGGTGAATCATAATTCGAGCATGCTTTAATGCTGTACGTTTTCCTTTAGCGCCAGCGCATTGTAAAACTGCTCCCATACTAGCTGCCATTCCTGTGCAAATGGTTGCAACATCGGGCTTAATAATCTGCATAGTATCGTAAATCCCTAAACCTGCATAAACACTGCCGCCAGGAGAGTTTACATAAATCTGAATGTCCTTTTTAGCATCTACGCTCTCAAGAAATAAAAGCTGTGCTTGAACAATGTTTGCCACCTGATCATTAATACCCGTGCCTAAAAAAATGATTCTATCCATCATTAATCGCGAGAAAACGTCCATTTGCGCTACATTTAAAGAGCGTTCTTCAATAATATATGGTGTTAAAGACGATTGAATACGAGAAGTGTAACTATCGTAGGTTAAACTGTTGATGCCCGCATGTTTAGTGGCATATTTTCTAAATTCATTATTATCAAACATAATTTTTTGTTTTTAGTTATTTCAAATGTAATTGTTACAGCTTTTATATCAAATACAATGCAAAATAGTTATTAACGCTAATTTGTCATACTTTTTACTGTGAAATTCTGACTAAATATAACCCATTTATTACTACATTAACTTTTAATTGTTATTAAATAAATTGATAATGAAGCTATTAGGCAGTTTTTATACGCAAATTTGTATTCCAAACGCTATAACATAAATGGCCAAGGACTCATACTGTATATTTAACGGACACTTAATCAGTATTTACGAGCCAAGTGTTTCGTTTTCTAATCGCGCCTTCCGTTATGGTGATTCTTTATTCGAAACCATTCGCGTTTGTAATAACAATATAATGTTTTTGCGTGATCACATAACACGGCTTAAGTTGGGCATGACAGTTTTACGCATGAATTTACCGGCAGAGTTTAACAGTGATAATATTCATGAATTCATTGTTCAACTTTTAAAGCACAACACGCATGCTCCGCATGCAAGGGTTAGGCTCACTGTATTTAGAAACGATGGGGGATTATACACTCCCGAAACGAATGACATTTCATTCCTAATCGAAAGTGAAGAACTGCCCAGCGGCTACGAGTTAAATCAAAAAGGATTTTGGGTAGATATTTATGCAGATATAAAAAAATCAATTAACAAATTGTCTAATATTAAAAGTGGAAACGCGCTTATGTATGTAATGGCCGGAATTGCCAAACAAAGTATGAAGCTAGACGATTGTTTTTTAATAAATGAAAACGGAACTATATGTGAAAGCATTAGCTCAAATATTTTTGTGGTAAAAAACGGCACTCTTTACACAGCACCTTTAACAGAAGGCTGCGTAGCGGGAGTAATGAGAAAACAAATTATGAATCTGGCTACAGAAAACAAAATTCTTACTTTCGAAAGTGCAATTACAACTTACACACTCATGAATGGAGATGAAATCTTTTTAACCAATAGTATCAACGGAATTCAATGGGTTGGCCAATTCAAAGACAAGTTTTATACGAATAAAATGGCTTTGTTTTTTATTGATAAATTAAATGCGTTGACTCTGTAGTCGATAGTCACTAGATTAAAGTCGATGGTCGAAAACTCTAGCACTCTTATGTGCCCTTATATCTCTTATGTGGTTCAATCTAAGTATCAAGCTAAAATCAGAGGCTATTCAAAACCTCACACAACTTCTTCGTCAGTCCTTTTCTACTGTACTTAAGTATTGCAGCTTCATTTCTATTAATGTACCCGTCATTAAAATAAGCTAAGATATTCTGCTTCAAATTTTCTTCATCTTCAAAACCACTTATTAAGCCGCTGTTTGTTTCATTTATTATGGCGGCTAAATCGCCGTCTTTTGGACCAATGGCGAGAATTGGTGAACCGGAAGACATATACTCAAAAAACTTACCCGTTAAAATACCTTTGGCATTTTTAGTGTTATTTACCAATAATAAAAGTACACGCGAACGTTGTTGTTCCTTTATTACTTCATCGTGCGGTAAATAGTCAATTGTTTTTACAAAGTTTTTTAACTGATATTTTTCAATCTGATCTTTTATATAAATATCAACTTTACCAACCAATTTTATTTGCAACTGTTTTCTAAAGTCAATATTTTCTTTAATCAGTTCGTTCAAAACCTTCCACAAAATAGAAGGATTACGGTCTTTAACCAAAGTGCCTATATGTGCTATGCTAAATTTTTTATCCTTAACAATCTCTTCTTTACTTACATCTTCTTCATCAAAACCATTGGTAATTACTTTAAACTTGTTGTGATCGGTACCACCAGCATTTACATACATGTTTTCAAATTCATCACTCATCGCTTTTCCAATGCTAAGAACAACATCCGCATTTTTTAAAACACTTAATTCTTGTTTGTGATGTTTTTTATCAGCTAACGGAGTCAACATTAGCTTTTCGTAAAAATCAATATTCGTCCAAGGATCTCTAAAATCTGATATCCATTTTAGGTCAGGAAATTTCTTCTTTAAGCCCAAAGCTATCAAGTGCATGCTATGCGGCGGTCCGCTGCTGATGATATAGTTTACTTTATTTTTTCGGATGTAGTCACTCAGATATCGGATACTTGGATTAATCCAAAATTTTCGTGCATCTGGTATAAAAAAATTACCTCTGATCCATACACTTAATTTTTCCGTGAAACCGGTTTTTCTGTTTTCATTTAAAAACGAAGCATTGATCTTGTCTTCCTTTTTTCTTCCAATAAAACGTTTGTAAATGGTGTAAGGCTCCCAAATTGAGGTTTTAAGAACCGTTATGTTTTCAGGGACATCCTTTTGCAAGCTCGCATCAAGTACTGGAATTTCGCCATTTTCTGCCGTATAAATCACCGGCTCCCAGTTAAACTGCTGCATGTATTTCACAAACTTTAACCAGCGTTGAACGCCAGCCCCTCCGCTTGGAGGCCAATAATAAGTAAGAATAAGAACTTTGTTCATTACATGTAAAACAGGCTCTAAGATAAACTAAAATAATTAATTTATATTTACGCTAAAAACAACGTACATTCTTAATGAAATTATCAATTGTAATACCCGCATACAACGAAGCAAGAACCATTCACCTTATCTTAAATAAAATAAAAGAGGTTGTTTTACTAGGTGACGTAGAAAAGGAAATCATTATTGTTAACGATTGCTCAAAAGATGAAACGGAACAAGCAATTTTAAATTACAAAACAGAAAACCCCGATCTCAATATTCAATACCGTAAACACGAAGTTAACAAAGGTAAAGGCGCTGCCTTGCATACCGGAATTAAAGAGGCAAGTGGTGATTATATTATCATTCAAGATGCCGACTTAGAATATGATCCGGAAGAATACAATTTAATGCTAAAACCGATTTTAAATGGAATGGGTGACGTAGTTTTCGGAAGTCGTTTTATTGGAGCACAGCCTCACAGGATATTGTTTTTCTGGCATTCCCTAGGCAATAAGGTATTAACAACTTTAAGTAACATGTTCACCAATCTTAATTTAACAGATATGGAAACCTGTTACAAATTGTTCAGATCTGATATTATTAAAAACATTCAACTCAAAGAAAATCGGTTTGGTTTCGAACCTGAAGTAACCGCGAAAATTGCCCGTATTCCTAAAATAAGAATATACGAAGTAGGCATTTCCTATTATGGAAGAACCTATGAAGAAGGCAAAAAAATTGGTTGGAAAGATGGTTTTAGGGCTATTTATTGCATCCTAAAATACGGCTTATTCAAGGCTTAAAATAAGTTTATTTAACTGAAAATTAAATAGTTATAAGTTGAATATTTGGATTTATGGAATATATAATATAAATTTGTTATAATCTTTTAAACGAATTAATATTTAAATTCTCAACATCTCTCATTTTTCTCACAGTTGCAATTCGTTTATTTCCTTTTTAAGAATTAATAATAATTGCAAGCAGATAAAAACTGATTTGGTAAGATTTTAAACACTAAAGTTTAAAAGTTTAGCAGAACTGAGTCATCCCCTTTTTTCTCAGAACTGTTTAATTAACAAAAAAGGGAAAAAATAAAAAGTAAAAAAAATGGAAAAAGGTACAGTAAAGTTTTTCAATCAAACAAAAGGTTTCGGATTCATCAAAGTTGAAGGATCTGGAAAAGAAGTTTTTGTTCACGTTTCTGGTATTAAAGAAGAAATTCGTGAAAACGACGAAGTTGTTTTTGACATTCAGGAAGGTAAAAAAGGATTGAACGCAGTTAACGTGAAGTTAGCTTAATTCGCTCCTGTTAATTAAATTATTGCGATTTCTTACCCAATTTATATAATGTTTGGATTCAGATTGGTTGACTTATAAATTTGAAGACTTAAATCACACTCAAAATTTTAATTAACAAAAAACCCGCTCAGATAGATATCTGAGCGGGTTTTTTCATTTAATTCTTCAATAAAATCTATACAGTCATAATCTCTTTTTCCTTTTGTTCAATATGTTTGTCTACTTTGCCAACATAATTATCGGTTAAGGTTTGAACCTGGGTTTCGCCACTTTTAGCCTCATCTTCAGGTAGACCATCTTTTTGTAACTTCTTAATTTGCTCCATAGCTTCTTTACGAGCAGTACGTATTCCTACCTTTGCATCTTCTCCAAGACTTTTCGCCATTTTACTGAGATCTCTCCTGCGTTCTTCTGTTAAAGGCGGAATCATGATTCTAATTAACACACCGTCGTTTTGAGGATTCAATCCTAGATTCGCCATTTGTATAGCCTTTTCAATTGGCGTTAGCATTGTTTTTTCCCATGGTTGAACAACAAGAGTCCTAGCATCCTGCGTGGTTACACTTGCTGTATTACTAATGGGCACTTTACTTCCATAATAATCTACCATCACGTTTTCAAGCATTACAGGATTAGCTTTTCCAGCTCTTACTTTTTGTAGCTCAAGCTCCAAATGCGAAATAGCTTTTTCCATAAAACTTTTAGTGTTCTCTAATACCGACTTAATATCTGACATAATTGTTTATTTATTGTGTGTGTTTTTATGACTTTAAACCTTTGCCTTTACGGCAAATAATTCAGTTAATTTAGAAAGTGTAAAATCAATCTCCTCTTTCGTAGTGTATTTACTAAAACTAAATCTCACCGAAGGTCTTTCCATTTCAATTCCTAAACCTCTTAAAACGTGACTTCCTTGATTACTTCCACTGCTGCAAGCACTTCCACCACTAGCAGCAATTCCCATAATATCTAAGTTGAATAAAATCATCTCAGCATCTGGGTGATTTGGAAAACGACAATTTAAAACAGTATAAAGTGATTTATCGTGTGAAACTTCTCCATTAAATTCGATGTCCGGAATCTTTTTAATTAAACTTTCACGCATGTAATCTTTTAATTCCATAATATGCTTTTGATGCGCTTCCATTTCATTAAAACAAATATCAAGTGCCTTTGCTAATCCAATAATACCTGCAACATTTTCAGTTCCTCCTCGCATATTCCTTTCTTGCGCACCTCCATGTATAAAAGGTGAAATTTTACACAGATGATTTATGTATAAAAAACCTACGCCCTTTGGGCCATGAAACTTATGAGCCGCACAAGTAACAAAGTGCACTTTCAATTCACGAAGATTCATCTTATAATGTCCCATAGTTTGAACTGTATCACTATGAAAAATAGCATTGTATTTTTCGCAAAGTTCACCCACTTCTTTTAATGGGAGAAGAGTGCCGATCTCATTATTTGCATGCATAAGAGAAACAAGACTGCGTGGGTTGTTTTTTAAAAGCTCTTCCAGGTTAATTAAATCAATATTCCCATTTTTATCGCTTTTAACCCAACTTGCTTTTATTTTCCCTGCTTTTTCTAAAACTTTAATTGTATGTTCTACAGCATGATGTTCAATTTGACTCGAAATAACATGAGTGATACCATGCGTTTCAATACTTTGAGTAATGGCCATATTATCAGCTTCAGTTCCTCCAGAAGTGAAAAATATTTCTGCCGGTGTAACATTTAAGATTTTAGCAACCGTTTTTCGTGCAGTTTCAATTGAAGCTCTTGTCTTTCTTCCAAATGAGTGTATTGAAGAAGGATTCCCAAAATCTTCTGCCAATAATGGCATCATAGCTTTTAAAACCTCCTCGTCAAGACGGGTTGTTGCTGCGTTGTCTAAATACACTTTCATTCCAGATCGATCTAACTAATACTTGCTATTTTACGCTGCAAATTTAACGAAATCCTTTAATATATTGGAATTGTCGTTTTAACAAAAAAAGCAGGAAACTCTTCCTGCTTTTTAAATTTAAGACACTTTGAAATGGAAAACTATTGTTTTACCACCTTCACAATTTTTGTTGAATTTCCATTCTTAAGTTGAACAAAGTATATTCCTTTTGGTTGCTCATTCAAATTAATTGAATTTTTACCTTGGCTTAATTGTTGAGTTAAAACATTCTGACCTAAAGCATTAATAATGGTTATAGTCAGTCCGGCAGAAGTTTCAATCACAAACTCTCCAATATTTGGATTAGGATAAACGGCATATTGCCATGAACCAGTAACGAGTTTATTTAAATCAGTACACTCACTAACCAATATATTTACAGTGCCCGTTTCTGAACAGCCATTTGCATCAACGCCTGTAACCGTATAACTTGAAGAAACAATTGGTGTTACTATTACTGAAGCGTTAGTTGAACTTGTGTTCCAAGAATACGAAACAGCCCCGCTTGCGGTTAATTCAACATTTTCACCTAAACAAACAATTGATCTACTTGCCACGGCTGTAACTGTTGGCAATGGATTTACAGTAATTAAAACACTAGCTGTATTACTGCAAGTTCCGCTTGAACCGAGCACCGAGTAGGTTACATTACTTGTAGGTGAAACTGTAACAGCATTTGTTGCATCGCCAGTACTCCAATTATAGTTACTTGCCCCATTAGCGGTTAAGTTTAAAGTTCCTCCAAGACAAACGCTTGTATTACCACTTATTGTAACCGTTAGAATATTTACAACACTAACTGTTGCCACTCCAGCCAATGCAGATACACATCCTGCAGCACTGGTTCCAGTGACTGAGTAATTTGTTGTTACAGATGGGCAAATAACACTACTGCCTACAGACAAATAAGTATATGTGAAGGCACCACTTGGTGTTAAGGTGAAACAATTACCAGGACAAATTGCGCCGCTGATGACGTTAATTGTAGGAAGCACATTAACCGTTAAAGGATAAACTGTTTGATTAGAGCAGCCATTCAAATCCGTTCCTGTTACAGAATAAGTTGTATTTATAACAGGAGAAACAACTATTAAAGAATTTGTAGACGTTCCCCAGTTATAAGTATTAGCACCGAAGGCGGTTAATGTAGCTGATTCGCCAATACAAATTCCATTTGAAGCACTACCCACACTAATAATAGGCAATGGATTTACAGTTATAGTCATAATAACTGGAATAGTTGAAATACATCCTACGGAACTTGTTCCATACAAACTGTAGTTAGTTGTGCTACTTGGATTTAATGTAACCGATCCCAGCGCTGTAACGCTTGGAGCTGTCGAAAAATATGTATAGGATGCTGCACCGCTAACATTAGTGGTAAAAACATCTCCAATACAAATTGCACCACTCGTGGCTGATACAACAGGTAACGCAATGATAGTGACACTCAAATTAATTGGGCTTGAAGACACACAACCCAGCGCATTTTGACCGATTATTGAATAAACAGTATTACCTGTGGGACTAACAATCGCTCCTGTAGAACTGATCACCGTCCCCGGCTGAATAGTATAGTTTGTTCCTCCAGATGGGCTTATAGTATATGCTTTTCCTGCACAAACGGTGCCGCTATTAACTGATAAGGTTGGCAAAGCATTCACGGTCACATTTCCTGTAGCTGGAAACTGAGAAACACAACCAGCTGAACTCGTTCCTGAGAAAGTATAACTAGTGCTTGATGGAGGAGATGCGGTAAATGTAGTGCCTATTAACGGACCAGTCATGGTGTAGCTAACTGCTCCACTTGGGTTAAATGTGTGAATTCCTCCAAAACAAATTGATCCGCTATTAACAGCAACAACCGGCAATGAATAAACAGTAACTGCCGAAACCACCGTATTTGAGGAAATACAACCTAATGAACTAGTTCCGGAAACATTATAGTTTGTAGTCGAGCCAGGGGTAACAGTAAATGGTCCGGCACCATTTAAAACGCCTACAGTATAGGTTCCGGACGTACCTGCTCCAGAAGGAATAATAACAGCACTCTTATTCAAACACATTGTAGGGCTATTCACGGAAATTAATGGTAAAGTATATACGGTTACAGAAGCTATAGGTGTATTTGAGGAAATGCAACCAAAAGAACTTTCACCAACTACCGAATAACTTGTCGTAATTGCAGGGCTCACCACAAATGGACCAGCTCCAATTAACGCACCAATGGTGTAATTAGACGCTCCACTAGGAGAAAGTGTTGCGGAACCGCCAGCACACATTGTTCTACTGCTCATTGAAATAGACGGCAATGGGTTTACTGTTATGTTTGAAGTAGCTGTATTTGCAGAGACGCAGTTATTTCCGTCAGTTCCTGTAATTGTATAAAAAGTATTTGTTGTTGGTGACACAACAAATGAACCACCTGAAATCGTTGATGTGATAACACCAATTGGAGTAATCGTAAATGGGGTACCTGAACAAACAGTACCATTATTTACTCCTATTATAGGAAGTGCGTTCACGGTAACAGAAGCAGCTGGTGTGTTTGATGAGGCGCAACCAAGAGAACTATAACCCACAACCGTGTAGGTAGTATTAGAGGAAGGTGATACCTGAAAAGAATTTCCTTGCACAGAATAAGTTGAAGCTCCAGTAGGAACAATTGTAAAAAAGGAGCCTGCACATATGGGGCCACTATTCACGTTAATAGATGGTATAGCATTAATAGTGATCGTATTAATACTCAATGTACCAGTACCACATTCGTTGACAGAAGAAACTCCATATGTGTATGAACCTACTGCAACTCCAGATAAATTAGTTACAATATTTGCTATTGTGCTACCAGATGTTATTGAAGCACCCGAGGGTAAAGTCCATGCATAAGCGGTGGCGTTAGCAACAGCGCTTATACTAAAACTCTTGGCACTTGCATCCGAAAAACAGATTGAATTCGTGCTTGATGTTATGGCTCCAGGAGTAAGTGGTTTAGTACACACTTCTAATAATTGGGTATAAGCGGGGTAGTTTCCAGTAGCGAGAGAAAAATCAATTTTTTTTGTATAAACTGTCGTTGACATGTCGTATTCAAAAAGCACTCCTGAAGAATTTGTACCGCCTGTATTTGTAACTCCATATAACTTATTATTGGCTGCCCTAATTAAAGAACCGAGTGGCATCGAACCGTTCGAACCAGTCATGTCGTATTTTTTTGCGTAGGTATTTGATAAAACACTGTATTCAAAAATAACACCTAGATCATTTGCTCCACCTGCTTTTGTCATCCCATATAATACTCCAACTGTTGCGGTTGTAACAAGAGACCCAAAAGGATTAGCACCTATTGCTGCGCCGGTAGTTCCGCTAAAATCAATTTTTTTTGTGTAAGTATTTAATAAAGGGTCGTACTCAAAAATAACGCCTAAATTATTAAGCCCACCCGCCGAAGTCATTCCATATAATTTACCTGAAGATTCAACCAGAGAACCATAGGCACTGTAACCGCTCGCGGCCAACATATCTATTTTTTTTGTGTAAGTATTCGTAAGAGGATCAAATTCAAAAATAGCTCCTTGGCTATTTGCTCCACCATACTTAGCGATGCCATACAATTTACCGTTTGAAGAAAACTGGATCAGTGAACCATTCGGTTCGGCCCCGTTAGTTGCGCTAAAATCAACTCGTTTAGTTAAAATATTTGTTAAAACATCATAATCAAACAAGCTACCAGAGGAGGAAGAACCGCCGAGGGAGGTTACACCATAAAGTTTGCCATTGGTAGCTTCTAATAAGGAACCTGTTGGAGTATTTCCTGTAGTAGAAGTTAAGTCAACTTTTTTACTATACGTTTGTCCGGTCTTATTATATTCAAACAAAGCGCCAAGGTTGTTGGCGCCGCCGCCTGTTGTCATACCATAGAATTTACCGTTGCTTGCTTGAATTAAGTGCCCGCTTGGGTTTATGCCTTCAGATACATTAAAATCAATCTTTTTTGTGTAGGTATTACTACTTATGTTGTATTGAAAAATAACACCAACACCAAGAGTACCTCCACTAGAAGTTACACCATAAACTTTCCCAGTAGATACTTGTAGCAAGGAGCCATAAGGTTGGCCTCCAACTAGAGTCGTATTCGCTAAGTCAATTTTCTTTGTGTAGGTTGGCCCTGAGAGATCTAACTCAAAAATAACACCAGCTCCATTTGCACCTCCTAGCCTCGTCATTGCATATAACTTCCCATTAGCGGCAGCAACAAGATCTCCCGCTGGATTAGCACCACCCGTACCTGACAAATCAATAATTTTAGTGTAAGTATTAAAAGTATAATCGTATTTAAAAATAACACCACCCGCAGGAGATCCTGCGCCACCTACAAAAGTTAAACCATAAAGATTAGACCCAACAAGGATTAATGATCCCTGAGGATTTGACCCTGATGCGGTTGCTAAATCTATCTTTTTTGTATAAACATCATTTACATAGTCATATTCAAAAATAACACCTGCTCCATTAACACCACCAATAAAAGTCATACCGTAAAATAGATTTCCGTTCGCTTTCGTTAACTGACCAAACGGGCCGCTACCTGCAAAAGAGCCAGCATTTCCAGTAAAATCAACTTTTTTAGTATAAATGTTATTTACATAATCGTATTCAAAAATAACACCAATATTACCAGCTCCACCAAACTTAGTCATACCGTATAGTTTACCACTGCCTGGTGCAGATTCGATTAGCGCCCCATAAGGTTGACCTCCAATTGCACTGCCAGTAGTTCCTGTAAAATCAACTTTTTTTGTAAAAACATTCGTACTAATGTCATACTCAAAAATAACCCCCAAATTATTAGCTCCTCCAAGTCTAGTCATACCATAAAGTTTACCATTGGAAGCTCTCACTAAAGAGCCATTTGGAGCTGTACCATTGTTAGAGCTAAAATCAAACTTTTTTGCATAATTATTTGTAAGGGTATCGTACTCATAGATTACGCCGGCGTTATTAAGTCCTCCAGCACTTGTCATACCGTACAGTTTCCCACCAGGTACTTCAATTAGTTTTGAGTATTGGGGACTCGCTCCCACACTGCCACTAAAGCTATATTGAGCACTTAAGCCAGTGCTTCCGGTAGGTAATGTGTAAATAGATCCATAGCCATTAACTCCGTTTGCATTCAGGCCCCATATTTCTGACTGAGCAGTGCATTCAATACTAGAGCTAAAAATTAATGCTAATGTAAGTGCTTGGTATAGTTTTTTCATAGTTCTTGGATATATAGTAATAAAATTAAACCTTTTTTTTGGATTACACAACATGCATAATACTGGTTTATATACGCAGTAGCCGATAAAAAGTTTCACAAAATTTTTACGATTTATGAGCAAAATCAATCGTTTGATTTGAATCTAAATAATTCATTACCATGCTGTTTAAAAATTGGGTACAAATTAAATTATCACAAAACAAACTCTCATTTTATTCTTTAATTACTTTTATAGTTTTACTGATAATTCCGTCACTGAGGGAAACAAAATAAATTCCTTTTGACTCGTCCAAAATAATTTTATTTATTCCCTCAACTAAGATTTTTTCATTCATGATTTGTCCTAAAGCATTCATCATAATCATTTTATAGGTCTTTGTCACTTCAATTATAAATTCTCCGTTATTTGGGTTTGGATACAGTTTAATTAACAAATTATTTACATTTTTAGAATCAATCCCGAGACACTCTGAAACACTTTGAGTAAATACTGCTTTACCTGAGCATCCATTTCCATCTATGCCCACAACAGTATAATTAGTTGTAATAACAGGATTAATTATAATCACCCCATCTGTTTCACCAGAACTCCAAACATAATTTACCGCACCGGTTGTTGTTAAAGTTGAACTTTCACCTACACAAGCAAGAGATGAGGAGGAGCCAACCAAAATACTGGGAAGTTGATTAACATTGACCGAAACTAAAGCCGTATCCATACATGTTCCAATCGCTCCAACTACACTGTAAGTCGAACTTACGCTTGGTGTTGGTGCAACTGTATTTGAGTTTGCTCCAGTGCTCCAAGTATAACTATTTGCCCCAGTTACTGAAAGCAAAGCGGGTTGTCCTGAACAAACCAAACTAACACCACTAGCAGTAATTGAAATAGCATTGATAACCGTAATTGTAGTAACCGCTGGTATTTGTGAAACACAGCCATTAACGTCTGTACCAATAACTGAGTAACTACTGGTAATGCTTGGAACTACTACATTAGATCCGCTGGAATATGAATACGTAACCGCACCTGTAGGAATAATGGTAAATTCACTCAAAGGACAAACCGTTCCGGAATTTAAACTAAGAATGGGTAACTGATTAACCACCACATTAACAGTTGCTGTGTTTTTACATAGATTTATATTACTACCAATAACAGTATACACGACAGTAGCAGTGGGTGAAAGGATTTGCGTTGCACTAGTAGGAACCCCATTCCAAGTATAACTATTAGCGCCTGTGGCATAAAGTGTTGTGCTAGATCCTTTACAAATAACAGTATTACCTAGCACAGAAACAGTAGGTTTTGGATTGACAATTACATTTGAGATAGCCATATTACTAGAAGTACAGCCCAGTGAATTTGTTCCAATAACGGTATAACTAGAATTTATTGTTGGAGAAACTGTAGGTGAAACGCTCGAAAACGAATAACTAGAGGCACCAGATGGAGTCATTGTAAAAATATCACCTGCACAGATAACACCGTTATTTACCGTAATATACGGTGAAGTTAAAACCGTAACGTTTGCAACAGCGGGAGTTGCAGAAATACAGCCAAGTGCACTTGTTCCTGTTACTGAATATGAAATATTACTCGATGGCGAAACTGTAGATGATCCACTAGAATAAGAGTAAGTTGAAGCTCCATTTGGTGTTAAAGTAAATATACTACCTGAGCAAACGGTACCACTATTAACGGCTACAGTTGGAAGTGGTGAAACGCTTAACTGCATTATTGCAGGACTAGCGGAAATACAACCCTGAGAATTTGTTCCACTTATTGAATACGTTGTATTTACAAGCGGTGAAACCCAAGGGGAGACAGGTCCGAGAGAATTAGCGAAGGTATAGGTATTTGCACCAGAGGCTACTAAGCTGTAGTTACTTCCTGCACACACAGTAGCGTTAGATGCTAATATAACCGGAAGAGAGTTAACTGTAACGCTTGCAATTGAAGGAACAATAGAGACGCAACCTAATACATTCGTTCCTGTAATAGAATAACTTGTGTTAGCAGTTGGTAATACTGTTGAGGATCCGTTAGAGAACGTGTACGTATTCGCACCTGTTGGTGTCATTGTAAAAACAGTACCAGCACAGATACCACCGCTATTAACTACTATTGCTGGTGCAGGATTTATAATTACGTTAGCAATGGCTGGTATTATAGAAACACAACCGAGGGAACTTGTACCAGACACATAGTAACTCGTATTTGCTAAAGGAGAAACTACCGAAGACACTGTAGTTGTGCCATTCGAAAAGGTATAGGTAGAAGCTCCCGAAGGCGAGAGGGTAAAAGTACCCCCTTGACAAACATTTCCCCCATTAACATTGACAACTGGAGGGGTTCCAATATTGATAATTTTGGATGTTGAAGAAGAACAACCTGTTACTGTATTCATACCAATTACTGAATAGGTTGTAGCAACCGTTGGTGATACGGAAATTAGTGCGTTTGTTGAACCTGTATTCCAAGAATATGAATTTGCACCACTTACCGTTTGTGCAACCGAGGAGCCTGAACACACTGCCACTGGCCCACTAATACTTAATACTGGTAACGGGTTTACCGTTATATTGGAAATTCCTGCACTACTTGATATACAACCAAAAGCACTTGTACCAATAATTGAGAAAGACGCGCTCGCAGTTGGTGTAACAACCGTGGATCCACTTAAAAAGGTATATGAAACAGCACCACTCGGACTAATTGTAAAAGATCCACCTTCACAAATACCGCCGCTATTTACTGATATTAAAGGGCTTGGATTAACTGTAATGCTTTTTGTTGTTGTTGAATTACATAAATAATTATCCGTTACCGTAACTGTATATACATTAGTTACGGAAGGAGTAAGAACAACAGATGGTGTTATTGCCCCCCCTGGCAGCCACGAATATGAAACGTAGTTACTCGAACAATTACTGACTCCATTTAACCAAGCCGTTGAAGTGCTCATGTTCGTTAATGTACCTGTATTTCCCAATCCAGTTTGATCTGATAGTGTGGAATAACCGGTACCATCTTCAAAAGAATAGTAAGCTTGCAGTCCGGATTCATTTCCTAATAAACAGCTATTACGATTTGTAGAAATTTGTGAAGCTGTTCGTGCAACGTTCCAAATTCTAACATCGTCAATTAAACCTGTAAAATAATTTGGTGCTTCTGTAGGATAATAATTTGGTCTTCCAATTTTAAAGGTTCCAACATTGTTATTATTATTAGCCCAATAGCTGACCGAGTATGTATTATCTGCACCGTCAACATAAATCTTTCCAATCCCGGAAGTACCTCCAGTATAATCCCAAACTACGGCCACATGGTGCCACAAACCATCATTAACAGGTGTGGTTCCCAGAATATAGTCATTACCATAGCCAACAAACGAGGGTATTCCAGATGCATCAAGGTACATACACTTCTCCCCTGTTTCCCATGAATTATTGGCATTTGCAAAAACAACGATACCTTGTGAGATTCCGGTTGTTTTTATCCAAGCTTCAATGCTAAAATCGGCCTTACCTAACTCGGTGGAAATTGCACTTGTATTAACGTAATCATCAATCCCATCAAAATTCAATGCATAAGAAGTTCCATTAGTTGTCAGAGCAAGAGATGTTGTTTGTCCCGCACAAAAACTATTTGAAGATGCAGAGACGGAAATAAAAGGAAGTGAACTAACTTTTATTTGTCTGGAAACTGTATGCGAACATCCTGTAAGTGTATTCATTGCAATAGCTGAATACCTTGTAGTAACCGTTGGTGTTGAGCTTATAGAACTTGTTGTAGAGCCGGTGTTCCATGAAAAAGTATGTGAAGTTCCTGTTATTGTAGCTGATTGAGTAACGGAAGCCCCCATACAAACAAGTGTGTTACCTGTTAAAGAAAGTGTTGGTGAAGGTGTAACAATTACTTGCTGCACTGCTGAGTTTGGGCAACCATAAACATTGTAACCGGTAACCGTATAACTTTGCGTGGTGTTAGGATATGCTGGCACGTTATCAACAACACTACCTGTCCAGCTATAAGTAGCAGCTCCGTAGCCTTTTAAATTTATTGGTGAGTTCTGGCAAATATTAATAGGTGCTGAAGGCTTAATTTGATATCTGATTACCAAATATGCATTACTGATAAACCCCTGCCAACCACTCCAACCAACAAAATACATTTTAAATGTGTTTGTTCCTCCGTATACATAAGTTGGAAAAGGTGCCGTTGTACTTACAGTATGAGAAGCAATGCTATGATACAAAATCGGAACACCTATTGTTTGATCGGCAACTTGTAGGTTGGCTCCAGCTCCACTCCCACCCCAGCCTTGATCTACCAAATCACAGGTCAGATCCATCCCAACAATAATCCCTCCTGTTGGCACAGGATCAGCAAAATTGTGAACCCAGGCATACCAGTCACTATTTGGAGTTGCGCCATTAGGAATGGCAATCCCAACCGTATAAACAGCTCCGGTTGTTACCACAGGATAAATACTATTAGACGTCACTACTATTGGCGTTCTTGCCAAACTCGCACCACAAGTATTTGTTGCTGAGGCATAATAGGTGTAACTGTTAGTAACCGCAGTGCCGCTAGATAGGGCACCTGTCACATAAGTTGTCCCAGTTCCTAATACGGTTGTACTGGTAGATGTAGAATACCAGGAAATTGGATTGGTATTACTAATTGCGCTTAAAGTGGCTGAGCTACCCGTGCAGGCATTTTGACCAGAAAAAACAGAGGTATTTATTGGCGCTCCGGCCACACAAGGATTCATTTTCCATAATTCATTCAAATAGCTAAAATTTGCATTTATATCGTAGCCAACACCACCAAAGAGCCAGAAGTTTCCTGAATTGTCTTTCCAACTCATACGTGAATATCCTGACCCAGGATCATTAGAAGTAGCTGTAACGCTTGCTGTGCCGTAGTTACCAGCTATTTCATATAATGAGCCTCTTACATAGGCCCATTCATTTGTGGTGCAATTATATTTCCATGTATCATTTAGTTGCTGCGGGCCACCAAAAGACATGCCTGAACCGCCATGCACATACATATTATCATTTGCATCTGACCAAAGAGAAGAAAGGTGCCTTCCTCCAGGGGAGGCAGTTAAAGAAGGTACACTTTGAGTTCCAGCTAAAGTTGTTGCATCTTGAGTGTTTGAGCCATTCATCCAAGTCCATTGGCTGGTAGAAACATTGAATTTCCATACATCGTTTAAATAACCGATTGAAGAAGATGCGTACCCATAACCTGAATACAACCATAAATTACCACTATTATCTTTCCACGATTTCGCTCCATATCTTGTTCCAGGCGTGTTTGAGCTATTAGCAATTCCTTTGGTTCCATAGGTTCCAATTTGCGCTGTATTATTTGAACCCTTAACCCATGTCCATGTATTTCCAACAGGATCATATTTCCATAAATCATTTAAACCATCTGGCCCGCTGGAGCTTCCGAGACCATACCCACTAAAAAGCCATAAATTACCACTATTATCTTTCCAACCAGTACTTATTCTCCTTGCTCCTGGCGTGTTTGTTACAGAAGCTACTGCGATGGTACCATAAGATCCATATTGATTGATTGTACTGCTTCCACTTACCCATGTCCATTGATTTGAAGCAATATTATATTTCCACAAATCATTTAAATTGTCAACTGACCCAAGCGCGTCATTTCCATAACCTCCAAACAACCATAAATTTCCACTATTATCAGTCCAAGTTACAGAATGGTACCTACTTCCGGGCATATTAAGTGCCGAAGAAACACCTTTAACGCCATAAATACCATTTTGATTGATTGCATTTAAACCATGCATCCATGTCCAGTTATGTGTTGTAGGATCAAATTTCCAGAGATCATTTAACCTACCATTTGCAGCAGATGACATGCCATTTCCTCCAAGGAGCCATAAATTACCGCTATTGTCGGTCCAAGTTGCACCTGACTCTCTGGCACCCGGTATATTGGAAACTGCCGGAGTACCCAGGATCCCATAAACTCCAAAGGCACCGTATGTGTTGGAACCTTTAATCCATGTCCACTCTTGAGCTGAACTACTTAAAGAACAGATGAGCATCACAGATAGAATTATTGCCTTGTTAATATGTCTGTTTTTATTCATTTTAAAAAATTGTATAAGATAGTAGTACAAGAACTGAGTACACAAAAATATACGTAAATATAGAAAAAATAGCTTTAAAATATACACCCATTATTAGCTGTATTAAAGTGATGCTAATTGATTTAGCAAGATGACTCTTTAACAATTAATGTGCAGTAATGAAGTAAAGGAAACGCTGTAAGCACTAGGTTATTAACCTCTTATTATCTCTTTTATATCCGCAATGATTTTTTTCGCAAGACTGTCTGCCGTTGATTCGGTTTGACTTTCGCTATAAATTCTAATAATAGGTTCGGTATTACTTTTTCTTAAATGAACCCATTCTTTGTTGAATTCTATTTTCACACCATCGATGGTATTTACAGGTTGGTTTTTATATTTTTCTTTGATAGCGATTAATACCTTATCCACATCAATTTGCGGAGTTAATTCAATTTTATTTTTTGAAATAAAATAATTTGGATAAGTACTGCGAAGCATGGAGACCGATTTTCCGAATTTAGCAAGATGAGTAAGAAAAATAGCAATTCCAACAAGCGCATCTCGACCATAGTGTAACTCAGGCAAAATAATTCCGCCATTACCTTCACCACCAATTACGGCATTGGTTTCCTTCATTTTTGTAACCACGTTTACCTCACCAACAGCCGATGCTGCATAACTTCCATTGCTAGCTTCCGTCACATCTCTTAACGCACGGGTGCTAGAAAGATTGCTAACTGTATTTCCTTTTTTTAGCTTTAAAACATAATCAGCCACAGCCACCAAAGTATATTCTTCTCCAAACATTTCACCGTCTTCACAAACAAAAGCTAAACGATCAACATCAGGATCAACACTAATTCCGAGATGCGCTTTTTGTTTTTTAACCGTGTTACTAAGATCGGTTAAATGTTCTGGTAACGGTTCTGGGTTATGTGCAAAATCCCCAGTAGGTTCACCATGTATTATATGAACCTTCTTAACTCCAAGTTTGGCCAATAAAGCCGGTACTGCAATACTTCCACTAGAATTAATTGCATCTAAAACAATTGAAAAATTTGCGTTTTCAATAGCCTTTATATCAACGTAAGGAAGATTGAGTATTTTTTGAATATGCGTTTCCAGAAAATCAGTATTCACGGAACACTTACCTAATTCAGTAACCTCTGCATAATTAAACGCAGATGTTTCAGCCAGTTTTAAAATCTCTTGTCCGACTTCTTCACTTATAAATTCACCTTTTTCATTTAAAAGTTTAAGTGCATTCCATTGTTTTGGATTATGGCTTGCTGTTAAAATAATACCACCTTGAGCTTTAAGTTCGGTTACTGCCATTTCAACCGTTGGTGTGGTACTCAATTCAAGATCAATAACATTGATTCCCAATCCAATAAGCGTTCCACTAACAATACTGGTTACCATTTGCCCGCTAATACGTGCATCGCGACCAATAATTACAGTTGGATTTTTTGATCCACTGTTTTTTAAAATCAAGGTTCCGTATGCAGAAGCATACTTCACAATATCTAACGGTGTTAAACCATTATCGGGTTTACCACCAATAGTTCCTCTAATTCCTGATATACTTTTAATTAAAGTCAAAATATAATTTTTAAGGGTTCAAATATAGAAAAACAAAAGTAAAAATCTCTTCCTATTTTATAACAAAATCTTCTTTGAAATCTTCTTGATATTAAGAATTTGATACCTTTGAAAAACGAATCAAACAAAATAATTAAGATAAAGGCCTGAAATGCGCGTTAAATCAATTTTATTACTTTTCTGTTTAATTTTTTCTCAAGAATTATTTTGCATAAATAAAATTAACTCAAGTTCCTTTATCGTTTTAGAAAACAAGTTATCACTTTCAAAAGATTTGAATTTTGACGCGTTGGATTCCTATTTTACTGAAATAATGGATTTAAATAAGAATCGTCCGACTCCTGTTCTCCGATTTTTTCACTTTAAACATAATAAAAACAAAAAATTAACAGCAGCAGCTCTAGCCTTTCCACTTCCTTTTGGCATTGTTGGCCTTCATCGTATTTATCTTGGAACTGCTCCTTATGTGCCGGTTGTTTACATTGCTAGTTTTGGAGGTGTTCTGGGTTTACTTCCCTTGATTGATTTTTGTTTTATTCTTTTGGAAAAGGATACGGAAAAATTCGTTGACAATAAAAAAGTTTTTATGTGGGTAAACTAAACCCATCCTCTTATGTGTGGAATTGCAGGAATAATTTTAAAACAAATTGAAGATACGCACCTTCCTGAAAAGATTGTTTCCATGAGTAAAATAATTCTTCACCGTGGTCCAGATGGCGAAGGCTTTATTCTTGCAACAGAAAATAATGTTACCCCTTACTCCAATACCGTTCAAACATTTTCACGTACGGATTTAAATTATGTTCCAAAAAAAGAAATTCCAAAAGAGTCGCCCGATACTTTTCTAGCTTTTGCACATCGGAGACTTTCAATAATAGACCTCAGCGATAGCGGACACCAGCCCATGTGTAACAGTAATTCTAAAAACTGGATTACTTATAACGGCGAAATATACAACTACCTTGAATTAAGAGAAGAATTAAAACAACTTGGACATTCCTTTATTTCTGAAAGCGACACTGAAGTTGTGTTAGCTGCATACCAAGAATGGGGATTTGATTGCGTGAAACGTTTCAATGGCATGTGGGCTTTTTGTATTTATGATACTGAGAAAAAAATATGTTTTGCATCCCGCGATCGTTTAGGAGTTAAACCTTTTTATTATGTAAACAATAAACAGGTCTTCTCTTTTGCAAGTGAGCAAAAAGCGTTTATTAAATCTGGGTTAGTTCCTTTTAAAATTAATAGAAAGGCTCTACATGAATATCTCGTCAATGATCTTTTGGAAAGTGAACCCGCTAATTTTTTTGAAGGTGTTTTTGAATTATCACCGGGAACTAATCTAGTTTATGACCTTAACACTAGATCACTAAAAACCTATAGTTACTATCACCTAAAGGATCATGTTAATCTAAAAAATGATTCTCTGAATGAAAACGAGCTCATTGAAAAAATAAAAACAACTTTTGAAAACTCTGTCAAGCTTCGTTTACGGAGTGATGTAGAAGTAGGAACCTGTTTAAGCGGAGGTATTGATAGCAGTGCGCTTGCAGTAACGATGGCTGAAATCACTAAACAACCTATACACTGTTTTACTTCTGTTTTTCGTTCTGAAACTTTTAACGAAGAACACTTCGCTGACCTGGTTGCAAAACGAATTCATGCTAAACATCATAAAATTGAACCGACTTTAGAAAGTTTCGAAAAAGAAGTAGACGCTCTAATTTATTCGCAAGATGTGCCAATATGGAGTACAAGTACTTATGCGCAGTATAAGGTAATGGAACTTGCGAAACAAAATAAAATAAAAGTTGTACTCGATGGTCAGGGTGCCGATGAGCTTTTTGGCGGGTACCATCACCATTTTACGGCTAAATGGAATAACCTTTTTCATCGCAACAATTATTTCAAAGCTGTACGTGACATTCAATCTTCTAATAAAACAATTCCTGGATCTTTTGTCTTTTACGCCAAAGAACGTTTAAAACACAGTTATCATTTTAATAAGAGTCAGCTTCCATTATTTTTTACGCCCGAATTTCTTGCAAGTTCAGAAGTGAAAAATTCTTACGTTTATTTTAACGATGTAAACGAACAACTTATGAGCGATATTTATCAAACGCGCTTAAAATCGTTTTTAAAATGTGAAGATCGCTGCGGTATGTGGCACAGTGTGGAAAGTCGCACCCCGTTTAGTGACGACATTGAATTAATCAACCTATTATTTTCTTTTAACGGAAATAAGAAAATTCAAAATGGCGTTTCTAAATATTTATTAAGAGAAGCTGTAAAAAACAAATTGCCAGAAGAAATTTATACGCGTTACGATAAGAAAGGCTTTGAAACTCCCATGGAAAAATGGATGTTTGCCTTGCAGCCTGCAATGTTAAAAGAAATTAAAGCTGCGCAATTTGATTTTGTAAATTATGCTTCACTTAAAAAGTGTGATATCACAAAGCCTTTTCATTATAAAATGCTTTTTAAATTGTATGTTCTGAGTAAGTGGGTGAAAGCTTTTAATTAGAAAATTCTATTTCCCAATAATTTTAAATTCTGTTCTACGATTTTTTGCTTTGTTTTCAGGTGTATCGTTTGGTGCTTTTGGCATAGTATCTCCATAGCCTTTGTAGGAAAGTCTTTCAGCAACAATTTTACCTTCGGAAATTAAATAATTATAAACGGATTTTGCGCGGTTAGAAGATAAAGTGAGGTTGTTTTTTTTGTCACCGCTGTTATCGGTATGTCCACCCAACTCTACTTTCAAATTCGAATTTTTTGTAAGAAAAGAAATTAATTTATCCAGTTCTGCTTTACTTTCCGGTTTTAAATCCCATTTATCTACATCAAAGAAAATATTTTTTAATTCCACAATGCTTCCAACATCAATGGGTTCAAGGGGAATATCCAATTGAAATGGTTTATTAAAATCAGCTTGAATTTCTTTCAAACTAAAGTTATCACTATAAAAGAGGAAACCTTCTTTACTCACATTTACCAAGTAATTTTTGTTTGCTGTAAGAGTCACAAAAAACTCGCCATTTTTTTGAGAGTAAGATTTTGTTGTTTGCAATTGTGTTTCAAGGTTTATTAATTCAAAGCTAGCCTCTAAAGGTTCTTTTGTTTTGGCGTTGTAGACTTTACCTTTTACATAGGTGATTTTTTCGGGACGCACATCCGCAGGTAATTCAAACTGATAAATATCTAACCCTCCATAACCACCTTTTCTTGCACTTGCGAAAAAAGCCAATTTACCTTCTGGATCCACTAACAAACTATTGTCATCTTCATAACTGTTAATAGGATACCCTAAATTTACAGGCGTACCCCACTCTCCATTCGCCTGGCGCTTTGTCATAAAAATATCTAAGCCACCCATTCCAGGATGTCCTTCGCTACTAAAGTACAAGGTTTGATTATCAGGGTGAATAAAAACAGACTCTTCCTTATAAGGTGTATTTACTACAGAGGACAATTTAACTGCCTCCGAAAATCTCCCGTCCTCTCCAATAACACTATAATAAATATCTTGCTCACGAACGCCACCTCTTACAACATGCCCACGAATAAAATATAAAGTTTTCCCATCACTACTGAAACTTGGTTGCGTTTCCCAATGACTTGTGTTAATCGAACTTCCTGCATTTCTAGGACGTGTCCACCGTCCATCTATTTTTTGAGCGTAAAAAATATCACAACTTCCATAACCTTTCCTGTCTGGGGCACTGTATTCTCCAAATTGATTCGCACAGGAAACAAAAAACATTACGTTACCATCTGCTGAAAGAGTTGGGGCACCTTCATTACCAGGGGTATTAATTTCATAAATAGGTCTTGCTTCCTGCCAAACATCATTTCTTTTTACACTCATAAAAAAATCTTCATTCTCATTTTGAGGAAAGTCTGGAACCCTTAATCCACGAGTAAACATGAAACTTTTACCATCCGCGGTAACGGCAGGAAAATACTCGTTCAAATCTGTATTAATTCCTTCGCCAACATTTACAGGAGAAAATTGTTTAGGATTTTTAACCGCCGTAATGCCAAACTCAGCATTTACGAGCATTCTTGCGGCTTTATCCTTCGTGTCAGGATTTATCCTATCTAAACTTAAAAAAACATCCAAACTTTTTTTAGCCTCTTCATATTGACCTGTAGCTAAAAGTGATTGCGCTAAAAAGTAAAAACTATAGGTGTAAAATTTTGGATTAATCTCAATTGCTTTTTTAAAATACTCAATTGCTTTGTCATGATGATTTGTTAGCTGATATAAATTTGCTAATCCCAAAGCGGCTTCAATAAATTTGTTGTCTTCGTCAAGTGCTTTCAAAAAACTTTTCTCTGCTTGAGCATCATTTTTTACTTCAAAAGCTTTTTTACCTTCGTTAAGATGTTTGATTGCCTTTTTGTTCGTGCTTGTAAATTGCCCCGGAGGCAAAGAACCTTGCGAAAAACTTATGTTTCCTATAAAAACAAACAACAAGATTAAAATTACATTCTTATTTTTTTTAAATCTCATTCGTTAAATTTTTAAATTAAATACGTTATTTAAATCTATTAAAAATTAAAAAGGTACCCAACTTTTTAAAGTTGCCTTTTGTTTATCGGTGGCGTCTTTCATGAGTCCTATTTGGTTTTTGCGTACTATTTTTATTTTTCGAGCGCTCGCACTTACTGATTTCTGCTTGTACTTTTTCTTGTTGAGGGCTTTAGGACGATAAATCTCAATAGTCACGTTGTCTCCTTCTTTTACTTTGTTATAATAATCTCCAATAACTTCTTTCACTTCTTCAATCTTAATTTCTATGCCATTTAATTTATAAAGTTCGTCTCCTTTTTTTAAACCTAAGGCTTTACCAAATTCGTCCAAATCACTTGCGTTCTCAATAAAAAGCCTTCTTGTTGTTTCGTTGTAATTTAAGTCGGGGTTACCTAACGTAAATTCATAAAGTACTGTTTCGTTAGCGAATTCAATTGCAACTCTGCCAAGTATATCGGCCATTGGCAATGGTGTTTTGCCCCCAACGTGCTTACGCAGAAATTCGCCAACTTCAGGATACGTGAATTTTTCAATGTCGTTAAAAAGATCTGCATCGTTAAACGATTTATTCTTACCGTATTTTGTTGCAAGGTCTTTCATTAAGTTTTGTGTTCCATATTCGCCGTTACTTAAATCTCTTAATAAAATATCCAGACACATTCCAATAACCGCACCTTTTTCATAAACGTTGGCATACTGCGTGTGAATCTTTTCTTCCAAAACATGTTTACTCATGTAAGTAAAACTCATCGTATCGTTGTATCCTTCAATGCTATTTTCGTATTTCTGCATCATTACACTCATGTACTGATTGATGTCAATTAAACCAGCTTTCACTTGAGCATGATGTGCTGCGTATTCTGTCATGCCTTCGTACAACCATAAATGCTCACTCATTTTAGGGTCATTAAAATCAAAATCTCCAATTTCTTTGGCGTGGATATTTAATGGCGTAACAATGTGAAAAAATTCATGCGCAGAAACATCGCGAATATTTTGTTGTAATGAAGTACTATCATACTCAGGCATGACATAAAAAGATGAATAAGAATGTTCAAGAGCGCCATGAGACCCAGAAAGAGTTGGTCTATCAATAAAGTAAAATAAAAACGCGTATTTATTCACAGGTAATTCTCCACCCAAATAATCACGCTGCGCATACAAAAGTTCTTTTAACGTAGAAGCAATATAATTAGAAGTAATGAATTTGTTAGGCGAATAACATGAAATCAAAACATTTGTATTTCCAACTAATATGGTGGATGTATCAGGCACAAAATACATGATTGGCGAATCTGCTAAATCATGGTAATCAAACACACTTAATACATCTTTACTTTCACCAATTTTAATATCCGATAAACCTGTTGACGGATAAAAGCCTTTTGGTTTTTCGAATTCTAAAACAAAATTTCTATCTGCTAATCCTTTAATGTAACCAAACATACTGTGTGTATTGATTGAGAAATTTTTATTTTCTTCAAAATTAGTTCCACCTGGTTCAAATATTATCTTTTCTTTGGTATTGGGAAGATCTGTTTTATCAAAAGTATCATCCACATCATAAGTAATTTTATCAATCTTAGAAGCCGGCGAGATTTTATAGGTATTCACATCAACTTTTGTCACTTTAATTTCTACACCGCTTTTCCCGCTTACTTTGAAATTGGAAATAAATCTTCCGAAATCATAAACTTCATAGGTTCCGGGCACCATTGCTGGAAACATAAACTCTATTTCATCTTGTTTAAGATCAGGTGGTGTAAGAACTACGGAAACCCTGTCGTTGTTCACCTTTGTAAGATTAATAAAATAATGATACGTTTCATCTGCCAATAAACTACTTCCACATAAAAGAAGAACTCCTAAAACTATTTTTTTCATTTGTTCATTTTATTATTATTTATTGTCATATAGAATACCCTTCGTCATCTCTTGTTTGTATTATAACAACCGACGGATATTTCGTAACAACTATTTTATAATCAGACTAAAATTTTTCCACTCGTACTTAAACCAAAAAATTCCAAAAGTTACAACAGCCAGTATTAGCCAAGTTCCCATTTCTGAATAAGGATCCTGCGCAGTTGTTTCAAAAACAGAATAGGTTTTTATAACAGAGTTTGGAGTAGATACTAAAACGCTACTCACAATGTTGTTTGCAAAATGTATGCCAAAGGCTAACTCCAATCCTTCATCAATTAGTGTAATAGCCCCCATAAATAAAGCAAAACCGCAAAAATATGTTAACATAATTGGCCAGCCATACGCTTTTACTTCAGGATTACTCATGTGAGCTAAACCAAACAATACAGATGTAAGTATTAACGGTACATAACCGTTTTTAAACACTTGAGACAAACCTTGTATCAAATAACCTCTAAAAACCACTTCTTCTAAACCAGTTTGAATAGGCATAAACACTACCATAATTAATAGTGATATAAAAAAACCTGTATAATTAAATTCAATTCCGCCGCCAAGCGCCTCTTTTCCCTGAATACTAATTTCTGCCGGAAAAAGAAAATATTCAGTAAGTACAAGACACACTAATAACAAGCCCCAAACAAAAAAGGCAAACAAAAAACGTTTGTAACGAAATGTTTCATAACCTGTTAAAATACTCGTAAACAGTTTATGATGAAAAAACCGCACTCCAACATAAAACCCAATAAAACCAAATACAAACATGCCTAACTCAAGTAATAGAACTATGTTTCGGTCAAGTTTTAAAGCATCTGCATCGAAGAGTAAATTTGCGTTTTTAGTTATATCTGTCATTGAATATCCATTCTCCATGAGAATATTTACAAGAGGAGAAACAACAGCAGATTGAAAAAGTAAATAGCCGAAAACAAGAAGTAGAATAGTAAAAACGTACATCCAGCTTTTATTAAAGCCGTGCACTAAACCTGAAATTAAATATAAATTATTAAAAGGAATTTTTTTCTGTGGTATATCCTCTGTTGTATCGTCCATTCAGCTGGGCTAAAGTCTATAATTTATTCCTATTTTTGGAAAACCTAAATGTAGAGTTTTTTATTTGAAAGATTGATTAGAACGCGTTAAAAAAATGAAAGTGATATTAAAAACGATTACTGTATTTACACTATTTTCTAGTTGCGTAGAAACAGTAAAAAAAGAAAAAATAACAACCGAAACTGAACTTGGAGAACGTTTATTTTTTGATCCCATTTTATCACGCGACAGCTCTATAAGTTGCGCCAGTTGTCACAAGCCCGAGTTTGCCTTTGCCGACAATACCGCCTTAAGCGAAGGGGTGTTTCATCGTTTAGGCACGCGAAACACGCCTAGTGCCATGAATCAGAGCAATCGTAATTTTTACTTTTGGGATGGAAGGTCGGAAACTTTATCTGAACAAGCTCTTGGCCCAATGGAGAATCATGTTGAAATGGATTTTCCACTTACGCTTAGCATTCGTAGACTTTTAAAAAACAAAGAATACTTAGAAGCTTTTCAGCATGTTTATGGTAAAGTGCCTTCAAAAGCATTATTAGGACAAGCCATTGCAGCCTACGAAGAAACGCTTGAAACCGGCAATACTGTTTTTGATAAATACATGAGCGGTGATGATACAACCTTGATGAGTGAAAGCGCAAAACGTGGGTTAAAACTATTCAATAAAAAAGGCAAGTGTTTTGATTGCCATTTTGGGGTAGATTTTACTGGAAATGATCGTTTTAAAAACATTGGACTTTATAATGGAAAGAATTTAAATGACGAAGGACGTTATACAATAAGTGGAAATAAAAAAGATCTTGGAGCTTTTAAAGTACCTGGTCTGCGCAACATCGCTCAAACTGGACCCTACATGCACAATGGACAATTTAAAACCTTAAGGGAAGTAATTGATTATTACGATACGCCCGATAAATTTATTCCTAATTCGATAAACAGAGATAGCTTATTAAATAAACCGCTTAATTTAAGTGAAGAAGAAAAAAAAGATTTAGAAAACTTTTTATTGAGTTTAAGTGATGAACAGTTTCTAAATAAATCTGCTTCAAAATAATTAAAACACTTTATAAAGTATAGGTTTACTTGGGCTCGCGTCGTTTTCAAAAGGTGCAATCTGTAAATTTAAAATATAAGTACCATCTTCAATTTCGTTTGGCACATATATGAACTCAGTAATTGTTTTGTGTAATTGAGCGTCTTGTGGGTAATTCCAAAACGCGTGATGCGCTTCTAATTTTCCACCATCCGATTCTTTATCAATGCTTGGCATGTCTATTAATAAATGAACAACTCCTAACTCGTTTAAAAAATCAATTGCTTCTTTTAATACATAGGGTGGATTAGTGTTACTATAATTTACTGTTAATTTATTTAAGCCATTGCTGAGTGTTCTTATTACTATCGCTTCTGGCTTTCCTCTTTCTGAAAGCAATGTTTCCAATTGTTTTCGTGTGATAACAAAATCTCCTGAATCTAATACCTGAGGTAAAACAGTTATTACTTCAGCTACAAACATAAAGCGATTCAGATTTTTATTTATCGTATAAAACTCTTTACTGATATGTCCCACGCATTCTGTATGCGTTCCATTTCCATGAGGATTAAATTTAATGTTTCTAAAATTTACGCTTCCACCCTGGTTCACATCGCCAATCCAATCACCCATTACCACAGGTTCAAGCGACATAGGTTCTACATACCAAGCACTAACACAAGATTTATCTGCTACTAGAGGAATGGAAATATCGATTGGTTTAAAAAAATCAATTTTATATTCTTTACCAGCATGAAATATAGTCGCTATCATATGTGTTTGTAATTTATAAGGTGCTATTAATCTAGTATAGTATTAATCACTACACCGCTACCGCTGCTTTAATATGAGGATGAGGGTCGTAATTTTCTAATTGAAAGTCCTCGAATTTAAAATCAAAAATAGACTTAACATCTGGATTAATATTCATTATCGGGAGGGTTCTTAGGTCACGTGTTAACTGAAGTTTTGCCTGATCAATGTGATTCGAATAAAGATGTGCGTCTCCAAGCGTATGAATAAATTCACCTGCTTGCAGTCCGCATACCTGCGCCACCATCATTGTTAATAGCGCGTAGGAAGCTATATTAAAAGGTACTCCTAAAAAAATATCTGCGCTGCGTTGATAAAGCTGGCAACTTAATTTTCCATCTGCTACATAAAACTGAAAAAAAGCGTGGCAAGGCGGTAATTTCATATTATTTATTTCTGCTACGTTCCAGGCACTTACAATTAGTCGTCGTGAATCAGGATTTTTTTTAATCATATCAATCACTTGCGTAATCTGATCAATATGTCCACCATTAGGCAAAGGCCAGCTGCGCCATTGCGATCCATATACCGGGCCCAGATTTCCATTTTCATCGGCCCAATCATCCCAAATACTTACACCATTGTCTTTAAGGTATTTAATATTGGTATCGCCCATTAGAAACCATAACAACTCATGTATTATACTTTTGGTATGAAGTTTTTTAGTGGTTAATAAGGGAAACCCTTCCTGCAAATTAAAACGCATTTGGTAACCGAATACACTAATTGTTCCTGTACCCGTTCTATCGGTTTTTGTTGCCCCCACGTTTAAAACGTGTTGCATGAGATCGTGGTATTGTTTCATAATAATTTGTAGGTATAAAAATAAAAAATCCCCTTGTCATAAGGCAAGGGGATTATCAAAAGTTATAATTTTTTGTTTATTTTATGATTGTTACATATCCGGTATATTCTTTGCGACCTTCTCCATTTAATCCTACAACACGAATAAGATAAATGTATGTTGCGTCTTTTGCAAATTGGCCGCCAACCTTACCGTTCCAACCATGATTAATGTCTTTTGTCGTAAAAACATTTATACCCGCTCTATTAAAAATATCCAATGTATAACCTTCCACTTTCATTCCAGTACCTTTAGGAATGAAAATATCATTCACACCATCATCATTTGGAGTAAACGAATTAGGAATAAATATCTGCAATTCATCAATTACTTTTACAATGCTAAACACTGTATCAATACAACCATGCTGATTAGTACTTACAAGCACAACCGGATACTCGCCATAACTTGGGTATTTACGTGTTGGGTTTTTAATATCAACAGTATAATTAACACTTGGGGAACTTGTAGTATTGGTATCCCCTGGGGTAAAACCTCCAAGAAAACTCCAGTTATATGAAGTCATAGGTTCTGTTTTAGAAGAAGGATAAAAAACTATTTCATCATTTGTAGTTGGTGGCTCAGGACTCCAAGTTACTTCTGAATTAGGACTCGGGAATGACGTTATTGGGTATGGATATTTATATGATCCACTGCAGCCATTTTTACCTTTAGAGTATACAGTTAAAGTATAAGTACCAGCTTTTAAAGGATAATTTTCTATTATCGAATCGGTTTGCACGACTAAACCAGTTCCAAAATCATAGGTAGTGATAAAGGCTTCGGTTTGAGTTTGACTATTTAAATTAAGTTTTAAAGGCTCACATCCAAAATAACGTTCCAATTCGAGCTTTGGTTCAGGAGGTTGCTTTACAGTTACATCAAAAGAATGTCCAATCGTATAATTAGGGCAAGCTATATCGTGCACCATTAAATTATAATTTAACGAACCAAGAGGCACTGCATATTGTTTCGGTATAGTTGGAGACTCCAAATAAAGAGACGGATTCCAGGTATAAGCGTAGTTCTGACTTCCGCCAATAGCAGCACCTTCTAAAAAGATTGTGTCCCCTTTACAAATAGTTCTATCAAAAGGTGTTAAAGAAAATTGAATTGGTGTTAACACAACTAATTCGGTTTCACCATAAGACTCACAAGGGCCTAGCGCAACAACCAGCGTATACGTTCCTGAATTATTGGGCTGAGCCGAATTTAAAATAAGGTCTTTATTATTGGAAGTATAACCAGTTGAACTTGTCCAGGTATAGCTCGTTGCTCCGGCTGGACCTTCCACAGTAACAGGTGTATTATAACAAAGCTGTTGACGCGGATCGAGGCTAAAATGCAATACAGGATTTACGACTAATTCTAGAGTATTTGTGTTAGAACAGACTAAATTACTGCCACCACCAAAATAAGCCGTCACGGTATAGATACCATTTGCATTCGCGTCAGGATAATACACCCAGGCATTTCCATTCTGAGTAGGTACTGTATAATTATTTGGGCCAACCCATAAGTATTGATTTGCGCCATTGGCTAAGGCTTGCAAAAAAGCATTGTTTGGTGAACACACTTGAGTAGGCGGTATAACAGAAACAGTATTTACTGGAACCACATTTAATTGAACTGAGCTTGAAGCCGAGCATTGCTGACCAACGCCAAAATACACGGTTAAAAACTGAGTACCAGAAGCGCTTACAGGGGTATTAAAAACTGAATATGTCATTGGGAAGTTAGGATAAGTAGCTGGCACAGTTCCTGTAAACAAAGGTCCTGACCAAACATGGGAAGTAGGGTTTGATGCACCAGATCCCGAAAATGTTAGTTGCTGATTTTCACACACAGACGGTGGCATAGTAATTAATGGGGCAGAAACTGGAATGATAGAAACGTTAACAGAGTCTTTTGTTGAACAAGTTATAAATGCGCCCTGAAAAATAGCAGTTACTATATATTTACCAGACATTAAAGGCACCGCAGAATTAAGCACCGGATTAGCTATAGAAGACGAAAAACCGGGTCCATTCCATAACCAAGCGGTTGCACCACCCGCACTGGCTGATAAATTCAAATTAGCCCCTTGACAAATTGTACCAGATGGCGACGCCGAAACCGCGACGGGATTTGTTGCAACTATTGATATGGATGTTGAGGCCGTATAAGGACAAAAAAGTCCATTGAAAGGTTGATACACTTTTACTTTATACACACCAGCCGTTGTGGGTGTTATGTTGCAAATTTGATGGTTAAAAGCTGTCGCTCCATTAATATCAGCACCAAACTGATCGATCCATTGGTAATTAACTCCACCAGGCAAATTAGCAGTCAATGTAATGCAGGACGTAGGAAATTGAGCAGCGGTAGGTTCACAAGTATTTACAGGAGCGCTAATATTTATAGGTAAAATTGGTGATACGCTTATTGGAGTTGAGCCAGTTAGTGTACAGCCGTTTACAACTGTAGTAACAGTAACATTTGGCCCCCAGTTCGGCAGAGCACCGGGAATTGTAATTACAGGCGAGCCAGATGTAAAAGTAGGTCCTGCTCCAGCCCCCGTATAACTGTATGTATTTCCTCCAATTGGTGCATTAATAACAATGTTGGTTCCACTACAAAAAAACTGATTGCTTGAAAGAGCCATTGCGGGGGGAGGAATTACGGTTAAGGAAAACGTAGCCGTATTAGTAACCGGTACTGATAGGGCACTTCCTGCTCCAACAAGTGTATATTGAATTGAAGTTAATACAGGACTGCAATTAGAAATCGTAAAAGAGCTGCTGCCTCCCCAACTTGCCGTTGGGGGGCCACCTACCACCGCAGGAGGCACATACAAAGAATAAGTAATATTGCTCACATTGTTCCAGTTAGCAGTAGCTGTTTGAGTTTGACAGGGACATGATGAGTAATTTGGAACGGTTAACTGTCCATAAGACGTTTGTTTAAAAAGAAACGTCAAGAACAAAATGACTAGAAATTTATTAAGATGTATTTTCATATGTGAGCCAAAAATTTAAATCTAATTTTTCTCAGATTTTAATATTACTACAAAGATACGAAAAATACAAGCGGAAATTTAACATTTCACTGGTTGAAAAGCTATTTTCACTCAATTAAAGGCTTAATTTGTAAATACAGGTTTGTTAATAACCACTTTATTTCTGGAACCGAAAATGATCAATTATTGCGTACGAAAAAAGGATGTTTTCTACTTTTTTTTAAAGTCAATATTATGAGCATTAAGTACCCACTTCCTTTGGCGGATTTCCTCAAAGTAAGCGCGCCAATGTGAGTAATACCACTCATACTTTTTTTATTTTGGAGGCTTGAGATAACATACTCCAAACTAGCTGTTTTCAAATATTGCAGCAATAAAATCAGACTGATTTTCACTATTAATAACAATCGTTTTAATAATTTTGTAACTTCGTTTTTTTTAATCAAATTTTATGAAGGGAATTATTTTGGCAGGCGGATCGGGCACACGCTTACATCCACTTACATTGGCAATGAGCAAACAAATGATGCCAATTTATGACAAACCGATGATTTATTATCCTTTGTCTGTGCTTTTGATGGCAGGTATTAACGAGGTGTTGATTATTTCTACACCGCACGATCTTCCTCATTTTGAACGTTTATTGGGAAATGGCGAAAGTTTAGGGTGTAAATTTACCTACGCCGTTCAAGAAATTCCAAACGGACTCGCACAAGCATTTGTAATCGGCGAAAAATTTATTGGAAAAGATAAAGTTGCGCTGATTCTTGGTGATAATATTTTTTACGGCGTTGGTTTAGGCAGCGCTTTAAAACAGATAAATAATCCTGTTGGCGGCGTTGTATTTGCCTACCACGTTAGTGATCCTGAACGCTATGGTGTTGTTGAGTTTGATAAAAAAAACAATGTACTTTCCATTGAAGAAAAACCAAGTGAACCAAAATCAAATTACGCGGTACCCGGTTTATATTTTTACGATAACGAAGTTGTAAAGATTGCTAAAAATTTAAAACCTAGTCCGAGAGGTGAATACGAAATTACCGATGTAAACAAAGAATATTTAAAACAAGGTAAATTAAAGGTTTCCATTATGGATAGAGGCACAGCTTGGTTAGATACAGGCACTTTTCCGTCTCTAATGCAAGCTGGTCAATTTGTCCAGGTAATTGAAGAACGTCAAGGTTTAAAGATTGGATGCATTGAAGAAATTGCCTTTAATATGGGTTACATAAACAAAGAACAGCTCATTACAATAGCTCAACCACTCACCAAAAGTGGTTATGGCAATTATTTATTAGAAGTGGCTAAGAACTCGAAATAGTTTATTGTGAAAGACTACGCTGCCTTATTAAAATTATTCTCCGAGCATATAGATAAACATACGTCTTCCTTATCAGAAAAACATCCAGCGGAGTTATATCAACCAGAGGCATACATTTTATCTTTGGGCGGTAAACGTGTGAGACCGCTTCTTGCTTTAATTGCTTGCGATCTTTTTGATGCAGTGGCGCAAAAGGCATTGGACGTAGCTTTGGCAGTGGAGTTATTCCATAACTTTTCCCTTGTACACGATGATATTTTAGATGCAGCGCCATTACGTAGAAACAAAGCCACTGTACATGTAAAATGGAATCACAACATTGCTATTTTAAGTGGCGATGTAATGTTGGTAAAAGCATTTCAGTGTTTGGAATCCTATGAATCAACTATTTTTAAATCACTCAGTATTCTCTTTAATAAGACTGCAATTGAGGTGTGTGAAGGACAGCAACTGGATATGAACTTTGAAAAATCGGACACCGTCACTGTTGAAGATTATCTTGACATGATAACACTGAAAACAGCGGTTTTATTAGGTTGCAGTTTAAAAATGGGGGCTATTACGGCAGAAGCCGGTGAAAAAGATCAAGAGAATTTGTATGAATTTGGCAAACATCTAGGAATTTCGTTTCAATTGTTAGATGATCTTCTAGATGCCTTTGCTGTTGATACAGAAAAATTCGGTAAACAAATTGGCGGAGATATTCTTGCGAATAAAAAAACATTTTTGCTTCTCAAAGCAATTGAATTAGCAAACCCGAAACAACACAAAGAAATTGCAACAGTTTTATCACTGAGCCATCCTGAAGAAAAAATTAAAAGAATGTTATCTATTTTTAACGAACTAAATATTAAACAGATGTGTGAAGAGGAAGCTGATAAACACACACGTATTGCTATTGATTGTCTTGAAAAAATTAATGCTCCAAAATTAAAAATTGAGAGTCTAAAACATTTTGCATTAGAGTTATTGAACCGTCAGATTTAATGAATTACCAAGATTATAAACATATCATTCCCATACAAATTCGTTTTTGTGATATTGATAAATTAAATCATGTAAACAATTCGGTTTATCATAATTACATTGAACTCGGACGCGTAACGTATTTTAAAGATGTGCTTAAAGATGAAGTCAACTGGAGCGAAAATGGATTTATACTTGGGCGGACAGAAATTGATCATGTAAAACAAGTTCACCTCAACGACGATATTTACTGCTGTACTAAAGTATTAAGTTTTGGCAATAAGAGTATTCGTTTTAAGAATTCCATTGTAAAAAAAGTCAATAACGAATTTATAGAATGTGCTAAGGTTATTGGAATTTTGGTTGCAATGGACTATGTTACA
The DNA here is from genome assembly GCF_029625215.1 of Aurantibacillus circumpalustris. Lineage (GTDB taxonomy): Bacteria > Bacteroidota > Bacteroidia > B-17B0 > Aurantibacillaceae > Aurantibacillus > Aurantibacillus circumpalustris. The sequence continues at coordinate 4,050,397 of NZ_CP121197.1, forward strand.
AATACAAGTATTACGGTTCCTCCAATATGGAAGGAACTAATGGAAACTTTTGAAAAGTAACCTATTTAGAATTAAAATTCGTCTGTAAAAATAGTTCGTATTTTGTTTTTCTTCACATGTGTTTTTCTTGTACGACGCGATCTTAGTACATTGCTTTCATCACCACAAATACAATAATACCCATACTAACAAAGGTTGTTAAAAAGGCTGCCATAAATTTAGAAACTCCGAATTCCTTAACCAAAATTCTAATGGGGGCAGTTAGCAAATGGTAAATTTTATCTTTAATTCTTTTTGCCGAACCCTTTCCTTTTACAACATAATCCGTGGCACCATTTCTAAATGATTCAATTGCTACGGCAATATCTTTGTTGGCAGAAAGCATGATGACTTCTGTTTTGGGATTAATTGCCTTTATTTCTTTTAAAATCTGCAAACCGTTTTTACCTTTTAGAGCATAATCCATTATCACAAAGTCGGTGCTTGAATTTATTTCTTTTAAACAAGTCTCGCCATCATTAAAAGCGGTTATATAAAAAGATGTTCCAAACCTGTTTTGAAGATAGTTTTTTAGGTTATTGGCCGTAATCACACTAGCGTCAACTATAAATAAATTTTTCGTGTTTGTTTCCATGATTTTTTGCTCCTTAATTTTGATATAGATTTGGTTCATTTCTTATGACAAAGATCAAATTCGTTTGAAGTAAACTGTTATAAAACGATTCTTTAATGTTATATATTTCACTTATTCAGGGGAGGAGATTTTGTATGGAGGCAGTCGGCATGGACCACTATCGACTTACGACTATCAAATAAACCATATAAGAAACATAAGGCCACATAAGAAGGACTGCGGGCGGTATACGGCAGCAGTTGGCGGTTGGTAATATTCAACCACGGAGGCACTAAGGACACAATGGAACACTGATAGCAGGTGGTAGATTTTACAACTATAAACGAAAAAATAAACCATATAAGAAACATAAGGGAACATAAGTAGGACAGGAAGCAGTTGGCAGTATTCAGTTGGCAAAGGGCAATCGCGACTATTGCTAAAAACTATCGACTTATGACTATTAACATTTCTTTAGAAAGCATTGATTGTATTAGCTTAAACCTTAGCGGATTTATTTCATCTAAAAAGAAAAATCACTATGAAAAAATCAATTTTAGCCATTTGCCTTGTTGCATCGATGACAATTAAACTGGAGGCACAAACTCTAAATGCAGATCCTGCAAAAACTTCAGAAAGAGTTGAACGAAAACAATTATCACCTGAAGAACGCGCTAAGAAGGACGCGGAAAGAGCAGAGAAAAAACTAGCGTTGACTGGTGATCAAAAAACAAAATGGGAACAGGCTTCGTTAAATAGGGTTAAAGCCAACGAACCTCTTAGAGAAAAAATGAAGGGTTGCACCACACCTGATGAAAGAAAAGAGATTCACACTCAAATGCGCCTAAACAAAACCAGTTTTAATACAACGGTTACGGCCATGTTGACTCCTGATCAAAAAGCCAAGTGGGGGCAAGAAAAAAAGAATCATCAAGAGAGACGAAAAAATCACATGAAAGGTCACAAAGGTGATAAGACTCCTTTGGAACAAAACAGTACAAAGTAAGTACTGTTTATTTTGTTAAGCTCTCTTTAGCAGCTTGAACATTGGCTTTGCTATTACCAATAAAAATTTTTCCTTTTGTTATAATAACTGGTCTTTTCAGAAAAGTGTACTCTGAAAGGATCAGTTTTTTAAATTCTGCTTCTGAAGATGGCTTAGGGTCTAATGTTTTATATTTCAATGCTACCCGACTGAACAAAGCTTCATAAGAACCGCTGAGATCCTTCATTTCCTCTATTTGAGTCTTGCTAATCGTTTCCGTTTTTATATCCTGAAAAACAAACTTTTTTTCCTTTAATTTAAGTTCATCAATAATTCTGGCACAGGTGCTGCAGCTTGATAAGTAATAGATTTTATTCATTTTTTAGAATTTTTTATGAAAGTATAAATATCATTTAAGAAGACAAATAAAAAGGAAATTTGTTTAAAGGGTTAAAGACTATTTCAAGAATATAATAAAAGCCTACCTTCGAATTGGTAAGTCTTATCGAGATCAATTTGGCTTCTGATTGAACTGTGTCTAGTTCTTAATAAAAAACCAGGTACCTCCTTCATCGTCTAAATCTTTTATTCTTCCAAATTTAGGATTTTGTCCGCCGTTTTTAGAAAGTGTGTAAGTTACCTTTTTTACAATTTTATCAATGGAGATGCATGATTCTGAATTATTGTTTAGTGATGATACCAAACCTCTGCTGAAATAAGAATTATCGGCAGCAAGCTCAAAACCCGCTGAAGTAAACACTTGTGCTGACCTGGACCGAGTAAGTTCTTTATTATCACATTTTTTCTCCTCGTCATTAGAACCTCTCATGGCCATTAAAAAAGTAGCACCCGATTCACAGGCATCTGTAATTACAAGTAAGTGTGTAAGTTTATTTGTATAGGATTGCATGGCCACACGTAAAGCGTTAATGCCATAATAACTAAACTCGTCGTCTGATTTTCCATCAACCGGAATCCAATAACCTGTAGGACTTACATATTTACCATGACCCGCATAATAGATCATTAGGGAAGTAACATTATTATTTTTAATCTCCTCGCGAAGTTCGATGGAAAAAAACTTATCCATTTCTACTTTACTTAGATTTTTTTTGGTGATAATTTTCGTAATCTTATAATTAGCGAGCGCTGAAGTCATTGCTAGCACGTCTTTTGCTGGACCTTCTAAAGAAGAAAATTCATAGTACTGACTGTTCTCAATAAAAACAACCCAGGTATTTCCCATAGGATTATTTTTCGTAGCGGTTACTCCATTCCTATTAAGTCGGTAGGTTTGAAGGTTTTCGTTGCCATGAATGTCTTTTACAGCAAGAGAAATTGTTTCTTTATTTTCGATTTTTAAATTGATAGTAAATTCTGGATTGAGTAAAGTATTATCAAAAGAAGCCAGCATTCCATCGAAGGTAACTGACGCGATTAAACTTGCATCTACAATTTTTCCTTTGATAAACAGATTTGTTCCGTCAAGTTCTAAATTTATTTCATTCTCCAGCGTAGTAACCGGAACCTCAATTTTAATTTCAGGTTTATCCCTTTCAATTTTTTCAAATGCAAAGTGAACCAGTTCTGTATTATCATATATATCTGTTGCTTTGATATTTAAATATTCAGCTGATGCAACATCATCAATAATTATTTTGAATTCAGGATTTAAAGAATCTTTTACATAGTTAACGCGCCCGAAACTTACATCTATATTTTTAATTAAACTTGCATCTTTTACTCTTCCAATTATAGTAAATTGGTTTTCTTCTAAAGTAATTTTTATAGTATTATTTTCAGCAATAATCGAAGTGAGCTCTATTACAGGCTTATTACTTTCCTGTCCTAATTTAAAAATCTTAGCCTGCGCATTTGCAAGAACGTCGTCATTTACACCCGGAAAAAGGACCACTTTTTTATAATCCTTTATAGCTTCTTTTGGTTTTTGCACTTGCTCGTAGGCATAAGCTCTATCAATATACGTTTCTAAATCATTTTTGTTTTTAGCAAGTATCGTTGTATAGTCACTTATTGCATTATTAAACTGATCCATAGTTTCATAATATTTTGCTCTTTTTTTGTAATCACCAATATCAGAATCTATCACTATTGCTTTGGTAATATCGTTTAAAGCATTTTGATAATCCAGTTTGCTAGCATAAATTGAGCTACGTGCAGATAAAGCACGAACGTTATTTTCATCCATACTAAGCAGTGCGTTGCAATTAACCATTGCCTCATCAAATTTTCTGAGCTTTTGAAGTACAAATACCAAATTACCCATAGCGGCAACGTTTTTCGCTTTGGCGTTAATTGATAATTTATAAAACTTCTCTGCTTCATTCCATTTATTTAAACTATCAAACATGAGCGCATGGTTAAAATAATGCTCGGCAGATTTTTCAATATCAATTGCCATTTGAGTAACTTCAAGACCAAAGTCAAAGGCTTTAACTTCCACGGTTACTTTAATTTCTGCCTCTATCGCCTCTTTGTATGACTTATCAATATGTAAGGCTTTCCTAAGCATGTCATCGGCCTCAATATAATTTTGAAGGTCTATAAGAACTCTTCCAGCATTATAACAACTTGTTTTTTCGGTTGGTTTAAGATCGTAAACCTTCTTAAAATCATCAACAGCTTCTTGTTTTTTCCCCGTTTTCTCATAACAAAAGGCACGATGGGTGTAGGCTTTTATATATACAGGATCTAATTCAATGGCCTTTGAATATTCCAAAATAGCCAAGTCAAACTCTCCTGTTTTCTCCAATTTTTCACCCGCATCAAATAGTTTTTTTGAGGACTGCGAAAAAATAGAAAGAGAAAAGGAGACAAGGGTAGCAATTATAAGCAACCTAAAGGTCATGGGCAAATATAAATAAAGTTTGATAAATATCAATCACTCGGTTTTTATTTAGGATCAACCATTCTCTTTCAAAAGGTGTCTATTAGAGCCTTAAAACACATATAAGTTTTAGCTGGCCTCACTGAAAACAGCCATCCACCTCACGGTTTCCGCAATTCTAACATTTCATTATTTACGGTGTTTTAAAACGAGCGCTGTTGCTGCAACTTTGTATCGTACTCTAGTATTCATTTAAAAACAAATAACATGAAAAATTTAATGACCTTAATAGCAGTGGCTTCGATGTTGATCAGCTATAATGCTTTTGCTCAGACTACCGAGATAAGTTCGGTGATTTCTGTAAGTATATCAAACGAGGAGAACAGTCATAGTTTAATGTGGACAACCCAAAAAGAAGTCAACAGCAGCTACTTTATAGTGGAACGCTCGACAGACCAGGTAAACTATGTTACTATTAACAGAGTAAAGGCAGCTGGATATTCGCTTCTTAATAGAAGCTATGAGATTGAAGACACTGATGCAGATGCTAGTTTTTATTATTACCGAGTAGTATTGGTAAGCATGGAGGGTGAAAGAACTGCTTCTATAGCAGTAAAAGCTTACGACGAGGTTGAACACAGCTTGGTGGCAGAAAAATAGACCTTCTGCTGAAAAACGAACCCTCACGGTTTTCAGGGATAAGCGTTTTTCATGGTTAATAGTGTTTTTTGAGTCTAGCTGTTAGTGCAATTTTGTCTCGTAATAATTTGCAGTACTAAGTAAATATTCTTAATTCTGTTTACTATTACAAACTGAGAACTTATTTATTAATCATTAAAAAATTAAAATCATGGGACATGGAGAAGTACTAAACGTAGTAAATCTTAAAGTAATTAGCTGGGATAAGGAATCGCAAGCTGACGGAACATATAATTACACTTATACCTTTTCGGTCACTCTGCTTGAAGATTATCCGGATCCTAGTTTTGGTTCGAATAATCTCAGTGCTGTTATAGCACAAGACGACAATAGCGATCCAGACAAAGTACATTACGAATTATTCGTATCCTATGAGCACGACATCCCTACAACATTGCCTCCAGGAGGATTTCATGAACATACTGAAGGGTACAAGACCCATCACCTCACCTATATCGATTATTCAAATAATCTAGATATCAATAAAGGTGCCGTTACTTTTATGGGTTCAAATTTCGATGCCCAAGGAAAAAAAGTACGCGCTAAAAGTAGCACTAATGTCGGACAACCACTAGATCAAAAGTAAAAGCTGTTGCTAAAGAGTACCCTATATCTATGCGTAAAATAAATTATAAAACATTTTTATTATCAATCTGCTGTTTTGTTTCAATAGCCTATGCGCAGAATATAAAGGATAGTCTTTACATAGAGAGTATTCTGACGAAATCTAAGACTCTTGACTCCGGTAATCTTGATTCTTCCAGAATACTTAATGCAGAAGCTTTTTTACTTTCAAAAAAATATAATTACAAAAGAGGGATTTGTAAATCATTAAGTCTTTCGGGAAACCATCTTTATCTTCGTGGAAGTTATGATTCGGCCAAGTTGTCACTTTTCGAAGCCATAAACCTTGGAACAAAAATAAACACTCCTACTATTGTAGCTGAATCATACAAGTACCTTGGGTCAGTTTACGAATCAATTGGTAAAAAAGATTCCGCCTTCTTTTTATTCTATAAGGCATTAAAATTGTTTGAAGAGAATCGCGATTCTCTGGGTATTAGTGAGGTATTCACAGTACTAGCGCAATCAAGTTTTAATTATGGAGAGACGATTCAAGCCTTGAATTTTTTATCAAAAGCAGAAAAAATAGTTAGCAGGAATCAGGATTTATCTGCACTATCCATTATCTATAGAACGTACGGTATGATTTATTACCAAAGTGATAAGTACAACAAAGCGATTCACTATTTATTGAAAAGCAAAGCAATAGATGAATCACTTAGGAATGAAAGAGCGGTTGCAATCAATTTAAATATACTTGGTGCTTGCTACGAGGCTTTGGACGAAGATGCAGAAGCAATGGACTGTTACAAAAGCGCTTTGAACTATTATAATGTTCATGGCTTAAAAAATTGGGCGGGCGAAATTCTTTTTAACATAGGTGTATTTTTTTATAACCGCGACAAAGAAGATAGTGCTGTACATTATTTTGAAAAAGCTCTGTTAGCGTTGGAAGTGCAAGAAAGCAATGCAATGGTATTAAAAGTTTTACCCCTTCTCTCTGAATCACACAGCATATTAGGGAATTACCGCAGGGCCTACGAAACGCATGTAAAATATTCAAAACTCAATGAAAGCTTATTAAACAAAGAAAAAATAAAACAAATTGCGGAAGTACGCACCAAGTATGAAACAGAAAAAAAAGAACAACAAATAACACTTCTTAATGAACAGAATAAAAGTAAAGCTGCTCAACGTAATTTTTTTATTGCCGGAAGCATCATATTAATACTGATTCTGTTTGGCCTTAGTTTTTATTATAGACAACGTAATAAACTTGCACGAAAGAATGAACAAATTGCGAAGGAAAAAATCTCAAGCCTTTTAAAAGAACAAGAAATTAAATCTTACGACGCCATGATTGAAGGCCAGGAAGAGGAGCGAAAACGTATTGCGACTGATCTACACGACAGGCTTGGAAGCATGCTTTCGACTGTAAAAATATTATTCGGAAACCTTAACGAGAAAATAGATATTCATCAGGCGGACAATCAGAAACAGTACGATAAAGCCAGCAGTCTTTTAGATGAAGCTGTTTTGGAAGTACGGCGCATCGCTCAAAATTTAAGTACCGGCATGGTGATTACTTTTGGATTAATTCCAGCACTCGAGGAATTGTGCGAAAGTATAACAGAAAGCAAGATTCTGAAATGTAAATTTTTGTGTTACGGAATTGAAGAACGGATGGAACAACATATTGAGATCGGCGTTTTTAGAATGATGCAGGAAATCGTGAACAATGTATTAAAACACGCAAAAGCAAAAAATCTTACCATTCAATTAAACAGAACTGAAGATTCTATTGCAGTTACAGTTGAAGACAATGGTGTTGGCTTTGATTTGAAAGAGAAAAGTAAGGGCATGGGTTTAAAAAATTTGGAAGGGCGTGCCTATAAAATGGGCGGTACTTACAATATAGACTCTAAGCCCGGACATGGAACCATATCAATAATCGAAATACCTTTAACACATGATACGAGTACTAATAGCTGACGATCATCAAATGTTCATAGATGGGATAAAATCTCTGCTCGTGAATAATAAACGCATCCAAATTATTGGCGAAGCTCATAACGGTTTTGAGGTTACCGAATTTGTAAACAAACAAAAGGTAGATCTTATTTTATTGGACATGAGTATGCCGGTGATGGACGGCATGGAAGCGATGAAAATTGTAAAACAAAAATTTCCCGACCTTAAAATAATTATGTTGACCATGTTTAGTACCCGCGACCAGATTGAAAAATTGTTGCGCGCTGGGGCTGATGGTTATGTTTTGAAAAACACTGGCAAGGAAGAATTAGTACTTGCCATTGAAACAGTGATGAAAGGCGAATCTTTTTTCAGCAAGGAAGTAACTGAACAGATTATGGCTGGCATTCAGAAGAAAAAGGTGGCGAATAGAAACGCCATGATTGTAGAACTAACAGAACGTGAAAAGGATGTACTCAAATTGATTGTAAAAGAGCATACCACACAGGAGATAGCGGAGAAGCTGTTTATTAGCACCAATACTGTGGAAACGCATAGGAAGAATTTGGTAAGTAAATTGAACGTAAGAAATGTAGCTGGCTTAGTAAAATACGCTTTGCAGAATGGACTGGATGAGTAACAAGAGAAAAAATGAGTAGAGAAAATCTAAATAATTTAGTGCTTTTACCAAGGAAAATTATGGTTAGTTTATCCGGTAATTTAGTTAATTTAGCTGGTCTCCTACAATTTCTGTTTTTTATAGTATTAAAAGAATTTGTTTCTCATAAAATCCTTGAATCTTGCCCTGATTAGCTTACCTGTACTCTAAATTAGTAGACAAGTGCAACACATAATGAATAAAAATTATCACACATGCTATGAAAAATAAAATAAATACAATTTCCACGGGTGCGTTTAGCACTCAAATGAATGCCAGTAAAAGGAAAAATTTAATGGGTATGACGAAACTCTTCTTACTTACCTTCTCTCTTTTTGGCCTTGCTGCAAACGCCCAATGCACGCGATCATCGCAAACCGTGGGCGTGGCAGGATTTTCACCAGGCCAAGTCGATTATACCTCCATAGCCATAGACGGCAGCGGGACGCCTTATGTGGTGTACTCCGATGTTGCCAACAGCAGCAAAGCCACCGTAAAAAAATTTAACGGCAGTGCTTGGGTTACTGTTGGCTCGGCAGGCTTTTCGACAGGGCAAGCCGCTTACACTGCCATAGCCATAGACGGCAGCGGTACGCCTTATGTGGTGTACTCCGATGTTGCCAACAGCAGCAAAGCCACCGTGATGAAATTTAACGGCAGTGCTTGGGTTACTGTTGGCTCGGCAGGCTTTTCGGCAGGGCAAGCCGCTTACACTTCCATAGCCATTGACGGCAGCGGTACGCCTTATGTAGCATATTCAGACTTTAGCAACAACCTATATGCCACCGTGATGAAATTTAACGGCAGCTCCTGGGTACTTGTTGGCTCACAGGGATTTTCGGGTGCGCAAGCCTATTACACTTCCATAGCCATAAACGGCAGCGGAACACCTTATGTGGTATTCAAAGACTGGGGCATCGTTGGCAAGGCTTCTGTGATGCAATTTAATGGCAGCTCCTGGGTACTTGTTGGCTCACAGGGATTTTCGGGTGCGGAATCTGATTACACAAATATAGCCATAGATGGCGGCGGTACGCCTTATGTGGTATATCTTGACAAGACCTACTACAAAGCCAACGTAATGAAATTTAACGGCAGTACTTGGGTTAACGTTGGCTCTACAAATTTTTCAGCAGGAATTGCCTATTACACCCAGATAGCTATAGACGGCAGCGGAACGCCTTATGTTGTTTACTCGGACAATACCAACAGCGACAAAGCTACTGTAATGAAATTTAACGGCAGTACTTGGGTTAACGTTAGCTCGGCAGGTTTTTCAGCAGGAACTGCCTATTACACTTCCATAGCCATTGACGGCAGCGGAACGCCTTATGTGGTGTATTCAGATTATGGCAACAGCCAAAAAGCTACTGTTGTGAATTTTCCTTACACATTGCCACCTGTAAGCGTAAACAGCGCAACAATATGTTCTGGCAAGAGCGCTACGCTTACGCCAGGTGGCGCAAGTACCTATACCATTACGGGTGGAGCGTTTACGGTAAGTCCGGGTACAACAACTTCTTATACGGTTACTGGCTCAGATGTTAGTGGTTGCACCAATACTGCTGTGGCAACGGTTTCGGTAAAAGCAAGCCCAACAGTTTCAATTAACAGCGCAACAATATGTTCAGGCCAACCGGTAACACTTACTCCAGGAGGAGCAAGTACTTATACTATTAGCGGTGGTACGTTTATAGTGAGTCCTGTGAACACCAGTACTTATTCGGTTACGGGCACGGCAACAAATGCTTGCGTATCGTCAAACACGGCGGTGGCAAGTGTATTGGTAAACACCACGCCCACCGTGGTAATAACAAACACAACAATATGTTCTGGTAATTCATTTAGTATAGTTCCAACTGGAGCCATTAGCTATACTTATCAAGGGGGTAGCGCTTTGGTAAGTCCACTGACCACAACAAATTATACGGTTCAAGGCTCAAGCGGTTCAGGTTGTGTTTCTAATGTTGTTACTTGTAGCGTTACGGTAAACGCTTCACCAAATGTTACTATTACACCAAGCAGCACCGTTATTTGTTCTGCCAATACTGTTTCACTGACAGCAGGTGGGGCGGTCAGTTATTTATGGAGCAATAACAGTACCACTTTAAGCACAGCTAATCCTTTTATAACCGGTCCAAATGCAAATTTTACACGAACGGTTACCGGAACTGCCGTTAATGGTTGCACGAATCAGGCCGTGCAAACTATCTTGGTGAATACTTCGCCAACTGTAAGTATAGCTTTTACGGGTAGCGTTATTTGCTCAGGCAAAACAAGCACCCTTACCGCCAGCGGTGCTAATACTTATGTATGGGTAAGCGGTCCTTCTGCGGCAGCAAATCCTGTGAGCCCAAATTCAACTACTATTTATACTGTTACCGGAACTAATTCAGCTGGAGGCTGCACTGATGTTGCTACTCAAAATATTATAGTAAATCCATCACCGACTGTCAATATCTCTGTCACAAACGGTACGATTTGTTCGGGCAATACCACCACACTTACAGCCAGTGGTGCCAACTCCTATGTATGGACAAGCGGACCTTCCACTCCAGCAAATGCAGTGAATCCTACTTCCACAACAATTTATACTGTTACTGGAACCAACACAGTTGGTAGTTGTACAAATACAGCTACACAAAACATTGTAGTGAATGCTACACCAACCCTTAACATTGCTTATACGAGCAGTGTGATTTGCTCAGGCAAAACAACAACACTTACGGCCAGTGGCGCCAATACTTACGCTTGGGCAAGCGGACCTTCCACAGCTGCAAATCCTGTGAGTCCAAACGCAAACGCAACTTATACCGTAACAGGCACTAACACAGCAGGCAGTTGTACAAGCACAGCTACACAAAGTGTTGCAGTGAATGCTTCACCAACTCTTAACATTGCTTTTACAAGCAGCGTGATTTGTTCAAGTAAAACAACTACTCTCACTGCCAGCGGTGCTAATTCCTATGTATGGGCAAGCGGACCTTCAACAGCTTCAAGCGCTGTGAGTCCAAACGCTACAACCATTTATACTGTAACTGGAACAAACACCATTGGCAGTTGTACAAACGCCGCAACGCAGAGTGTTGTCGTTAATCCTACACCGACGCTTAACATTGCCTATACTAGCAGTGTGATTTGTTTAGGTAATACCACAACCCTCACAGCAAGTGGTGCAAATACTTTTGTTTGGGCTAGCGGTCCTTCAACGGCTGCAAATCCTGTGAATCCAACCGCAACAACAATATACACTGTTACCGGAACTAACACAGCAGGTAGTTGTACAAATACCGCCACACAGAGTATTGTAGTAAATAACTTGCCAACAGTTAGCATTGTAGCAAGCAGCACAGTAGTGTGTTCTGTTAATTCAGCCACACTAACGGCCGGTGGGGCCGCAACTTACACCTGGAGTAATGCTTTAGGTAATAATACAATTGTCACAGTATCTTCAACCAGCAACTATACACGAACCGTAATAGGATCTGCTGCAAATGGTTGTACTAATTCTGCTTCACAAAGCATGGTGGTTAATGCTACTCCGACCATAAACATTGCAGCAACTAATACGGTTATTTGTTCGGGTAACACGACAACACTCACAGCGAGTGGCGCGAATACCTTCTCTTGGTCAAACGCGATTACTTCATCAACAAATGTGGTGAGTCCAATCGTTACAACGGTTTATAACATTTCAGGAACTACCACCGCATCGGGTTGTACCAATACTGCATTACAAACTATTTCAGTAAATGCTACACCAGTTTTAACAGTTACTCCTGTGTCATCCACAATTTGTTCTGGAGACGCAAGTAATCTTTTAGCCAGTGGAGCAATAAATTATACCTGGACGAATGGTCCTTTAACGGCAGGGTTTGCAGCTAATCCAACCACTACAAGCGTTTATACCGTAACAGGTGAAACAGCAGGTTGTGAAGGACTTGCTTCGCTTACGGTTAACGTGAATCAAAATCCAACACTAACGGTTAACAGCGGTACGGTTTGTACTGGAAATAGTTTTACTATTAGTGCAAGTGGTGCAAATTCTTACTCTTGGAGCAATGGTGCAAGTAGTTCAAGTATTAACGTTTCCCCGCCAACAAATACCGTATACATAGTAATAGGTACGGGTATTAATAATTGTACGAGTACTGCCACTTCAACACTCGTTGTAGCAAACAATCTTGTTGTAAACATTGTTCCAAGTAGCACAGCAGTTTGTGCAGGAGCCTCTGTGACTTTAACAGCAAACGGAGGAAATACATTCTTATGGAACAATTCAACTACAAGTTCAAGTATTGTATTGAATCCAACGACTGCAAGTACGTATTCTGTTATTGGTTCGTCAGGGCCTTCGTGCAGTAATACTGCTTCTCAATTAATTTCGATTAACCCTTCCCCTACTCTTACAGTTAGCGGTATTAATTTTATTTGTTCGGGTGTTACTAGTATATTAACAGCAGGTGGAGCAAATTCTTATACCTGGAATACCGGAGCCAATACCACTACAATCAGCGTTACACCAGCTGTAACATCAACCTATACTGTTACTGGAAGTAACTCATTTAATTGCACAAATACGGCACAGTATCAAGTGCAAACCACACCAGTTGTGACACCAACAATTTGTTTAGTGACTGTGGACAGTGCCAGTATTAATAATGAAATTTATTGGGATAAGGCTTCTTATCCTGAAGCAGATACGTTTATTGTTTATAGAGAGTCGAGTGCTGCGTTTTATTCTGTGATTGCGCGACTATCAAAAAACGCGCTTGGAAGTTATGTGGATACTAACCGCAGTATTGGCCCAAACAATGGTAATCCAAATTATTCTTCTTACAAATACAAAATTCAGTTCAGAGATACTTGCGGGAATTTAAGTCAGATCAGTGATTACCACAAAACCATTTTTATTCAGGATAACCAAACTGGAAATTTTACTTGGAATTACTATAACATTGGCGGAGTTGATCAACAAAGTGTAAATTATGTTTTATACAGACGTAATGTATTATCTGGCGTTACAACAAGTGTTGGTGGAACTTCTGGCACAGCCTTCACGGATCCACAATACAGCGCGCTTGCAACAGCTGGCAATGTAAAATGGTTTACTGGCATGAGTGGCTTTTCCTGCGATCCGAATGCAAGGCTTTCCAGCACTACCGCACAAACAATCAGTACTACAAAAAGCAACGTAAGTAATGAAAAACAATTTCCAGTAGTAACCATTGGTTTAAATGAAAACAGCTCCAAAATTGCTCAACTAAGTGTTTATCCAAACCCAGTTGAAAATCAATTAACACTCGATTTTGGTAAGACTGAAGTGAAGTTGAATCTTGAATTGATTGATGTTACAGGACGTTTGATTAGTAAAGAAGTGATTAACGGAAATAAATTTTATTTAAGTACAAGTGATTTAACCAATGGAATTTATTTTATAAAGCTTTACGAGAGTCACAAACTATTAAACACGCAAAAGATTATTGTGCAGCATTAATGAGATTTGGTTTTACTAGATGGATTATGGAACATGCAATGATAGAATCACTTTGAATAAAAATTGCAGCAAAATGCTGCAATTTTTATTCTAAATTTATGTGCCTTAAATTATAAAAATTGATTCCTATTATGGCACTTATCAAAATTGTACAAAAATAAAATAACCGCACTCATAAACAACACACATCAACAAAACAACAATGAAAAATAAAATTATCCTCATCGCGGTTTTCTTCTGCAGCATCGCTAATCTAAACGCCGTTTTACCCGGAAATCCAAGTAAAACAAAGGCAACTAAAAGCAAAAAAGCAAAAAACAATTTACAAGGCTTCGATCATTTATTGCAAAATCCAATAAAAAAATAATTTAAATGAAAACAATTTATTCAAACATTATCCTTTTTATTTTATCACTGACGCAATTAAACGCCCAGAACTTTGCCTGGGTTAAAGAGTTTGGGGGTTCGGTTGCAACATCTTCTTGCAAAAAAACACTCATTGATGCCTCAGGTAATATTTATACAACAGGATCTTTTGCCGGTGCGGTTGATTTTGATCCAGGTCCAGGAACATTCACGCTATATTCTGCAACTGGTGATGGTTTTGTAAGCAAATTAGATGCGTCTGGGAATTTTGTTTGGGCGAAGGCTATGGGTGGGTTTAATACAAGTATTGCTGTTGATGTTTCTGGCAATGTATACACAACGGGTATTTATACTGGCACTGTTGACCTTGATCCTGGAATTGGCACATTCACAGTAAATTCAGTCGGATTATATGATTTTTTTATAAGGAAATTAGATGTGTCTGGAAATTTTGTTTGGGGGAAAAGTATTGGAGGATCATCAAATGATGAAGGGAATAGCGTAGCGGTTGATAATTCAGGAAACGTTTATACCACGGGGTATTTTAGAGATGTTGTTGACTTTGACCCAGGTGCTGGCACATTCACGCTCAACTCTATTGGTGGAACTGATGATGTTTTCATAAGTAAATTAGATGCTTCTGGGAATTTTGTTTGGGTTAAATCTATGGGGAGTGGATTTGGTGATGTTGCAAATTCCATCAGTATAGATGGCTCGGGGAATATATATACTACAGGGTATTACGGAGGTACTGCCGACTTTGACCCAGGCGTAGGAACGTATGTACTTAGCCCTTCGTCTGGAGGTGATATTTTTGTCAGTAAATTAAACGCTGCAGGTAATTTTGTTTGGGCTAAATCCATGGGGGGTGCTGGTGGCGATAGGGCTTATGAAATAACTTTGGATGCCTCTGGGAACGTTTACACCACTGGATATTATGGCTATGGTGCCGATTTTGACCCAGGCCCGGGAACATTCACTCTTGGCGGGGGTAGTTGTATTTTTGTAAGCAAATTAGATGTCACTGGAAATTTTGTTTGGGCTAAATCTTTGGGGGGCACCTTAGGTGATATAGGATACTCCATTTCAACAGACGCTTCCGGCAATGTTTACACCACTGGATTCTTTTCCGGCGTTAGTGACTTCGATCCCGGTGCAGGAACTTTCACTCTCGCTTCAGTCGGAGGAAACTCAAATAGTGATATTTTCGTAAGCAAATTAAGTGCGGCGGGTAATTTTGTTTGGGCTCAAGCGATGGGCGGTACAGGGGTTGATTATGGTAATTCAATTGCTTTAGACCCCGTTGGCAATGTATATACCTCAGGAGATTATGCGAGTTATGACATTGACTTTGATCCCGGCGTAGGTACATACACACTAAGTTATGGAGGAAATACAAAAGGTTATATTCATAAAATGTCTTGCGTTCAACCAACAATTACGGTAAATAGCGGCTTAGTTTGTTCGGGGAAAATATTCACAATAGCACCAAGCGGTGCAAGCACTTATACAGTATCGGGAAATAACTTCACCGTAAACCCAGTTTCACAAACCGCTTATTCGGTAACGGGTACAAGTACAACGGGTTGCGTGAGCAGTAATACCGCGGTTTCCACTGTTTCAATAAACGCTTTACCTGCTGTCAATATTATCACGAGCACCACGATGGTTTGTTCTGCTAATTCAGTAACGCTTACAGCCGGTGGAGCATTATCCTACACCTGGAGTAACGCTTTAGGAAACAATACGGTCGTGACTGTATCTTCCTCTAGTAATTACACGAGAACAGTTGCAGGAATTGCAGCAAATGGTTGTACGAATTCGGCCTCACAAACTATTTCAGTAATACCTTCGCCCACAGTTACCATCGTTCCCAGTAGCACTGCGATTTGTTCTGCCGATAATGTTACACTTACAGCTAGCGGAGCTTCAACATATACCTGGAGTAATGCATTAGGAAACAGCGCCGTAGTATCAACCGGACCAAATGCGAATTTTACGCGCTCTGTTACTGGCACAGCTGTAAATGGCTGTACCGAGCAGGCTGTACAAACAATATCTGTAAATACATCTCCTGTGTTAACCATAACACCCAGCAGCGCCTCAATCTGTTCAGGCCAATCAGTTACTCTCACTGCAAGCGGCGCGAACTCGTATGTGTGGACGGGCGGACCTTCAACGGCTGCAAGTATAGTCACTCCAACTGCAACAACCGTTTATACAGTAACGGGAACCAATACAACGGGAGGTTGCACTGATGTTGCTACTCAGGTCATAACGGTTAATGCTACACCCAACGTAAGCATTGCATTTACAAGCAGTGTGATTTGTTCAGGGAAAACTACAACCCTCACCGCGAGTGGTGCTAATACTTATGTCTGGACAAGCGGATCTACTACGTCTATTAGTGCAGTGAGTCCATCTGCTACAACTATTTATACCGTAACCGGAACTACAACAGCGTCAGGATGCACAGATACTGCTGTACAAAGCATTGTAGTGAATGCTAACCCGACAGTAAACATTGCTTTTACCAGCAGTGTGATTTGTTCTGGTAAAACTACAACACTCACAGCTAGCGGCGCCAACACCTATATATGGACAAGTGGACCTTCCACTGCGGCAAATCCTGTGAGTCCAACTTCATCGTTTAATTACACGGTCACTGGAACCAACACAGCTGGCAGTTGCACAAGTACCGCCACGCAAAGCGTTTTAGTGAATGCATCGCCAACGGTCAATATTGCTTTCACAAGCAGCACAATTTGTTCAGGCAATACCACCACACTCACAGCCAGCGGTGCTAATTCATATATATGGACGAGCGGACCTTCTGCACCTGCAAATGCGGTGAATCCTACTTCCACAACAATTTATACTGTTACTGGAACCAACACAGTTGGTAGTTGTACAAATACAGCTACACAAAACATTGTAGTGAATGCTACACCAACCCTTAACATTGCTTATACGAGCAGTGTGATTTGCTCAGGCAAAACAACAACACTTACGGCCAGTGGCGCCAATACTTACGCTTGGGCAAGCGGACCTTCTGCGGCCGCAAATTCTGTGAATCCAAATGCAAATACAACTTATACCGTAACTGGAACCAACACAGCGGGCAGTTGCACAAGCACAGCCACTCAAAGTGTTGTAGTAAATGCATCTCCAACACTTAACATTGCTTTTACCAGTAGCGTAATTTGTTCAAGTAAAACAACTACACTTACTGCAAGTGGTGCCAATTCTTATGTATGGACAAGTGGACCTTCTACAGCTTCAAGCGCGGTGAATCCAAACGCTACAACCATTTATACTGTAACAGGAACAAACACCATTGGTAGCTGTACAAATACAGCAACACAAAGTGTTTTAGTAAATCCTACACCTACGCTTAACATTGCGTATACAAGCAGTGTGATTTGTTTAGGGAATACAAGCACACTTACTGCAAGTGGTGCTAATACGTTTGTTTGGGTGAATGGACCTTCTACAGCTGTGAGTGCTGTGAATCCAACCGCAACAACAATATACACTGTTACCGGAACTAACACAGCAGGTAGTTGTACAAATACCGCCACACAGAGTATTATAGTAAATAGCTTGCCAATAATTACCATAGTACCGAGCAGCACAGCGGTTTGTTCAGCTAATTCAGCTACACTCACTGCGGGAGGTGCTGCAACATATACCTGGAGTAATGCTTTAGGAACCAATACAAGTGTTACAGTATCTTCAGCCAGCAACTATACGCGAACCGTAATAGGATCAGCCGCAAACGGTTGTACCAATTCTGCTTCACAAAGCATGGTGGTTAATGCTACTCCGACCATAAACATTGGAGCAACTAGCACCGTTATTTGTTCGGGCACTAGCGCAACACTCACAGCGAGTGGCGCAAATACCTTCTCTTGGTCAAACGCGATTACTTCATCAACAAATGTGGTGAGTCCAATCGTTACAACGGTTTATAACATTTCAGGAACTACCACCGCATCGGGTTGTACCAATACTGCATTACAAACTATTTCAGTAAATGCTACACCAGTTTTAACAGTTACTCCTGTGTCATCCACAATTTGTTCTGGAGACGCAAGTAATCTTTTAGCCAGTGGAGCAACAAATTATACCTGGACGAATGGTCCTTTAACGGCAGGGTTTGCAGCTAATCCAACCACTACAAGCGTTTATACCGTAACAGGTGAAACAGCGGGTTGTGAAGGACTTGCTTCGCTTACGGTTAACGTGAATCAAAATCCAACACTAACGGTTAATAGCGGTACGGTTTGTACTGGAAATAGTTTTACTATTAGTGCAAGTGGTGCAAATTCTTACTCTTGGAGCAATGGTGCAAGTAGTTCAAGTATTAACGTTTCCCCGCCAACAAATACCGTATACATAGTAATAGGTACGGGTATTAATAATTGTACGAGTACTGCCACTTCAACACTCGTTGTAGCAAACAATCTTGTTGTAAACATTGTTCCAAGTAGCACAGCAGTTTGTGCAGGAGCCTCTGTGACTTTAACAGCAAACGGAGGAAATACATTCTTATGGAGCAATTCAACTACAAGTTCAAGTATTGTATTGAATCCAACGACTGCAAGTACGTATTCTGTTATTGGTTCGTCAGGGCCTTCGTGCAGTAATACTGCTTCTCAATTAATTTCGATTAACCCTTCCCCTACTCTTACAATTAGCGGTATTAATTTTATTTGTTCGGGTGTTACTAGTATATTAACTGCTGGTGGCGCAAATTCTTATACCTGGAATACAGGAGCTAATACTACTACAATCAGTGTTACACCCACTGTAACTTCTACTTACACTGTTAGTGGAAGCAATTCTTTTAATTGTACCAACACTGCTATTTATCAAGTCCAAACAACACCAGTTGTAACTCCTACAATTTGTTTAGTGACTGTGGACAGCGCCAGTATTAATAATGAAATTTATTGGGATAAATCATCTTATCCTGAAGCAGATACATTTATTGTTTATAGAGAATCAAGTGCTGCGTTTTACTCTGTGATTGCACGCCTATTAAAAAATGCCCTTGGAAGTTATGCAGACACTAACCGCAGTATAGGACCAAACAACGGTAATCCAAATTACTCTTCTTATAAATACAAAATTCAGTTCAGAGACACTTGTGGGAATTTAAGTCCGATGAGTGATTACCACAAAACCATTTTTATTCAAGATAATCTAACTGGTAACTTTACCTGGAATTATTATAATATTGGAGGAGTTGATCAACAGAGTGTAAATTATGTATTATACAGACGCAATGTATTATCAGGGGTTACAACCAGTGTTGGTGGAACTTCTGGTACAGCCTTCACTGATCCACAATACAGCGCTCTGGCAACAGCCGGCAATGTAAAATGGTTTACTGGCATGAGTGGCTTTGCTTGCGATCCGAATGCCAGGCTTTCAGGCACTACCGCTCAAACAATCAGCACGACAAAAAGCAATGTGAGCAATGAAAAACAATTTCCTGTTGTAACCATTGGTTTAAATGAAAACAGCGCTAAAGTCGCTCTACTAAGCATTTATCCAAACCCAGTTCAAAGTGAATTAACGCTTGACTTTGGTAAAACGGAAGTGAAGTTGAATCTTGAATTGATAGATGTTACGGGACGATTGATTGGTAAGGACCAAATAAATGGTAATAAATTTTATTTAAGTACCGACCATATTAAAAATGGAATTTATTTTATAACATTGTATGAGAATAACAAACTTATAAACACACAAAAAATCATTGTCCAGCATCAATAAAAATAGCTTTTCGTGTACGGCTTCTTGTACAATCTTCCTGTTTTTATTTCTCATTACAAAGGTTTACTCCCAAAGGGGTGAACCTTTTGTGCAAAACTACCTCCCAAAAACTTACGAAGCTGCTGCAACTAATTTCGGTGTCACACAGAATAATGATGGACTTATTTTTGTAGCCAACGTTAACGGTATCCTTATATTTGACGGTATAACCTGGGACAGATGTTATACAAAGAATCAAGCGGCGATCACATCCATCGCCAAAACATCAAAAGGTGAAATAGCAGTAGGCACAATTGATGGAGACATTGGCTTTGTTTCTAAAAACAAAACTGGTACGTTTAAATACCATTCGCTTTTAGACTCAATACCAGAAAATAAACGCCCGCATGAAATTATTCGACAAATTGTAACGATTGGAAAAAGCACCTATTTTCTTTCTTCTGACAAACTGATTGAATACACCGCCGGTAACATAAAATTATTTGAGCCAAAGGAAAGTTTCCATGCCCGATTGCTTGTAATGGGAAAGCATTTGTTCGTCTCTGAAATAAACAAACACTTTTCAGTTTTAATAAATGGAAAATTGGTGCCCATAGAAAACACAGAGAATTTGTCCAGCGAAAAATTCTTTTATTGTTATCCGCTTTCAGCTTCCAATTACGCAGTTGGATTCAGAAACATTGGCACATATATAGCTCTTTACGATTCTTTATCTCCAACTACAACACGATTCGAAAAAAAGGAAAGTCCTTGTGATAAAGAACTTTTAATGGCTAACGCTAATAATGGGTGTTTGTTAAGTAATGGAAACTACATTGTTACCACAAATCTAAAAGGCGCTTTTGAAATTAATAAAGATTTGCAAATCATTTACCGTTATAATTCTAGTAACGGGATTTACGACGATAATATTAAATCGGCTTTTGAGGACGTGAACGGTAATTTATGGTTGAGTTTATATTACGGCGTTTCGTTTGTAGAAATAAATTCAAATTTGTTTAAATACTCCCGCAGCAACGGTATAACGGGTGTTGTTCAGTCAGCGGCCTATTACAAAGATGAATTGTTTATTGCAACTGACAAAGGAGTTCAAGTATACAATCGGGAACAAGAAAAGTTTGTGAGTTTTCGCGATTTCAATAAACAAACCTGGTTTCTTTATCCTCACAAAAACAAATTATTTATTGCCAGTGATAAAGGGTTATTTATTTACGATAATAAAACCATATCCAAATTAAGCGAAAACAAAACACTTTGCCTTCTGAGTGATCCTTATCAGCCAGACATGCTTTATGCTGGAACTGACCAAGGATTAGAAATATATTGGATAAAAAATAATCAGGTTACGCTGGTAACCACTTATCAACTAAATAGAGAAATTAGCAGTCTCGCGTACGATTCACGCAACAATATCTATTTTACAAGCAGCAGTCAAGATGTTTTTTTCTTAAATAGCAGGAAATCGTTTGAACTCGATTCTATTAAAGACAAGTCTGAATTGGTGAGTGGGAATGTTGAATATTTTGTTTTTTCTTATAAAGGAAGATTATTGTTAGGCGCATACGGTGGAATTTATTCTCTAAGAGCAACACATAATGGAGACTACAAATTTATTCGCGACCCAGTATACTGGCCTCTTACTAAAAATTCTCAAATCTTTAGAGCCTCTCAATTTGGAAATAATTTAATTTGTTATCAAAAATATAGAGATCGTACAAAAAATAAAGCGGTTGAAAAAATAACGCTTATGGAGCGAACTGCTGACTCTAAGAAAATAAGAACCATAAAAATTAATCATCTTGGTGATTTAACTCCAAATTTAATTACATACGACAGTCTAACAAAAGCTGTTTTTATCTGCAGCAACGAAGGTTTGTATATTCTCACAGATGGGCATGGAAGCGAGCTGAAAAAATTCAATTTGTTTTTAAGGAGGCTACAAAGTAAAACTGATACAATTATTGAAAATTCATCCACCTTATCAGATAAGATTCAAATTACCTATGAACAAAATGACATTAGCGCTCTAATAGGATTTACAAGTTATGAAACCAGTAGCGCAGAATTCTGTTATAAGCTTGAAGGCAAAGACGAAAGTTTTAGTAAATGGACGAAAGAAAGTAAACTTACATTCAGTAATCTTCGTGAAAAAGATTATGTTTTAAAAATTAAAGCAAGAACCGAATTAGAGGATATAGAATACACACTAGATATTCCCTTTAGAATACTACCCCCGTGGTACCGTTCCTTATTTGCGTATGTTGTTTACATTATTTTATTTATTAGTTTTATTTATTACGTAGTAAAATTGAATAGTAAGCGTCTTATAGCGCTTAATAAAAAACTAGAACAAACTATTGAAGAGAGAACCAGTACTATTTCTGCACAAAAAGAAGAACTCGAACACAAACAAACAGAAATCTTAGATAGCATTAACTATGCGCAAAGGATTCAAAGAGCTTTATTAGCAAGCGATAAAATTTTAAAAGAAAATTTGCCCGATTATTTTGTTTTCTTTCAGCCCAAAGATGTAGTAAGTGGCGACTTTTATTGGGCATCCCTTTTATCTAATAATCTTTTTGCGCTTGTAACGGCAGATAGCACAGGACATGGCGTACCAGGTGCCATTATGAGCATGCTTAATATTTCCTGTTTAAAAGAATCGGTAGAAGCTGAAAAATTAACCACGCCCAATAATATTTTAAACCATACCCGTAGAAAAGTCATTGAAACACTTGCCAATGATGGCAGTGCAGAAGGCGGAAAAGATGGCATGGATTGTAGTTTGGTTGCTTTTGATTTTAATAATAACCAGATACAAATTGCAGCGGCAAATAATCCTGTTTGGATAATACGCAATGTCTCTTCGAGTAGCGAAGCGTATCGAGAAGTAATTGAAATAAAACCAGACAAAATGCCGGTTGGCAAACACGACAAGGATCAAGAATCGTTTAGTTTAAAAACAGTGGATATTTTAAAAGGCGATCTTATTTACACCTTAACCGACGGTTTCCCCGATCAGTTTGGTGGAGACAATGGGAAAAAATTTATGAGTAAAAAATTAAAAGAACTTTTGCTCTCCATCTCACATTTAAGCATGCTTGAACAAAAGAATAGTTTGACTAATATTTTCGATAAGTGGAAAGGCGATTTGGAGCAGGTGGACGATGTTTGTTTAATTGGAATAAAAGTGTGAAACAAACGGAGGAGTTTATCCTGAGCTTGCCGAAGGAACGTTTGTTTAATTGGGATAAAAGTGTGAAGCGACTCAACAAACTTTCCCTCTCTGTGCAACTCCTTTACTCTGTTAACTCTGTGTTAAAGATAGCACCAAAAACGTGATTTTACACCTAAGGCATAATTTAAACGATGAAAGGTAAAGTACCTTTATCGAATTATTTTTAAATTTAAAGTGTGATCCAACTATCCCAGATCAGGAAATCCTATCAGCTTGCAGATGCTTCCTTTCCTGTATTGAAAGGCATTGACCTACACATAAAAGAAGGCGAATTCGTATCCATTATGGGTTCTTCGGGTTCAGGAAAATCAACGCTTCTAAATATATTAGGCATCCTTGATAATTACGATTCAGGTAATTACAAACTTAATAATACCTTAATAAAAGACCTTTCTCAAAAAAAATCCGCACAGTTACGCAACCAGTTTTTGGGATTTGTGTTTCAATCTTTCAATTTATTATCCTTTAAAAACGCCATGGAGAATGTTGCGCTGCCTTTGTATTATCAAAAGGTATCCCGCAAAGAAAGAAACAGAAGAGCTTTAGAATACCTTGATAAAATGGGTTTGCGAGAATGGGCAAATCATTTACCTAGTGAGTTAAGTGGTGGCCAAAAGCAAAGAGTTGCCATCGCACGTGCCCTAATTGCTGATCCTAAAGTTATTTTTGCAGATGAACCAACAGGAGCGCTCGATTCACAAACATCGATTGAAGTGATGGATATTTTTAAAGACATTAACAAACAAGGCAAAACCATTGTAATTGTGACACATGAAAATGACATAGCTGCAATGACGCATAGAACGATTAGGCTGAAGGATGGACTGATACTTGATAATTGACAATTTTTTGGATTGACAATTTACAATTGGCGTTTTTCAATCGTAAATTTCAAAATTGTAAATCGTAAATAATAAAAGATGTTCGACATAGACAAATGGCAAGAAATATTTGGTACAATTAAAAAGAACATGCTTCGTACCATACTAACTGCATTTAGTGTGGCTTGGGGGATTTTTATTCTAATCGTATTATTGGCTGCTGGTCAGGGATTAAGAAACGGCGCACAATCGCAATTTGGAAACGATGCCGCGAATAGCATATGGATAAATGGTGGTCAAACCTCAATACCCTTTGAAGGTTACAAACCAGGAAAACAAATTCAACTTACAAACAACGATTTTTATTACATAAAGAATGACGTAAATGATGTTGACAACACCTCAGCTGTTTACAAAGGCTGGGAAAGTAAAGTGTTATCCTATAAAAAAGAACATGTTGCTTTTACATTCCGACCAGTGGCTCCTGATCATAACAAACTAGAAAGAGCTAAATTAATAGCTGGGCGTTTTATAAATGAAATTGATTTTAAAGAATTTAGAAAAGTATGTGCGATTGGCTTACCTGTTAAAGAAGCTTTGTTTAAAGACGAAGATCCTTTAAATAAGTTTATTGATGCGGCAGGTACACAATACAAAGTGGTTGGTGTATTCAACGATCCTGGAAGGGGCGATAACGATCGAATTTATGTCCCACTATTAACAGCCCAGCGCATCAACGGTGGTAAGGATTATGTAAATACCATTTGGGCAAGTACCGGGAATGCCAGCATTGAAAGGAGTCAGCAAATGTCAGAAGAAATACGCCAACATCTTTCAAAAAAATATCATTTCGATCCTAAAGACCTTAACGCTGTTGGCATCTACAATAACAACATAGAGTACAAGCGTATTATGGGAATGCTGGATGGCATAAAAATTTTTGTATTTATTATTGGTGTACTTACTCTAATTGCCGGTGTTGTGGGCGTTAGTAACATCATGATGATCATTGTGAAAGAACGCACCAGAGAAATTGGTGTGCGAAAAGCGCTTGGTGCAACACCCTACTCTATTGTTTCACTTATTATTCAAGAGTCTATTTTTATAACCTTTGTTGCAGGTTACGTTGGTTTGATGTTGGGAATTGGATTAGTAGAGTTAATGCGCTATTTGAAAGTAGAAGGTGATTTTTTTAAAAATCCCGAAGTAGACATTAGTATTGCAATTTCGGCTGTTATACTGATCATTATTGCAGGAGCATTGGCAGGGTTGTTTCCTGCCATTAAGGCTGCGCGAGTAGAACCTATTCATGCATTAAGAGAAGATTAAATGATTTTCGAAAAAGATAGCTGGCAAGAAATTTTTGCAACCATTCGTAAAAATAAATTACGAACGGCTCTTACTATGCTTGGTGTTTTTTGGGGCATTTTTATGCTGGTGATTATGCTTGGGTCGGGTAACGGCCTAAGGAACGGCATTCTCAAAGGATTTGGAGGAACCGCCACCAATAGTTTTTTTTGTTGGGCGCAACAAACCAGCAAAGCTTATAAAGGTTATAAACCAGGCAGACGTTATAATTTTAATACATCTGATGTAGAAGCACTAAAAAAACTTCCGGAGCTCGACATTGTTCATCCCATGATTCAACTCGGCGGACATGATGAAGCAAACAATGTTATTCGGGGATTAAAAACAGTTGCTTGTGAAATACTAGCAAATTACCCTAACTACTCGCACATAAACGAAATTAAATTAGAAAAAGGTCGTTTTGTAAACGATATAGATATTGAAGAAAAAAGGAAAATTTGCGTGATCGGTCAACGGGTTGCAGAAGTACTTTTTAAAAAAGACGAAAACATTATTGGTGAATACATTCGAATTAACGGCGTCTATTTTAAAATAGTCGGATTAACCCTCTCTACAGGAAGTGGGAACGAAGCGCGTGAGCAAGCACAACGTATTTTTATACCTTTCACCACTTTTTCAAACGCATTTAACTATGGAGACATGGTAGGTTGGTTTGCTGTAAAAGTGAAGACTGGCATTTCTGCAGAGGACGCTGAAAAAAAAGTTATTTCCATTTTAAAAGAACGGCATAAAGTTGCTCCCGAAGATTTAAAAGCTATAGGCCATTGGAACATGTCGGTAGAGTTCAATAAACTAAATGGTTTGTTCACTGGCATTCGATTACTCATTTGGTTTGTAGGCGCTGGCACCCTATTAGCAGGCGTTATTGGCATTAGTAACATTATGCTGATTGTTGTGAAAGAACGCACAAAAGAAATTGGAGTTAAGCGCGCACTTGGAGCTGTTCCTATGCAAATTATCGGACAAGTTTTATTAGAATCCATTTTCTTAACTGCTATTTCTGGGTATTTTGGTTTAATATCCGGTATTGGGTTGTTAGAGTTATTAGACTCCGCTATCGGAAATTCTTCAGATACTTTCTTAAATCCAACAGTTGATCTTTCAGTGGCTTTAACAGCGTTAACCATATTAATCATCAGTGGTGCTTTTGCAGGTTTAATACCCGCCAACAAGGCCGTATCTATTAAACCTGTAGAAGCATTAAGAAGTGAATAGTGATTTTAAAACTAAAAATAAATGAAATCATAATTAATACTAATACAAATGACGATAAAGAACATGTTCTTTATCTTTAACCAACAAATTTTCAAATCATAAACTGAATTTATGCTTAAAAAAATAAGAAATATCATTCTACTCACCTTACTAGTCTTCGGTTTTATCTGGACGTTCTATTTTCTTTATCAGAAATCACAGAAGGCTCCTGTTGAATTTAAAACAGTGAATCCTTTTGACACAACTGTCATCAAAAAAACAGTGGCAACCGGCTCTGTTACTCCGCGTCGGGAAGTAAATATGAAATCTCAGGTCAGTGGGATTATTGAAAAGTTATATGTGGTGGCTGGGCAGCAAATAAAACAAGGCGATGTGATTGCGAAAATTAAAATCATTCCAAATATGCTTAATCTGGCAAATGCAGAAAACAGAGTGGCGGCAGCACAAGTAAATTATGATAACGCGAAATTAGAATACGATCGCAGCAAAACTTTATTTGACCAAAGTGTTATTTCGAAATCTGATTTTCAAACGGTTGATCTTCGCATAAAATCTAACCTTACTGAATTGGAAGCTGCAAAAAATCAATTGCAAATTATTAAAGACGGTGTTTCAAATGCAAGCGGTTCAGTTTCTAATACGCTTGTGAAATCAACAATCACAGGCATGGCGCTTGATGTTCCAGTAAAAGAAGGTAGTCAGGTTATAGAAAGCAACACGTTTAATGAAGGAACTACTATTGCTTCTGTAGCAAATATGGGTGAAATGATTTTTGAAGGAAAATTAGATGAAAGCGAAGTCGGAAAAGTAAAAATAGGTATGGACATTGTTTTAACCGTTGGAGCAATTGATAAAGAAAGCTTTAGTGCCAAATTAGAATACATAGCTCCCAAAGGAATTACTGAGAACGGTGCCATTCAGTTTTTAATTCGTGCATCGATCAGTAAAGACAATAGTGCTTTTCTTCGCGCTGGCTATAGCGCAAATGCTGACATTATTCTGGCTAAAAAAGAAAAAGTTTTGGCTATTCCAGAAAGTGTTTTACAATTTGATAAAGAAAAAACATTTGTAGAAATAGAAACTGCTAATAAGAGTTTCGAAAAACATTTTATTAAAACCGGTTTGTCAGATGGCATTAATATTGAGGTTGTGGAAGGGCTTAAGAAAACAGATAAAATTAAAATTCCAACTTTGGACGGACCAAAGGATGAAGATTAAAATCTGTTTCATTAATGATGCAGTTTTACTTTATCTTAATTAATTCCAACGCCCTTTCTAATTCAAGATCATTATTATTTAGAAGATCGGTAATTTTATAATTGACAATAACATCAGGCAATGTGCCATGACCGGACTTAGTGCAGGTATTGAAATTCCATTTAAACAAAGGAAACTTAACGCTTAATTTCGAATTAGGAAGCGAAAGTTTACTTATCATTCCTCCTCCAATAGCGTATTCTGAGCCACCTGTTTCCTCACCAATAAAAATCGATTTTGTTTTGTGCTTTAATACAGAAGCCACATAAGCTGCACTTGAGAATGTTCCCCCATTTATTAGTACATAAATGTTTCCTTTAAACGTATTCTTTTTTTGAGGCTTTACTTTAAAGTAATAACTTTTCATTAAACTATCTCTCATTATAAATTGATTACTGATAATGAGACCATGAGCTCCTCTAAAATACGCTTTGTGTTTAAAAGGACTTATTTTCTTATCAAGATAATAAACATGCGTTGTATCAATTAAATAAGAAAGTAGCACAGATCCTATGTTACCATTTCCTCCTCCATTGTTTCTCAGATCTATAATTAAATTTTCAACATTATTTTTCGCGCAAAACTTAAAACAGGTTTTAATCGTTGACTTTCTTTCGTCAAAATTGGGGATCGAAAGTAAAACCGTACTTGTGTTACTCTCAAGGCTTTCAAAAGTGGGTGGAGACTCATCTAAAACCGGCTTTGTGTAATTTGTAGGGAAATTAATCTTAAACGTTCCTCTATTAGTTTCAAATACAATAGAATCTGGATAATTCAAAAATTCGTTCAAATAATAATTGAATTTGTTTTGAAGTCGGTATTTCTGATAGGTTAAATTGTCTCCTTCAGAGCTCGTTAAGTGGTAAACAAATTTAATAAAGTCTGCGCACGATGATTGATTCAGTGCAGTTATAAGCGCCCCTTTATAGTTTTGATTCAAATCGCCATAAACCTTTTGAATGTATATGGAATCTCTAATAACAGAAATATCAAAAGGTAAATCCTTAATAAATTTTAAACGAAGAGACGAAAAGATACTTGGGTAAATGTAAGTATGTCCGCAACCAATAACATTAATCAGCTCACTCAGCGATTTATGAAAATCTGATAAAGTCTGCCCTTTAGAAATTTGTTTTTCAAGTTTTAAAGAGAGTGTTTCAAATTCAAACATAGAAGCGTTCAAACCAAAAAGCGGATGATTTTCTATTAAAGATGTTTTTAGAATTTCATAATCCCTTAGCAGACTATCGCCATTTAACAGGCGTTGCTCTTGGCTCAGAAGTTGAAGATGAAAAAAAATGAAGACAGTTACTAAATTAACTAATTTCACTAACAATTTTTTACACTTTAATGAAAATAAAACCCGATTCAAAAATTGAATCGGGTTTTATTTTGGATGATAAAATTTATTTACTTTTTGCTTCGTCAATTTTAAACTCTAAAACAATCGGATCTAATTTAACAGGCTCGGCTTCTACAAAAGTGTTACGCCAAACGATCAATAAATTAATTAATTGCATATCGGTAGTTTTACCGCCTTGCATACGATCCCAACGAAGAGAAATTTTTTCACTTTCACCCTTAGCCACCAATACTGGACTAGCAGTTGATTTTGCATTTGCAATTTCTGTACCATCAGGTAACTTAATAGCAGCCCTTCCTGGATGAATGACACCAATCTTGTCACCTGTATAACGACACTCAAACTTCACTGCCGTTTTATCCGTTTCCTTTTTTAAATCAGTCATGTTGCAGGTAAAACCTCCTACCTTAAATTCATTTTGCGAAGGAGGTAATTGAAAATCAGTAGCTGCAACAGAATTTGATGTAGTAGAAACTTTATAAATACCGTTCACCTCAAAAGTATAATCTGTTACCATAAATTCAGTTCCTTTTACATCAATAACTCTGTTATCCGTCTCAGTTGGCGGTATTACCAAAGGTTTTTCTTTTGGAATATAGTCTTTACCGTTAGCCTTTAATTTACTCTCGTCGGCTTTGTACAGTAAAATTTCGTCGCTATTATTTCTAATCTTAAGATTAAATTTTGCGAATTGAGCGGTTGAAAAAACACTCTTAGCTGTAATACTTGCTTCCTTACACTCTCCTGCAGTTTCAACATAAACAATTTTTTCATACTTTTTTTGCCCCTTAACAGTGCTCATGGCCAATGCTAAAATGGCAATCACAATTATTCCTTTTTTCATGTTGTTAAATTTTAAAACAAATTTAGTAAATGTATTTAAATGGAAAAATTGAGATTCTGAGAGTTCTAAATCTGTCTAGACATATTAAAAATATCATAAATCCGTAAAAATCATTTATGTAACTAAAAAGTTACGTATATTTGTGTAATATTTTAGTTACCTATAAAAATGTATGATGAAACTTTTAAAAACCGATCCTTTTCAGGCAGTAGCCGATAGTAATAGAAGAGAAATTCTTCATCTGCTTTCAAAAGAGAATTACAGCATTAATTCGCTGGTAAACAATTTCGACATGAGTCGCCCTGCCGTTTCAAAACACATTAAAATTTTGAATAAAGCGGGTTTTATATCGATTAAAGACGTTGGCCGTGAACGTATTTGCAGTTTAAAAAAGGAGGGCTTTAAAGATTTACAACATTGGATGAACTTCTTTGATAAATTCTGGAATTCTAAACTCGATTTACTTGGTGACTTCCTGCATACAACACAAAAAACAACTCCTAAAAAATAATACCATGACTCAAACACAACCCTACTCGATTGAAAGAGTTTACAACGCAAGCGTTTCTAAGGTATGGAAGGCTATTACAGACAAAAACGAGATGAAACACTGGTATTTCGATCTCAAAGAATTTAGGGCGGAGATCGGCTTCGAATTTCAATTCACTGGAACAGGTAGCAAAGGCGAAAACTATCTTCATCTTTGCAAAGTGGTGGATGTGATACCTCAAAAAAAACTCTCCTATACCTGGTGCTACGACGGCTTGCCCGGTGAGTCGTTAGTAAGCTTTGAGCTTTTCAAAGAAGGTGAAAAAACCCGCGTGAAACTTACACACAAAGGAATTGAAAGCTTCGCCTCCAACAATCAAGACTTCGCAAAAGAGAGTTTTATGGCTGGATGGACTGAAATTATTGGGAAAAATCTTAAAAACTTTGTAGAAAAATAAATTTAATCATACTCTAATAAGAACGATCAAAGCACTGTAAGAGTATTCGTTAAGCAACCAGGTGGACACACTTTTATCGTTGCATCTGAGCCTGAATGATAGTTAGTACAAACAGTCGGTTTCGTAAAGCTGAATTTAACAGTTAAATTTTACCTGTGAATGTTTAAAAGTTTCTATATTTAGGGCTGATTAAACAAACTCTAACAGAATTTAAATGAAAAACAAAACAACTCTAACTAGTGGTATTAAAAAATTAACTTTATTTATTGTAATCCTTTTCATTGGATTAAATGTACTTGCGCAAGACACCTTGCATTTGGTTTATCATCATACCCAAATTAAGCCACACGATACAACTGAAGTAAAAATTGACAATTGGCTAAAAAAGCTGAATGGAAAACATCAAGACGTTAATGTTATAGCCTACTATCACAAGTTAGAATTTAAAAAGTTTTCACAAGAACGTTGTGATGAGTTGTTTTTAATTCTTAATAGAAAAGCAAGAGCAGCATTAACTATTGAATCTATCGGACCAAAAAAAGGAGAAGACTCACAAAGGACTACTGTTGATATAATTTATAAACCAACCATTAATTTGGCAGAAGTTGCTGCTGCCAAAAAAGCAGAAGAGGAAAAAGCAAAAGCAGAAGCGGAAGCAGAGAAAAAAGCAAATGCAGAGAAAAAAGAAAAAGAAAAAGCAGAAAAAGCTGAAAAGGATAGAATAGAAAAGGAAAAGAAAGATGCTGAAAAAGCTGAAAAAGACAAAATAGAGAAAGCTGAAAAAGAAAAGAAAGATGCTGAGAAAGCTGAAAAAGACAAAATAGAAAAGGCTGAAAAAGAAAAGAAAGACGCTGAAAAAGAAATGACTGAAAAAGCAGAAAAGGAAAAAAAAGATGCTGAGAAGGGAGAAAAAGAAAAGAAAGAAGACGTGAAAGAGAAGGTAGAAAAAGAGAAGAAGGAGTCTAAAAAAGAGGAAGAAGTAAAAGAAGAAAAGAAAGAGAAAGCTGAAAAAGTGAAGAAAGAGTCCAAAAAAGATGAAGAAGTGAAAGAAGAAAAGAAAGAGAAAGCTGAAAAGGAAAAAAAGTCCAAAAAAGACAGTGATAAGAAGTAACTAAAATCAGTGAAATATACAAAAGGAGACATAAATTATGTCTCCTTTTTTTTTTACCTTTAATAAAATTCAAACACCTAAGCATGAGACAATTTTACAGTTTATTTTTCTCCATTCTTTTTTTTACCCTTAACTCACAAACACTTACACAAAGTTTTAATGAACCTGTTGTTGGCGATATTGATAAGTTATACCGATTAGATACCTCGGCCTACACGAGTGGTTTACCTGTAAACACAACCGGTAACACCTGTATTTGGAATTACTCAAATTTACTTGGTTCTTTTCCTTTAGTTGTTGATTCGTTTGTTGCACCTAGCGCAGCTATTGGCGCCACTGCAAACCCAGGCACCACCTTTGCCCAACATCGCGATTTACTATACACCTTTTATAAATCTACGACAAGCCCCTCGCAAACAGAATTGTTAGGTGCCTACTCTCCATCATTAACGCTCACCTTTACCAATTCAGCTATCATAGCAACGTACCCGGTAAACTTCGGCTATAATTTAGCCGACCCAGTGAGTGGCAGTTTTAAATACAATACAACCACAGGTGCTTGCAACGGCAATATTACCATTTCAGCTCCTGGATCAGGTACCATTAACTTTCCCAACAACATCAGTATACCAAATGTATTGTGTCTTAAAAGTGTAGAAATATTGACGCTAAGCGTGGGTATTGCTCCACTAGGAACTTTCAAGCAAACTATCTACAACTATTATATGCCAGGAAAAAAATTTCCAATCTTAAATATTAATTACACAACCTATGGACTTCTAGGTAATCCACCAACTACCACAGCATACATTTATGGTAGCAACAATTATTATGTTGCCGTTGGAATTGATAAAAACACTTTATCAAAAGAAGATTACCGCGTTTATCCAAATCCTTTTCACGAACGCTTGTATTTGACGACGGAAAATAAAAATGAAAATGAGTTTTTGCTTTACTCTTTAAATGGAAAGTTGCTGGCGCAAGAAAAATCTTTGGATAATTTGAAGACTGAAAATTTAGATGCGGGGATTTACATTCTGGAAATTAAAAATGAATCTGGGACGTATCATCAGAAAATAATTAAAGAGTAAGAGATTCCAGATTCTCATCTATAAGATTAACAATTAACGCTCTCTTAAAACAATTTTAGAAAATTTTTATTTTTTTAGGGCGCCCGGGCGGGCTGTCGCTACTCGCTCTTCATGTTTGCCCTTCGGGACAATCATGAAGGAGCTCAAACAGGCCGCTCCATCCCTGGCGCAGAGCCGAAGTATCTAGAAACCGACTTTTTACGTTGCCAATATTAAATATTCAAGCCAAACATAGCTTAAATAGTGATTGAATTTCATAAAACACGTTCGAAGTTTACCTGTAAAATAGGCATAACATTCTGATTTTAAGCGCCAAATAGGCAGGTAAAATATTTAAAATACGCCGTAATTACCGTTAATACACATTGGAACAAAATGTGTTGTACTTAAGTAAATTAACACTTATGAACTTAAACAATTATACCATCAAATCGCAGGAGGCAATTCAACAAGCCGTTCAACTTGTTACCAATAATGGTCAGCAAGCCATAGAACCTGCACATATTTTAAGAGGGATTTTAGAAGTAGATGAAAACGTTACTCCTTTTATACTTAAAAAATTAAATGTCAATCCCGCTTCTTTTACTAAAATGATAGAAAGCGTTATTCAATCTTATCCAAAAGTAAGCGGTGGTCAGCCTCATTTATCAACCGCCTCAAACAAGGCTTTAGCTAAAGCTTCAACGTATTTAAAAGAATACAACGACGAATTTGTTTCCATCGAACATTTGCTTCTTGGTTTGTTGCACGCAGGCGACAGCACTTCCAACCTCATGAAAGATGCAGGTTTAAAAGAAAAGGAAATGAAAGCTGCAATTACCGAACTTCGCAAAGGAGAGCGCGTTACCAGTCAATCGCAAGAAGAAACTTATAATTCATTAAACAAGTTTGCAATTAATTTAAATCAGCAAGCGCAAAACGGCAAATTAGATCCGGTTATTGGTAGAGATGAAGAAATTCGCCGCGTCTTACAAATCTTATCACGTCGTACAAAAAACAATCCCATTTTAGTGGGTGAGCCTGGTGTTGGTAAAACAGCCATTGCCGAAGGTTTGGCACATCGAATTATTGCGGGTGATGTTCCTGAAAATTTAAAAACCAAACAAGTGTTTTCACTCGACATGGGTGCTTTAATTGCCGGCGCTAAATACAAAGGTGAATTTGAAGAACGTCTAAAGTCCGTTGTGAAAGAAGTGATTGGAGCGGCTGGAGAAATAATTTTATTTATTGATGAAATCCATACACTAGTTGGTGCTGGTGGCGGTGGCGAAGGTGCCATGGATGCCGCAAACATTTTAAAACCGGCTCTTGCGCGTGGAGAACTCAGAGCCATTGGTGCAACCACTTTAAATGAATATCAAAAGTATTTTGAAAAAGATAAAGCACTTGAACGTCGTTTTCAAAAAGTAATGGTTGATGAACCTGATACCGAAGATGCGATATCCATTTTACGTGGAATTAAAGAAAAATATGAAACGCATCACCATGTGCGTATTAAAGACGAAGCAATTATTGCTGCGGTAGAATTATCGCAACGTTACATCAACGATCGATTTCTACCAGATAAAGCAATTGATTTAATGGATGAAGCCGCTTCTAAATTAAGAATGCAAATTAACTCCATGCCAATTGAATTGGATGAAGTGGAACGTAAAATAATGCACGTTGAAATTGAACGTGAAGCAATTAAACGCGAGAACGCCGACGGAAAAGTAAAAGAACTCGATAAAGAAATTGCTGAACTACAAGATAAACGCACTGCCTTAAGAGCACGTTGGCAATCAGAAAAAGAAATGATTGAAAAAGTTCAGAAAATAAAAACGGAAATTGAAGACTTAAAAGTACAGGCGAATAATCTTGAAAAACAAGGTGATTACGGTCGAGTAGCAGAAATTCGTTATGGCAAGATTAAAGATGCTGAAGCAAAATTAGAGGAGTTTGAAAAAAATCTTCAAACGGCAAAAGAGAGTGGATCGCAACTTTTAAAAGAAGAAGTAGATAGTGAAGACATTGCATCCGTTATTAGTGCATGGACTGGGATTCCCGTTAAAAGCATGTTGCAAAGCGAAAAAGATAAACTATTACATTTAGAAGAAGAACTTCACAAACGTGTGGTTGGTCAGCACGAAGCCATTGAAAGTATTTCAGACGCAGTTAGAAGAAGTCGCGCCGGATTGCAAGATGCAAAGCGTCCTATTGGTTCTTTTATCTTTTTAGGAACAACGGGTGTTGGTAAAACGGAATTAGCAAAGGCATTAGCGGACTTTTTATTTAATAATGAAAATGCGATGACGCGTATTGATATGAGTGAGTATCAGGAACGTCATGCCGTAAGCCGTTTAATAGGATCGCCTCCGGGTTATGTGGGTTATGAAGAAGGGGGACAATTAACCGAAGCCGTAAGAAGAAAACCATACAGTGTTGTGTTGTTAGATGAAATCGAAAAAGCGCATCCCGATGTATTCAATATTCTTTTACAAGTATTGGATGACGGTCGCTTAACAGATAACAAAGGTCGTACCGTGAATTTTAAAAACACAATCATTATTATGACAAGTAATATTGGTTCACATTTAATTCAGGAAAATTATGATAAAATGACCGATGACAATCGTGATGAAGTGTTTGCGAAAACCAAAACGGAGGTGTATGACTTATTGAAAAAAACGATCAGACCAGAGTTTTTAAATCGTATTGATGAAGTGATTATGTTTGAACCACTTTCTAGAAACAATGTTTCGGAGATCGTGAAAATTCAATTCGAAGCACTTCGCAAACAATTAGCTGAAAAAGATTTTAAAATTACTGCTACCGAAGAAGCCTTAGATTGGTTGTCGCAATTGGGTTATGACCCTCAATTCGGTGCAAGACCTGTAAAAAGGGTGATGCAAAAACAAGTCTTAAATGAATTATCGAAACAATTGCTTGCCGGAACGGTAAACAAAGACAATGAAATTATTTTAGACATGTTTGATAATAAGTTGGTGTTTAGAAATCAGTCGGTAGCGGTGTAAATTACCGCTCCTATTTAACCACAGAGATTCTGAGGAGTTCGGCGCAGAGTACAAAGAGTTTTTAATTTCTTCGTGCCACTCTGAGCCTTCTCCGCGGTACTCTGTGGTTCCTGTTCTATTTAATCACGGAGTTTTTCTAAATTCCCTCAGTGTCTCAGTATCTGCGTGTTGAATAGTGCTTGTTTTTACCAAAAAGTTAAAGGGCTAAAGGAGGTGTATGCAAAACATAACCACATAGGGCCATAGGATCAACTAAATGCCAATAACATAGAGACACATAGATTTGAAGCTTCGCTTCAATTCGATAGCTTTCGGAACTATGTTTCCTTAAAATCACTTTAATATTATTCAATAAGCCTATGTTTCTTCTATGTGGTTTAATTAATAACAGTTTTCATAGTTCTGTGAGCTAGTCCAATAGTTATTGACCACTTACAAATAAAATAGCACCACATAATTCAAACCAAAAAACTATCCTTACCTTTGCTGTAACGATATAAAATGAAACGAATTTTAACTGCCCTTCTTTGCCTTGTTACTTTATTTTCCTGTAAAAAAGAAGAACCAAAAGAACCACCTCCGCTTCCTCCAGTAGTAAATACAGGTGATATAAGTGGAAAGGTGACACATTACGATCAGTTTGGAACAGCTTACACTAGCAATTTAAATACAACAACCGTAAGTATTGAAGGATATGGTTTTTCAACTGTTACCGATGCGCTTGGTAGTTACACATTAAGTGGTGTTACTAGCAATACCTATACGCTTGTTTTTAACAAACCCGGTTGCGGTTTAATTAAAAAACAAAAACTTATTTATACGCTTGGAGATACCGTAAAGTATGATATTTCTGTAGCCGACATCCCGACCTTTTCACTTGACATGGTTTATGCGAAAGATACATCTTGGTTTAATGGGACATTAAAAGGTATTTATTACGGCGCCTCTGCTTCAGTACAAAATAAAAAAGCAATGGTTGTTGCCATATTTGGAAAAACGCAAAATTTGGATATCGATTTTCCGGCAACCTACTTAAATTATGTGACGGCTTCACGTGCCGATACCAGCGATTTTAAACGTTTCTTCTCCTACTCTCTGCTAAAAGACACGTATAACTTTAAAAAAGATTCGATTGTGTACATGAGAATTTATCCTGTTTCTACACTTGGTTCGAGTTATTACGATAGTAAATTTAATACACCTGTATTTACTGCCCATGGTATAGCCTACCCCACTCTACTTTCACTTTATGTGCAGTAAATAATTATAGTTTTAACTTACTCCATTAAAGCGCTTGCATTATTTAACATTAGTCGTATTTTTTCAAATGAGATCGAAGTAAATCTTTCTAACTTTGCTCCTCATTTTATTTTATGAAAATACTCTTAACTTATCTTAAACAACATAAGAAACTCTTAATCATTGCGCTTATCCTTGCAACAATTAATCAGTGTTTCTCTCTTTGCGATTCTATTATTACGGGTAAATTGATCAATAAATTTGGTCAACCACACGAAACCGAAGGGACTTATTTTTGGAAGCTTGGTGCCGACATGAATGATTTTATCAAGAACATTTCTGTTTTTCTAGGATTATCTATTGGAGCTGCCATGATGTCGCGTATTGCCAAAAATTTCCAGGATTATTTTACAAACATCGTCATTCAACGCACAGGTGCACAAATGTACACTGACGGTATTAAAAAAGCTCTTTCATTACCCTACAAAGATTTTGAAGATCAACGCAGTGGTGAAACTTTAGGCAAACTTCAAAAAGTAAAAACAGACACCGAAAAATTTGTAAACCTTTTTATCACGCTAGTTTTTCAATCTTTAATCGGTGTTATTTTTGTTTTCATTTACGCCATTAATATTCACTGGCTATTGGGCCCCTTGTATTTAGCTACCGTTCCTATTATTGCAAGTATCAGTTCATTTTTAGGAAAAAAAATAAAAACCATTTCCAAGCAAATTTTAGGTGAAACAACCGCGCTTGCTGGTGCTACAACTGAATCGTTAAGAAACATAGAATTGGTAAAAAGTCTTGGACTCGTTGAACAAGAAGAGAAACGTTTGAATACAACAACTCTAAAAATTCTAGGTCTGGAATTAAAAAAAGTACGCTTTATTCGTTCGTTAAGTTTTATACAAGGTACGACAGTGCATTTGGTAAGAACAGGACTAATTTTCGCTTTGTATTGTTTTGTATTTCAAGGTGTGATAAAGGTTGGAGATTTAATCACCTTGATGTTTTTCTCCTTCTTCATTTTTAATCCTTTACAGGAATTAGGGAATGTAATTGCCGTATACAACGAAACAAAAGTAAGTATGGATAATTTTGCCAAGCTTATTAACGCTGAATCAGAAGTTGTCCCGGTAAGTCCTTCAAAACTTGGTGAAATTGAACACGTACACTTTCAGGATGTTTCTTTTGGTCACAATGTTGACAAAGGCTATGCTGTAAAAAACATTAATTTAAATATTAAAAAGGGTGAAACCATTGCCTTTGTTGGTCCGAGCGGTAGTGGCAAAACAACGCTAGTGAAACTTTTATTGGGACTTTACCAACCAAACAAAGGAAAAGTGTTGTACAATAACATTGAATCCACAAAAATAAATCTAACGGAGTTGCGCATGCAGCTGGGTTTGGTTTCTCAAGATTCACAATTGTTTAGTGGTACAATTAAAGATAATTTACTGTTTGTTCGTCCTAATGCAACAGATGACGAATTACTGGAAGTATTAAGAAAAGCAGCTTGTCACACTATTTTAAACCGTGCTGGAAATGGCATTTACGCTACGATTGGTGAAGGTGGTATAAAATTAAGCGGTGGTGAAAAACAACGTTTGTCTATTGCACGCGCTTTATTGAGAAATCCTAAATTATTAATTTTTGATGAGGCTACATCAGCACTTGATTCTATTACTGAAGAAGAAATATCGGAAACCATGCGTGCTTTGAGTGCAACAAAATCGCAGATTACAATTTTGATTGCGCACCGTTTGTCTACCATTATGCATGCTGATACTATTTATGTTTTAGAGCAAGGCGGTATGGTTGAAAAAGGTAAACACGAAGATTTGCTGGCTGAAAAGGGTTTGTACTATGCGATGTGGAGACAGCAGATTGGCGAAAGAAAAAAAGAAGCGGTCGTTTAGTTTTAATCAATCCCTACTTTTCCGGTCTCACTAACTCACATTCTTATTCTTTAGATTCTTTTGGGCGTGCCCCCATGAAGTAAAAAGGCTGTTCAAATCATACTGCAAGCCTTTTACCTCATGGGGTCGGCCTGTTCGTTATAGCCGTCTTGTAAGGCTTAAGCGAGTTAAAAAGTCACGTACGGGGTCTTTGTTCCAAAGCCTCCGTCGCTTCACCTCGCTAAAGCCTTACTTCACCGGGCTACCACTTCCATGCCTCACGCGGTATCTCGTTAGTCAGACTTTCAAAAAATCGGGTTGACTTTTCCTTATATAAAAGCAGTCGATCCTTTAAGTTCTGCAATCAAGTATAATTAGATTAATCAAACCTTATAAATTAAGGTCTACAAATGATGAACCAACTCATTACAAATAAACTCTGCTGCTTTTCCATCACCATAAAGTTTTGGAAATTTAAGGTCAGTTTTTGAATTTAGTTTTTCAAAGGCATCTTTAATGCGGCTTTCATCTGCATCGGTAACAATGGCAGCGCCACATTCCACAAGCTCTACCCATTCTGTTTCAGGACGTAAAATCACACAAGGCTTTTCAAAATAAAACGCTTCTTTCTGAACTCCACCGCTATCGGTCATTACAAGTTTACAGTTTTTTTCAAGCGCCACCATTTCTAAAAATGATGCCGGCTCCGTAATTTTAAATTTTGTATTTGTTTTAATCTTTGCATACAAATCCTTGTCCAGGTTTGTTTCAATGAGTTTAGCAGTTCTAGGATGCAAAGGCAAAACAACTTCTAAATTATGTTTCACCGAAATATCTTGTAGTGATTTAAAAAGTGAATTTAAACGCAGTGGTTCATCTGTATTATTATTGCGATGAATGGTTGCGAGAATAAATTTATTTTTTTTAAGTTTCAATTTTTCAAGAATGTTTGTTTTACTTTCTGAAACCGAACTAAAATAAAGACTGTTATCGTACATCACATCTCCGCAATGGTAAATCTTAGGATTATCGGCCGTAAAAGGTGCTACTGCGTTTTTATTAAACCCTTCTTTTACCAAATTATCAAATCCTGTTTTAGTCGGCGAAAATAAAAACGTACTTACGTGATCACACATAATTCGATTCACTTCTTCAGGCATGGCCTTGCTGTATGAGCGCAAACCTGCTTCAATATGAACAACAGGAACATGAATTTTACTCGCGGCAATGGCTCCCGCCAAAGTAGAATTGGTATCTCCATAAAGTACAATGGCATTTGGTTGTTCTTTTACTAGCACTTCTTCAATACCTGCTAACATAATGGCGGTTTGTTTTCCGTGATTACCACTTCCGACATTTAAATTATAATTCGGCGCAGGAATTCCTAGTTCATCAAAAAACACCTGACTCATATTAGCGTCATAATGTTGTCCGGTGTGAACAATGATTTCTTGTAGTTGTGAACTGAAATTATTTTTAATGGCTCTGCTCAATGCTGCAGCTTTAATAATTTGTGGGCGGGCACCGATGATTGTAACAAGTTTTAGCATAATAGAATTAGTCCTGCAAATATACCTTCTATTTTTTTACTAGAAAACTTAAGTCTAGTACTTATTATAGACTTGATTTGCCGATTTCCGCTTAATATCTACTTCTTGCAAAAAAAGCACTGCAAACTATTCCAGCAATTAAAATTTCACTCAGGCGCAATAGATAAGAGAAAGTGAGGATTGGAGTTAAGGCGTAAAAAAATGTCAGGATCAAATATGAAAAAACCAGGGTAACAAGAGCTGTATACAAGGAGGAAGAAAACACATGAAAATAATTACTTTCAAGATCTGACACGCACATATAAACAGAAATAACCATGCAAACCAAAGCAGGAAGGCACATCAAATAACTTCCATTGTGAGTTAATTTTATCAACGCAATACTAAATAATGCGCCCATTGCTCCCCATAGCAAGCCAGCTTTTAGCGTTAGGTTGATTTTAAAAAGTATTTCATTCATAATTTTTTAGTTAATCTTGCTTATCAGGGCCGCATCTTTAACGTCATAATAATTGACTTCGCGCGCTACTTTCCCATCTTCAAAAAAATTCATCATAGAAAAAGAAGGCGGAAACTGATGATGATTGCCCTTCCACCAAGAACCACTCACCGCACCATTACAAAAATAATCCACACCCAAATAGTTAACATGGTCAATCATATGAATATGTCCGCTTAAACATGCCTTAACATTTGGATACCGATAAAACAAATTTGTAAGCTCTGCTGCGTCGCCGTGTAATAAATTATCAGGCACAGTTCTATGTTTTTTATTACTAAATGTTGTATCAAATAAAGTACATATTGCAAGAATAGGTACGTGAGATACAATGCAAATAAAAAAATCTGGTGGTGTATCTTTTAGTTCTTCCTCCAACCAAATCATTTGCACGCTGTCTAACCTCGCAGAATAACCGGGAATAGAATTTTTACATTGAATACTATCTAATACTATAAACTTCCACTTACCTTTTGTAAAAGAATAATAAGGCTTGCTGATAGAATACTCATCCATAGCCCTAAATTTACTTTCTGCCTCTGAACATTTTGCAACTGGCCAACCAACTAAATCGTGATTACCAATACAATGTTTAACAGTAATTGAATTATCGCTCTTTAATAGAGCATGAAATAATTCCCATTGCTTGTTAACTTTTTCTTTTGAAAAGGTTAAAGCAGAATTCATAATCGCATCGCCGCCATTAATGATAAGATCAGGTTTATGTGGCAAAGAATTTACAGCATTTAAACAAGATGCAAAGCCGCGTTCTGGTTCTAAACCATTTTGAATATGAATATCTGTGAGATGCGCTACTCGCAAAGGTTCAGGCGAAAATAGTTTGCCATCGTTTCCACTAAAAGGAATGGACGTAGCATTAAGTTCAGAAATTAAGACTCCTATTGAAGCAAGTCCAACGAGCTTAAGAAATTTTTTTCGGTTTAATGTTTCCATGCGATTGCGTTATTTGTTTTTATTGATACAAACATACCAGTGCACATTTATCAAATTATTAAGCCTATGTTACCGCAGATGATCTTATGAACTTGTAATTGTTTATGACGAAAAAAAGTAAAAAATTGACGGAGCCATTCCATTCAAAAAAATCATACCACTATGTGCTTATAATTGTTATTTTTA
The DNA here is from genome assembly GCF_029625215.1 of Aurantibacillus circumpalustris. Classification (GTDB taxonomy): domain Bacteria; phylum Bacteroidota; class Bacteroidia; order B-17B0; family Aurantibacillaceae; genus Aurantibacillus; species Aurantibacillus circumpalustris. The sequence goes on from NZ_CP121197.1 coordinate 4,092,977, forward strand.
ATCTACAGATCTAATACCATGAAAAACAACATTTTTATTCTTTTATTCCTCACTTCTTCTTTACTAAACAGTCAGGTAAGTACATTTTCTTTTAACATCAACGGCACCATTCCAAACGGTATGTTACAAGCACTCACTTTGGCAGGACAGAAATGGAGTAATCACATCCAAATAGACATTCCGATTAAGGTAAACGTGTTTACGGTTAACGCCTCTTTCTTGCCTTTTTCGGCCATCACGCTCGCAAATGGTAGAAAGAATTTTAGCAATGCACCCTATTCCAATATTTTATATACAACTGCATTAGCCAATCAGCTTGCTGGAACCGAAGTGAATAGCGGCGAGTACGATATGGATATTTATTTCAATTTAGCTACCTCGTTTTATTTTGGAACCAGCAAACCTTCTTTTTCGCAAATGGATTTTATTTCAACAGCGATGCACGAAATAGGTCACGGTTTAGGTTTTTACAGTGATGGCAATGTAGATGGTTCTGGAAAAGGCTCATTCGGTAATGTACCACCGAGTGCTATTTTCCCCTTAACGGCCTCCTTTCCATGGAGGGGACAAGATAGTGTTCCAAGTATTTACGACACTTACATCACAAAAAGTTCAGGTAACAAGTTAATAACTTCGGCAGCATTTGACTCATTTGATTTAGGAGATAGTATAAATAACGGGCCTTTATATTTTAGCGGCCCCATGTTCGCAAATCCTTCTCACTCAAATACTCCAGTGCGTGTATCTGGTGGAACCGGAAGTTTTTCATTCGGTGAAGATTTGTTACACATTCACAACTCTTATGCGAAGACTATTATGTCCTATTATTGGGGAAATGGAGATACTGTTAGAATTCCAGCCCCTTGGGAAATGGGTATTTTAAGAGAAATTGGTTGGAATCCATTATTAGTTGGAGTAAAAGAAATTAATCGTTCTGTTGGGATACAGATTTTTCCTAATCCTGCAAGCGAAGTAATAACAGTAAGTGGGCAACAATTAAAACAAGTTGATTTGTGCAATCTTGAAGGAAAAGTAATTCAAACTATCAGCCCTCGTTCGAATGAAACAGAAATAAAAATCATGACTGAAAAATTAAATGCAGGGATTTACTTTCTAAAAGTTCAATTTGATGATGCAGGTTCAACTGTGTCTAAAAAAATTATTGTAATGCATTAGACTCGTTTAAGGCAAAGTAGCTTTTAAGCTTATAACTCAACTAAAAGTTTTAAGTTACCTCCAAGGCCTTCGCTGATAATTCTAATGAGTGTAGATAGTCTTATGTCACTTACATTATTTTCAATTCGCGAAATGTACGGTTTAGTGGTGCCGCACAGTCAGCTAGTTGTTCCTACGTCATACCTTGTTCTTTGCGCATTTCCTGCAACATAACTCCTAGTTTGAATGCCTCAAAACCAGTCTCAAAAACTTCTCGTTTTTTTGTTCCGCGTTTGCCGTATTGTTTTTCTATGTGTTGGCTCAACGATGTGAGACTTTTACTTGTCTTTTTCATGGAAATACCTTTTTTTAGTGTCTGTTGAATTTCAGATAATCCATTACAAAATTAGCTAATGAGTGAACATTTACAGAAGTATTTTAGTGTGTTTTTGATGCAAGTTAGATTCCAAATAACTGCACTATTAAGCCTATTGAATTTCCTTTTTCTCTAATTCCAATTTCTTAATCCTTGAATAAATAGCGCCCTTACTTCTTTCTAGGAGTTCTACTATTTGTTTAACCGATCTATCTGAAGATATCATTGCCACTAGTTCCTGATCCATTTCAGGAGTCCAAGGCATATAAGCAACTTTGTATTTTTCCCTGATTTTTTCCACGGAGTACGATTTCTCATTGACGGGACTTTGAATATCCTCTGCGGGCATTTCAGATTTTAAAGAGTCTATCATTTCATCGGTTTTTGTATCTGGTTTTATGCAGTGAATTACTGGAGACTTGCGAAACCCTTCGGGTAAAGTAGTTGAATGAATATGAATAGAGTTCTTTGTTCGGGTTAAAGCCACGTAAAGTAGATTAACTTCTTCCATCAATTTAATTTTAGCTTGTTCTTCACGTACCTTTTTCTTCAACTCAAGTATTTTATTTTCTGTAATAAAATCATTAGCTAGTTGAATGGCATCATACTCCATGCCTTTGCAGCGATGTACAGTCGAAAAAACGATCTCTGCTTTATCTTTCTCAGAATCGCCGACGTGTTTAGATTTAATTTCTTTTATTAAAACAGGAATAGCATTTCCATATTCCTTCACAATCTCCACCATAATTCCTAATTGAGAATCTTCTGTTTTATCGATATATTCTTCTAAATCCTCCATTGTTCTCATTGTCTTGATAAGTTTATCACGAATCAAACGGTGTTTACCATTAAAGAGATTAAGAACATCGTACAAGGAAGCGCCATCTTCTGCATAAGTGTAAGAGTTAAAGTTTCCTTCAAAATAAATGCGCGTTATTTTTCGTTTTTCAATTACAAAATTGATTGCTTCAAGCAGTAAACCTAAATTCGTGCGAGCAATTACTGCTTTACTTTCTATTTCACAAGCTAAACCCTCCCCTTTAAGAGGTAAAATAGTTTGCTGCTCAATGTGATTTTTCCAGATCAAAACACGGTTTGCCAGATCTGCAATATCCTGACCAAATCTAAAACTGCTTGATAAATTAAAAGTTTTGAAGTTTACTTTTTCGAGTGAATTTACTGCATGACGCCAGGCATAAATCTGCTGATGTGTGTCTCCTACAATAACTTTTACTGCGCTTTGTTTAAGAAAAACATCAAGTATTGCAGCAGAGGCGTCCTGACCTTCGTCAAATAATATAAAATCGTATTTTAGTTGTGGAGCTAGCAAATGAAACTTTTTTAAATAAAAATCATGGGTGATGTCTATTTGACCCATTTCCATTTTCTCTAGTAAATTGGCGGTTTGTTTTTCGATATAATTATAATAACGTTTCACAAAATCTCTAGCCTTATAATCACTAATACTGTCTAAGTAATTCAAATCACTTAATTTTTGTTTATCGCTATTACAGAAATAAGATATAAACTTATTGATATGATTGGCTACCATATACTCTGCATGTTTCTCACCGCCTCCATTAAGACGTAAAATTTCAGACACTTCATAAGTTTTGTAACTAGTTGGCCGCACTTTATAGTTACTCCCCACAATAATATGTTTGTATGCCAAAGAATGCGCTGTTTCTACCTTGACATTAAAAATATTTTTCTCTCTGAATTTTTTCTCTGCTTCTTTTTTCACAGATCTATTAAACACTAGATAAAGTATTTTCGAATTTGTCGGCCTGAGTCTGGCATACTCAATGATTGTTGTAGTTTTGCCCGATCCGGCTACAGCGTTAATTTTAATATCTCCAGTTGAATGGATGATTTCTTCTTGTTCTTGGGTAAATTTCATAATTGGGTTTATTTCTTATTGATTTTTTAGTATAGATTAGGTGTAAGTAAAAAAGTTTAATTCTCAAATTAAGCCATCATCCGAAAAACTAAAATATTTTTGATCGCCAATAATCACATGATCTAACAAGGAAATATCAAATAATTTAAGCGCTTCTTTGAGTTTTTTTGTAATCGATTTATCTTGTTCACTCGGAAAAATTTGTCCACTCGGGTGATTGTGTGCTATTACTAAACCACTCGCTGCATTTTCAACAGCCATTTTGCAAATAAGTCTTACGTCAACTACTGTTCCCGAAACACCTCCTTTACTTAAGCGTTCTTCCTTTAACACCTGATTGGCACGGTTTAAGAGTAGTACCCAAAATTCCTCATGTGGTAAATCGCTTAAATGTTTATGAAGTAATTGATAAGCCACATGGCTTGAAGTGATTTTAACTCGTTCAATAGTTTCAGATTCCTTCCTCCGTCTACCCAGCTCAAAGGCAGCGGAGATAGTCACTGCCTTAACTTCGCCAATTCCTTTAAATTTTTTCAGATCGTTGAGACTCAATTTTGCTAATTCATTTATATTGTTGCTATGATTCGATAACATACGCTGTGCCAATTGAACAGCCGTTTCGTTTCTATTGCCCGAACCGAGGATAATGGCGATTAGTTCTGCATCGCTCAGGGTATGTCTACCCGATCCTGAAAATTTTTCTCTTGGTCTATCGTCTTCTGCCAGCGATTTAATGGTAATGTGTTTTGAATAGTCTTCCATATATTTTGTAATAATTTATAAATTGTTCATTTAATTTGTTGGCTAAGCCATACTGCTTAATAGGTTTTGTTTAATTTTGGGACATATTTATGGCTTTCATCCAAACTGATTCGCTTCAGGTTTTTAAAATAAAAGAGTTCCGTTTATTTATTCTGGTACGTTTGTTCTTAACGCTGGCAATACAAATGCAGTTCAGCACCATTTATCTTCAAATCTATTACGAGTATTCAAAAGATGAGCTCATCTTAGGTTTGATAGGTCTTGCTGAAGCCATTCCCTTTATTGCTACTTCCTTTTTTAGCGGACATTATGTGGATCTTTTTTCCAAGAAAAAAATTATTCTCCTCAGTACAATGCTATTAATGCTCGGTGCCGTGTTTCTGTTTTTAAATGCACAAGCTACCATTCATTTGTTGCACAGTGCAGGAATTGGTGTTTTGTTTTCTATTGTTTTTCTTTTTGGGATCATTCGTGCATTTTTAGGTGCTACTACTAATCCCTATTTAAGTCAACTCGTTCCGCGGAAAGACTACACCCACTCTGCCACCTGGAACAGTACCGCCTGGCATACAGGTGCTATTCTTGGTCCCGTGTTAGCTGGTTTAATTTACGGGCATAACAACAGTTACAATGCGCAATGGTGTCACTTTATTGAAATAGTCTTATTTCTTATTTCGCTTATTTTAATTATCCGAATCAACAATCCTGGTGCTGCCGAACATCGTGAAAAGCGTGAGTCTGTCTTTGAGAGTATGAAAGTGGGGCTCAATTTTGTTTTCAAAACTAAAATGGTTCTCAGTGCTATTTCACTCGACCTATTCGCGGTTCTTTTCGGTGGAGCAGTCGTTTTAATTCCAGCCTTTACAGATAAAATTTTACATCTTGGTCCTGAGGCATACGGTTTATTAAGAACCGCTCCAGCCATCGGCGCTGTAGTTTCAGCCTTTATTATGGCCGCATATCCTCCAGCAAAAAAAGCTGGTATTGCATTAATTTGGTCTGTGATTGCATTTGGAATTTTTACCATATTATTCGGACTCAGTAAAAGTTATTGGATGGCCTGTGCCATGCTTTTCTTTACCGGCGCTTTCGACAATGTAAGCGTTGTAGTGCGTCATAGCATTTTGCAATTAATGACACCGAATAACATGCGCGGAAGAGTGAGTGCCATCAACAATATTTTTGTTGGAAGCAGTAACGAAATTGGTGCTTTTGAAAGCGGCGTTACGGCTAAGTTTATGGGACTTATTCCTTCTATTATTTTTGGAGGCGGCATGACCATTTTAGTTGTACTGGGGATTCATAAAATTAATCCTAAACTCAAAGAACTTGATATTAACGAGCTTTCTTAAATTAAAGCTTCACCTGCCTCATGCAGATGAAGCTTTAATTTGCTAGGACTGTTTTTGATTTAATGCTACTTCGTTAGCTACCACTTCGGTCACATATTTTTTCTGACCGTTTTTATCGGTATAGTTACGGGTTACTAGTTTTCCTTCTATGCTTACGAAGCTTCCTTTTTTAAACTCGTTTTCAACGCGTTCTGCCACTTTGCCCCAGGCAATGATGTAATGCCATTGTGTGTCGGAAGATCTTTCGCCACTTCGTGTTGTGAATTCCTCTTTTGTAGCCATTGAGAATTTTGCAAGTTTTCCGTTTTCGAAATTTTTAATTTCAGGATCGTTACCTAGGTTTCCTGTTAATTGTACTTTGTTTATTGCATTCATGATATTTGTTTTTTTATGGTTTATAATTTAAGCTCCGCTTATACGGTGCATTTCTTTTAACACAGAGGGACTGAGGCACAGAGGCACTGAGGTTTTTTCTGTGGTGTTTTTTATTCTGTTAACTGTGCTCCGCTTACACGGTGTTCTTTTTTTCAACGCAGAGAGACTGAGCCTCAGAGACACCGAGAGTTTTCTCTATGCCTGAGTGTCTCTGCTACTCAGTGTTTATTTATGTTAGGCAGCCTGCACTTGTTTAGCGAATACAAATAATTCGTTCGCCACAATTTCTGTGCTAGAGCGTTTTACACCTTCTTTATTTACGTAGGAGCGGTTGAATAATTTACCGTCCACTGTTACCTGTGTACCCTTTGTAAGGATTTTCTCTGCTATACCCGCTAAATTTCCCCAGGCAATAATCGAGTGCCATTGCACATCGGTTACTTTTTCACCTGTTTTTGTTTTGTAGGTTTCTGATACTGCTATATTAAAGCGAGCAAGTTTGTTTCCGTTCTCTAATACTTTTACTTCTGGGTTTGCACCTAAACGTCCAACTAATTGTACGTGATTTTTAATGTTCATCATTTTTTGTTTTTTTAATTTATTTTAATTTTTACCTCCGCTTACACGGTACTCTTTTTTCAACACAGATGACTAAGGCACGGAGGCACTGAGGTTTTTTCTGTGCCTCAGTGTCTCTGTTACTCAGTGTTTATAGATGCTAGGCAGCCTGCACTTGTTTAGCGAATACAAATAATTCGTTCGCTACAATTTCTGTACTTGAGCGTTTTACACCTTCTTTATTTATGTAGGAGTGGTTGAATAATTTACCGTCCACTGTTACCTGTGTACCCTTTGTAAGGATTTTTTCAGCGATACCCGCTAAATTTCCCCAGGCAACAATCGAGTGCCATTGCACATCGGTTACTTTTTCACCTGTTTTTGTCTTGTAGGTTTCTGATACTGCTACATTAAAGCGAGCAAGTTTGTTTCCGTTCTCTAATACTTTTACTTCTGGGTTTGCACCTAAACGTCCAACTAATTGTACGTGATTTTTAATGTTCATCATGGTTTTTTGTTTTTTAATTGTTCTTTCTTGTTATTTATTTTTCTTTTTGACCTTCTTTACTCAAATACGGATTAGTGTTATTTGTGCAATATGTCTCTGTTTTTTTTGTGTCTTTTTAAAATCTGAATTCAAACCGCGTTATTTCAAATCGACAATGCAAAGGTGGGGTGAGTGAAAAACTTTATTCGGTTTTTAAACATTTGTATTCGAATATAACCGACAACAAACGACTAACGTCGGATAATTTTATCTGTAAGCTATTTATTATCAATAGTATACAAAACAAAAAGGTTTAATGAAAAAAATTGAGTTATTTTTATTTTGCGCAGGTCTTTTTTGTGTTTATATGTTATTTAGGGGACGTTGTAAGTACCAACTTTGCCAATTTAGGCTAACACAAAATACTGATGACGCACACAACCACCTTTTTTGACGCTTTTACACCTTAATTATTTAGGGTTTAGCGGTACATTTGGATAACAACAAAAAATAAAACTAATGGCACAAATAAATCCTCACATTAACTTCAACGGAAATGCCGAAGAAGCATTTACCTTTTACAAATCAGTATTTGGTGGAGAATTCGCAAAGATTATGCGTTTCAAAGAACTTGCAAACACTGAATTTCCAGTCGCAGAAAGTGAAGCAAATAAAATAATGCACATTGCTTTGCCTATTGGAAAAACTGTTTTAATGGCAAATGATGTTCCTGAAATTATGGGAAAAACAAATGAAAACGAGAACAGAAGTAAAATTGTAATAAGCGCGGAAAGTAAAGAAGAGGCAGACAAATTATTTAAAGGTCTATCAGCAGGTGGACAAATTGAAATGCCTATTGCAGACAGCCCCTGGGGTACCTATTTCGGAATGTTTAGAGATAAATATGGAATTGAATGGATGGTAGATTTTGACCCAAACTATAATGTAAAATAGTACCAAAGCAAAACAACAAACGCCTCAAGTGCCTGATACTAATATGATTTTTGAAACGACAAAACTATATGTTAGACAACTAGAAACAAATGACGCAGCTGCATTTTTCGAGTTAATGGGTAATCCAAATGTTATGAATCCGATTCCTCAAAAACCTTTTAACGAAAAAGAAAGCGTTTCTAAATTGGCTGAACTAATCCTATTGGAAAAATCATCAGACACTAAAATTTGGTGCTTATGCCAAAAGGGTAATAATAAACTAATTGGAATTTGTGGTGTTTTAAAAAATGATGATAAGGAAGATGAAATTGTTTATCGAATTATTGAAACGTACTGGGGCAATGGTTACGGGACAGAAATAGCAAAAGGACTTATCGATTATTGTTTTGTTACAATGAAATCTAACCTTATAACTGCAGACGTTTGTATTGAAAATGTTAAATCAGTAAAAATATTGAATAAGTATTTTACAATTGAAAAAGAATTTTTTAACCCTGAGGATAACTGTATAGATAGACGATATGTTTTAAAAAGAGAAAACTGGTTATAACGGTTAGCAATGACCGTTTTGCAGATCAACGCTCAAATACATATTTTAAGTACGTAAAAAAAAGTATCCATTTATAAAACGCTAAACTTATTATGAAAAATATATCGCTTCCTGAAAATCAAACTTATTGCGTTGCGAGCTTTGAAGACCTTGTTTCCACGCCTTTTCATGGGGAAATGAACGCGATTAGCTGGACGCGTGAACTAAGAGGTGATTTTTCTGAGATTGTACATAAGTTAGAACTAAAAGAAAATATAACGGTAGTCAGTCAAGAAAATCTTTTTGAACTTGAGTTGACTAAAGAGGGACAACTAGCACGTGAAATTCTTTTAAATGACATGAAATTGTTGAAAGCTCATGGTGCATCTCCAACCCTTAATCTGATCAAGTATTATGAGATGGATGATACCTACCCTTTTTTTCCAACCGATGTTTATTCTTTTCATGTGGATCGCTCTCCTATACCAACCGATACCTTTTTATGTACTTACTATGGCGAGGCGAGTGAAATATTACAAAATTCCCAAGCCGAACAAAAAGTGCTTGTTCCCGAAATTCGTGAGCAACTCAAAAAACTATTTCAAGGATCAGATGAAAAATTTGAATCCTTTTTAAGTGAACATTTCTTTGATTTACACTATCAAGCTAAAACAAACGCAAACCTTATCAACTTAGGAATAGGTCACTTATGGCGCTTAGCGGTTGATCATCCTGAAAGTAAAACGCTTCCTTGTATTCACCGGGCACCAAAAGAAAAAACTGGCGAGAAACGCTTGTTATTGATTTGTTGAATGCATTTTATTAAGTACATAGTTTTATGTATTTACTGATTTAATAAACATTTACTTTTAAACCGTCGAACTTGGCTAGTACGCTTACAAAAAAACATCGATACACATTTACTTTTTAACCGAAACAAAAAAAACGATAAATAAATTTGCGCAACTCGGTAGCTGCACATATATTTCAATCCTGAAAGCGGCGTAATTAAACACTAAAAAATGAAACAAGACATGTGTTGTTGAATAGCTTAGAAAAATTATTAGCATCAAGAATAAAAGCCATAAGCAGCCATAATTTTACATCGATATGAACGTAGAAAAACAAATCAAAGAGTATATCTCAACTCAACCCGAACCAAAACATAGCGAAATGCAAACGTTACATCAGCGCATACTGTTAGTGCTACCAAAATGTAAATTATGGTTCTTAGACGGTAGAGACGATAAAGGTAAAATTGTTTCTAATCCTAACATAGGATATGGACTTCAAACAATAAACTATGCAGATGGAAAAACAAGAGAGTTTTATCAAATTGGCCTAAGTGCAAACACAGTTGGAATCTCCGTTTATATAATTGGTATAGATGATAAGACCTATTTAACCAAAACGTATGGAAAAAAACTAGGTAAGGCGAGCGTGACCGGGTATTGCATTAAATTTAAAACGATAAAAGACATAAACATAGATGTGCTTGAAGCGGCCATACTGTATGGAGTTAAGGTTACGACTCCATAGATTTCAATCGGTAAAAAAAGTATGCTAATGAAAACATCAAGAAATTTATTTATTTTTCTATTTGTTTTCGTAAATTTATATTAGACTATGGCAGTCACCATTACAGCGACTGCAAAAGTAAAACGTAACTATTCACACTGAAATGAACAAAGAAATTAAATCCTACAATGATGGGCAAGAGGCGGCTGACAAAGAAATTTGCGAACTACTTGCGAAGGTAATTGACAATGAACTAACTGAATCTAAAAATAAAATTTGGCATGCTCATCCTGTTTGGTTTTTAGAAGGCAATCCAATTGTTGGCTACAGTAAACAAAAAAAAGGATTGAGACTTATGTTTTGGAGTGGCGCAGACTTTGAAGAAGAAAATTTAAATGTAAGGGGTGAAAAATTTAAAGATGCCTCTATTTTCTACAATGATGTTTCAGAAATTAAAACCAAAGACTTAAAACGTTGGCTTAAAAAATCGAGAGAAATACAATGGGATTATAAAAACATAGTAAAAAGAAAAGGACAACTTGAAAGATTAAAATAGCATGAAAATAACAGCAGAGCATAATGAGCGCATGGCTAAAATGACATTTGCTACCGTTTATCCGCTTTACATTAATAAAGTGGAGCGTAAAGGCAGAACAAAAAAAGAATTGCACCAGGTAATAGAATGGCTAACCGGCTTTGACGATAAGAAACTACAAGAACTGATTGACAAGAATGATACCTTTGAATCCTTTTTTAAGAAAGCCAAACTAAACCCAAATGCTCATTTGATAACAGGCTTAATTTGCGGATACCGGATAGAAGAAATTGATAATACACTCACAAAACAAGTAAGGTATTTAGATAAATTGGTGGACGAGTTAGCGAAAGGAAAGAAAATGGAAAAAATTTTGAGGGTTGCGTAAAGAAACAAATAACTGAAATTTATTTTGCGCTCTTTCCATTTTTAATTACGGCATAACACATTTGATTTTCTTACAATGTCGTGTGAAATTTCTATATCTCCACTAAATCAATAATTTTTACTTTAAATATCAGAGATATTTTTTATATTAGATTAAATTAAAACCCATTTAATCTCCATTAAGTTAATTACATAAACGCATATGCCATAGTCGAGTAGTGTATGTTTTGTTATACTTTGCGAATTCTAAGATAATTACAGAGACAAAAAACATAATAAAAATAGAGACCCATGAAAAAACATTACGTAAGCATTTTAATCGTGGCACTTTTATTTACCGCTAGCGTTTCTTTTTCGCAGGTGAATTCTTATTTTCTGAATAACCCGGTTTGGACGATATCTAGTGGATGTCAAATACAAACCAGTTCTTGTATTGAGAATAAAAAATACAACTATTACATTACTGGTGACACAATAATAAATTCGTTGGTGTACAAGATAATACGGGAAAAGGGACAGGTCTGGTACTACCCTGGGCCCTTTGGTCCCTCGCAGGAATATTGTCCGCCATCGTACCAATATACTTTTAGTTATAATGTGCACTATTTACGCTCATCTGGCAAAAAAGATGTTTAAATATCAAAGTGGTAGCGAATGCTTATTATATGACTTCAATCTACAAGTTGGGGATACACTTCCCCAATTATGTATGAGTTGGGAAACTAATATTAAAGTTACCGCGATAGACAGCATTTTTACACCCTACGGATATCGCAAACGTTTTAAGTTGTCGAAATCTAAACCGTATCTATATGAAGGAATAGGAAATACTGCGGGATTAGTTGAACCGATTGGGCCAGTGATGGAGTGTGGATATACTCTGCAATGTTTCAGTTTAAATGATATAGCCTATGTTCCAACTGTTGGGGCATCGTGCGATTTGCGCGTTGGGATTGACTCTTACGAAAGTGATGTAGCTCCTTCCGTTTTTCCAAATCCTTTTAACGACTTTGCTACTATTTCGTTTAACGCCATTTTAACTAAGGCACATCTTAATCTTTATAATTATATTGGAGAGAAAGTAATGACCCGCGAAGAAATTTTTGGCGAGAGCACGACTATTGAAAAGGGTTCTTTAAAATCTGGCGTCTATTTTTTTGAGATCATACAGGACAGTGAAAAAATGGCGACAGGCAAATTGATCATTACGGATTGATCGGAAATAGGTTAGTTTATTTTGTTTGCTTACAAGGGGCGACAGACTTGGATTTTTAAGTGGCAGAACAATTACAAGCCAGCGGACAATTACGGGTCCTACAAAACAGTAGCCCCAGATTGAAAAACACTCCGATTTCGCACTGTACTTTTAACCTACTGCATTAAAAAAAATGCATTTTGACTCCATATATTTAATAACTTAGATCTACTATCAAAAAACATTAACTGTATAAAAGAAAATAGAAAAAACTTTAAGACAATAATTCGAACAAAATAAAATACCCCACACCATGAAAAGAAAAATTTACAAATTAGTATCAGGTGCAAAAACGGAATTATTAGCACTTGCGTTGGCCCTGTTTTCAATTACGGCATACTCACAAACAACTTACACGTTCAGTTACACTGGAGGTCAGCAAACCATCGCCCTTCAGGCAGGTTCTTATTCCGTTCAGTGTTGGGGAGCAAAGGGAGAATCAGCTGTGAACCAACCGACTGGAGGTATAGGAGGTTATTCTGCAGGAACATTTAGTCTTAGTTCTACAACGACCGTATACGTTTCAGCAGGAGGTAAAGGAAGTTTAGGACCTTCTTCAGGCGCATTTGCGAATGGTGGTTGGAATGGTGGCGGACAAGGATACGGAAGTACTGTTATAGGAGCTGGTGGTGGTGGCGCGTCACATATAGCAACAGTAACAGGGGTTTTAAGTGCTTTATCGAGTAACACATCCGCAATTATTATAGTTGCCGGCGGTGGCGGTGGCTCTGGATATGCTGGTGTTGGCGGTAATGGTGGTGGAGTAACTGGTGGAAACGGAAATAGTGGCACTGGTGGTACTACTGGTGGCACTTTCGGAGTTGGAGCAATTGGAACAACCGCCGGTACTTGCGGTGGTGGTGGTGGTGGTTGGTTCGGAGGTAACTTAGGTAGTCCTGGAAATACTGGTGGAGCTGGCGGCGGCTCAGGCTACATTGGAGGACTTATCAGTGGTATTACTGTTCAATCAGGTCAAACCGGTTTTGTGTCCGATCCCGATGTTACAGGAAACGGCTTGGTACTTATTACAGAGTTATGTAACATTTCCATCTATTCTTCCGGTACCAATAGTTTAAATCCTTCGATTTGCAGTGGACAATCACTCACCCTAACAACCAACGCAACCAGTAATTACTCTTGGAGTACAGGGCAGACAACCAATTCCATCGTGGTGGCACCAAACACCAATACTGTTTATTCTCTTGTGGCTACCAGTTCGCTGAACTGTAGTACAAGTACCACCAGAAGTGTAACGGTAAGTTCCCTTCCACCTGTCATCAGTATCTCAAATCCAAGCAACAACATTTGTTTAGGAAAAACAGTTTCACTCACAGCTTCAGGCGCACTCACCTACACCTGGGTGAATGCCGGTGTGGTGAATGGACAAACATTCACACCTTCGGCAACAGCTGCTTACACTGTAATGGGGCAAAACGGTTGTGGTACTACAAACGCAACCACTACTATAACGGTTGCACCTCTGGTGGTAACAGCAACTGCGCCGGTAACGCTTGTGTGTGCAGGTTCAACGGCCACACTTACAGCTACTTCCGCAGTTCCCAATTACACGTGGTTGCCCGGACCATTTACAGGTAGTACGGTAGTAGCATCTCCAACCGCAAATACATTATATACAGTTATAGCTAGTGACGGCGCATGCAATGGTACTGCAACATTGAACATCACTACTAAAGTCACTCCAACTATTACATCTTCTGCAAGTTCTGCTACTATATGTCAAGGCCTGAGCACAACTCTAAATGCTTCTGGTGCCGGAACCGGTGGAACATACAGCTGGACACCAGGTGGAGCGGGTTCTCAAATAACTGTTTCGCCAGCAACATCAACTCTCTATACATTGATGGGCACCAACACTCTTAATTGCACAGGACTGACCCAACAACTTGTAATAGTAGACAATATGCCAATATTTAACGTGGTCGCTAATAAAACGTTGGTTTGCTCAGGACAAACGGTGAACCTTGTTGCAAGTGGTAATAGTATAAGTGGTTTTGTATGGACTAATGGACCATCAACAGGAACTTACACACCAACAGTGAGCACCACAAATGTGTATACTGTAACTGCGAGCCATAGTGCCAATACTTGTACAGCTACAAAAACAATTGTTGTTGCAGCCATCATTCCTAATGTTACATTTCCGGTCGACACTAGTATTTGTGCTGGCGGAACTGCAACCATAACGGCCAGCGGCGCCACTTCTTATGTGTTTAATGGTCTAACTAATGGTACATCAGGTACTACTATTTTTCAGCCACAACAAACTACGACTATTACAATTATAGCAACAACAACATCGCTCACCACAAACTGTCCGCTTACACAAACTCTGCTGCTTAGTGTAAATCCACTACCAACATTAACAGTTGTAGCAACACGAACTGCTATCTGTAAATCTGAAACCAATACTCTAACACCAAGTGGTGCTCAGAGTTTTACATTGACAAGTGCGACTGGAGCAACAAACACCGGAACTTCATTTGTAATCACGCCAACTGCAAGTGTTCTTTATACTGTTACTGGTACCGATTCTAAAGGATGTAAAGCTGAGTTAGTATTACAAGCCAAAGTAAATACTTGCAACAGCTTGAACGAATTTAACTTTAATACTACAGCATGGCTTGTATATCCAAATCCAAGTAATGGAACATTTATATTAAAGTCAGATGTGCCGCTAGATCTTACGCTTGTTAACGAACTTGGACAGCAAGTGCGAACTATACAACTGGAGGCGGCAAATGGTTTCTCTGTTGAGATCAAGAATCTGCGTGCTGGAATTTATTTTGTGATCGATAAAAATAGTTCTGGTACAGCCAGGAAGATAGTGGTGGAGTAGAAATCAGAAATTTAGAATTTAGTAAAAGGGTTGTCTTAAAAAGACAGCCCTTTTTTATTTCGTTGAGTTTTGTTCACAAAGCCGCATGTATTCATAACACGGGGCTTAATATCAGCCGAGACATGTGCAACAGGAAAAGTTTCGAAGTCTCTTCCAAATTAATCACATCACTTTTAAATATCTGATACAATTCGTATCTTGTTATTTATTGAAAACCCATGCAATCAAGATTAGCCGATAACAATTGCTTACAAATGTGTAAACCTATTTGTTGTCGCTTTTTTGGCGGTTAGTAGGTAGTTAGCGGGCACGCCTGACAGACTCCGCTAGGACAACTGACACAAAAATAAATTTGGAGTATATACTTTTAATATATACCTTTATAAAAACAATCTGACATGAAAACTTTATCATTAAAACTTGACGACGAAATTTATAATGACGCCGAAAAAATTACTTCAAAGTTAAAACTTGCAAGAAATCGTTACATTAACGAAGCGGTAAGTATTTACAATCTTTACAATTCAAGACGTCTTTTAAAAAAACAACTCGAGAAGGAATCTAAACTAACGAAAGCTGACTCAATGACCATATTACACGAATTTGAAAAGTTGATAGATGAAGCTTAAACAATATGATATTTGGCTTGCAGACCTGAACCCACGAATAGGGACCGAGCCAGGAAAAACCAGACCTGTTGTAATTATTCAAACAGACTTATTGAATGAATTTCATCCATCAACTATTGTGTGTCCGGTGACTTCAAAAGTAAATAAGGACATTCAATTGTTACGAGTTCATTTAAAAAAAGACCAACTTGACAAGGCTTCAGATATATTAGTTGATCAAATCCGTGCAATAGACAATAGCCGACTTAAAAAAAGGCTCGGCGCTTTGACAAAGGATCAAATTCAAACACTCAAGGCAAATACTAGAATCGTTCTGGACATATAAGGCACGACCCGCTAACAGCTACTGGCAATTTTTTGCGTGTTAACGCTCAAATGCATAACTTGGACATAGCAAAAAACTGCAAGTAGCCGCAATCCGTTATGCGGCATGCAACCTCGGACGACGGCTTTACTTTTTCATCTGAATTATTACCTTTGTATCTCGGTTGACAATGTTTCGGCCTGACAAGAACCAATAAATAGCCTCAAATACCACACACAATGAAAAATCTACTACTCTTTAACATTGCTCTGCTCTGGATGTCCAGCGACCTAAAAGCACAAATTATCGCCTCGGGTTGTATGTCAAGTTCTTCGTATTTTTTATGCAGTACTTTCGGATCTCCGATGGCCTGCGGATATAATGCGTTTGGGGAACTTGGCAACGAAATAAATCCAACCTATAATATACCTATAAACGTGAATGGGCTATCTGGTATTATTGCAATAAGTGGTGGACAAAACTATTCGCTCTTTCTGAAAAATGATGGTAACATTTGGGCTTGCGGCGACAATTCATCCGGCCAGTTGGGAATTGGATCAGCCACAATTAGCAGTACTCCTATAAAGTTGAACGGGCTCTCAGGTGTCACTGCAGTGTCGGCGGGAGAGCGTCATTCTCTCTTTCTAAAAAATAATGGCACCGTTTGGGCTTGCGGCTATAACGAATATGGACAATTGGGAGACGGTACAAATACAAACAAAAATTTACCATCACAAGTGAATGGTTTAAGCGGCATTACTGCAATAAGCGCAGGAAGATACCATTCTTTATTTCTGAAAAACGACGGCAGCGTCTGGGCTTGCGGATATAATTTTTTTGGCGGATTGGGAGACGGAACAGTTATAGATAGGAACATACCGGTTCAAGTGAACGGATTATCAAGTATAAAAGCAATAGGCGCAGGTGAGTGGCATTCCCTTTTTCTGAAGAATGACGGTAGTGTTTGGGCGTGCGGCTACAACGGAACATATATAGACAATAAAATATCAGTACAGGTAATTGGACTATCAGGTATCACCGCAATAGGAGCAGGAGCCCGGGTATCTCTTTTTCTGAAAAATGATGGCAGTGTTTGGGCTTGTGGAAATAATAGTGCGGGACAATTGGGTGACGGAACAAATACAAGCAAGGGTTCGCCTGTTCTAGTGAGTGGGTTATCAGGCATTACTGCAATAGCTGCTGGACACAGTCATTCGATCTTTCTCAAAAATGATGGCAGTGTTTGGACTTGCGGAAATAATAGTGCGGGACAATTAGGCGATGGTTCCTTTACACATATGAACTTGCCAGTACAGACGATCTTAATAGTTAACGGACAATGTACCTCGCTTGTTAGTATTGGTAGTGAAGTAAGCAATGATTTTTCAAAACTTAAGATCTTTCCAAATCCTGCAAAGGATTTTATAACAATTGAGACCATCGGGAACATGCCGCAGAGAAAAGTAAAAATATTTAGCAATACTGCGCAGGAGGTCTTTCAATCATCCTTTAGTGATTATCGTATCAATCATTCTTTAAACATTGATATTTCTACTCTTTCTCCGGGTATCTATTTTATTCGTTTTTTAGATGAAGGAAGGCAAGTAAATGGAAAGTTTGTGAAAGATTAGGAAGGGGATTTTTTATTAAAAAAATGAAAAGCAATTTCAAAATCGATCCAAAAAACAACTCACTACTAACATTTCAATAGACAGCACCTCGATGATTTAGGATGCTGGAGCAAAGGCGCACGACCGCATAACACGGGCCTAGCACCAGCCGGGACATCTATGCACGCAAAAGCAATTTTTCTTCATTTGCCCCTTCGGGACATTTTTTTATTTTACTTTTGCTCGGTTTATTGTAAATTCACGTTGGACAGCGGAGTAATATAGCAACCGGCGGCATTTTAGGACGCGGCCGGCGCCAGGCCTGATTCCGTTACAAATAGTTTACACATAAAAAATAAAACCAAAACTACAAGCTAAAACGATGGCTAAAAACAAAGGCAACAACCCTCTCAACCAAGGCCTCAGCCCCTTTGCTCAAACCTATTTTCACGGGACAAAAGCAGACTTAAACATTGGAGGCTTCATTGAGCCGGGTTTCAATTCCAATTTCGGAAAAAGAAAAAACGCGAAGTACATTTTTCTCTCAGCAACATTAGATGCCTCTATCTGGGGCGCTGAACTTGCTTTTGGTGACGGGCGTGAAAGAATTTATTTAGTAGAACCAACAGGCCCTATTGAAGATGATCCTGATTTAACGGATAAAAAATTTCCGGGTAATCCAACAAAATCGTATCGTTCAACACATCCCTTTAAAGTGGTGGGTGAAGTAACACTTTGGCAAGGTCATTCTGCCGAACAAATTAAAACCATGAAAGACGCCTTAGCGAAACTCAAAGAACAAGGTATTGATTCGCTCAACGATGAAGAATAGGTCGTCAAAAACCTTACTTTGTTATCTTGCGTAATCGCAATTTCCTTTACGAACAAACTTATACAGCTTCCTTTTTTTCATTAGCAACGAAACCTGCTTTAAATAGCGTACATTCACGGTGAACAATAAAATAGGTGGTTTACGCCAGTTCTTATTTACCTCCCGCAATGACAGGTTAGGTTCTAATACATCAATTAAACATAAGAGCTAAATAAAATGGAAAACAATCAGAACAATCAGAAAATTCTTAGAAACAGATACGTACCCACCACTGAATTTTATAGTCAGGTTATTGACAGCTTACAAGATTATTCCATTTTCACTATCGATAAAGAATTTATTATCAATAGTTGGAGTTCTGGCTCCACAAAAATATTTGGTTACACAACAGAAGAAGTTATTGGAAAACCATTCGATTTAATATTTACTGAGGAAGATTTTAATAAAGGAATTCCGAAAAGTGAAATTGAAACAGCTTTAAAGGATGGTCGAGCAACAGATAACCGATGGCACATTGCTAAAGACAAAAGTCTGTTTTATGCCTATGGTTTGGTTTTTCCACTCATTGATGCATACGGCGAGGTGTTTGGTTACGTTAAAATTTTACGTGACTTAACAGATAGAAAACGATCGGAAGATGCTATAAAAAAATATGTGCGAGAATTAGAGGATCTCAATACGCATAAAGAGAGTGTTCTGGCAATTCTTTCACACGATTTAAGAAGTCCACTTTCAGGAATTATTGGAACAGCTAAATATTTGAAAGAAAATTTTCATAAAATGAAGCCGGTAGCCGTTCAGGAAATGCTTGACTTGCTTTATAAATCATCAACCGATGAATTAGAAATGTTAGACTATTTAGTAGAATGGGCTAGAATAAAATACGCATCTGATGTTTTTTCTCCAACAAAACTAAAACTAACCGACTACATTGATAAAGTATTTGCTTCTCTCAACGAAAGTGCTTTAGTTAACGCTGTAAATCTTCATCATGAAATTGAAGAAGAAACTTCAGTGTTTGCAGATCGAAAAATGTTGATTTCGATTATTCAAAACATTGTTTCAAACGCGATAAAACATACTGAAAAAGGAGGAAAGATAACGGTTTCTGCAAAAAGCCAGGACGGAAAAATTATTGTTCGCGTGAAAGATAACGGAATTGGTATGTCGGAAGAAATCATGCAAAAACTTTTTACTCCACAAATGAAAACCCTTTCACAAACAAGAAAGAACGGCAAAGGAGCTGGAATTGGCTTGTTATTGGTAAAAGGCTTTTTAGAAAAAAATGGAGGTGAAATATGGGTAGAAAGTATTGAAGGCGAAGGCTCCTCTTTTTATTTCACCTTACTCATTGAAAAAGAAAAACATAAAGTAGGCGATTCTGATGAAATTATGTTTGATGAAAGTGCATAGTTCGAGCTTAGTAGAAGTATTTTTTATTTAAATCACAACTAATTTTCCAGGTTTTGGCTAGGCAAAAAAATGTCCTACCTCCTCCCCTTACATTATCAATAAGGGCATACAAGGATCTTTATTTCATTTTGTTTTTGCAGGGGTTTTCCGTAATTTCATTTAAAAATTTAAGGTTAGTTGTTTCGCGATTTTTTCCAATCGACTATAGCCGAAAATAAATTACGTCTCTTTACCCAAATCCCACAAATAAAAAATAACATATGAAAAAACTATTTCTGATTTTAGCCCTTGCAGTTTTTAGTATTCCATTTTCTAATTCGCAGAATGTAACGCTTCCAATAAAATTCGATAAAAAAATTCTGGATCACATTTTTGTGACATCCATTGCAATTAATAAAAATAATATTGCTTGGATAGGAACATTTAAAAACGGATTGATACGGTACGATGGTAAAGAAACTATTTTTTACAATTCTAAAAATTCGTGCATTAATGATACAGTATCCATACCCGACATTAAAATTGATGGGAATGGAAACATTTGGATAGCGAACAACGCACTAATAAAATACGATGGAAAAAAATTCACACTGTTTAATTCGCACAACTCGAAGATACCTGAAGACTATGTTAGTGCAATCGTAGTTGACTCCAAGAATACGATTTGGTTTACCTCATGTAGACATCAACTGGGAGGACTGGTAAAATATGATGGAAAAAACTTTACCGTTTTTACTCCTAAGAATTCCAAATTGCCAGTAAATCTTATACAGAGTATAGCCATAGATAAGAACGACAACCTTTGGTTAGCTGTGTTCGAATCGGCAGGTACTTCCTATTTAGTTAAAAAAAGTAATGACAATTGGACTAAGTATGGGCGCGCAGAATTAGGCTTTAGTCCATATAATTTGAGAAACATAAAAATTAACAGTAAAAATGAGGTTTATGTATCAATTGATTATTCACTGTCAAGTTCAATTGGTGGGGAGCATCCTACACTATTTACTTTTAATGGGCAAAAAAGTGAGATATTAAAATCAGATAAATCTTTTGGCTGCAAATTACTAAATATAGATCATGAGGATAATTTATGGTGTGCCGAAAATTCTAATTATAGTGTTTATTCAGGTAATAAATGGATACAATCGGGAAAGACAAATTTTGAAGGGATATTTGCAATTGAACAAACAAAAGACAATAAAATTTGGATGGGCACAGGAGATGGCGTTTATATTCAGACCAAATAAATATTTTGAAAATTTAAAAGAACGAGAAATACCAAAGTGTTTTTTGTAAGACACAAAACAAACAACAGGTGTGAACTAACCAATAACCAATACTAGTCAACCCATAGCTATTATTGCGAATTCAACGACTGATATAAACCCACCAACGACAACTTAAAGTCAACACTAGTGAAATCGTTTTGATTTAGATCTTAACGCATTTTGCACAAATTTTTCTTTTGAATTCGTTTTCGTAACTTCATATTAGAGTTCGGAGGTATTTTAACTTTGGTTTTCATTCAAAAGCGATTAGCGACAATCTGAATTCCGCTATCGAAAATTTAATTGTAACAAATAAAATGCAAAAACATTCGAAGATAAATAGAGTTAGTTTGATGCTCACCATTTTATTTTCGCTATTCCTATGCAATTCAGGAAACAAATTACACGCACAACTCAGTTACAAAGTTTTATTCATCGGCAACAGTTATACCAGTGTTAATAATTTACCGCAACTCATACACGATGTTGCTTTGTCTGCGGGGGATACGTTAATTTTTGATAGTTATACTCCCGGCGGATATCAATTAATAGATCATAGTATTGACATCAATTGTCAAAATAAAATAATAGCTGGCGGTTGGGATTATGTGGTTATTCAAGGACAGAGTCAGGAACCTGTTGTTGCATCTAATCAATTTAATAATGGTGCTGCAGCTTTGTATACATTAATAAGACATTATAATCCCTGTGCAGTAATCATGCCTTACATGACCTGGGGAAGAAAAAACGGAGATGCTTCTTTATGCCCCAACTTTCCACTTATGTGCAGCTACCAAAGTATGGACAATGAACTAAAACTTCGTTATTTGAACCTTGCTTCGAATCTTAATGGAGAAGTATCTCCCGTTTCCGTAGTTTGGAAATACCTTCGGCAAAATTATTCCATTATAAATTTGTACCAACCAGACGAAAGTCACCCCTCACCAGAGGGATCTTATGCAGCAGCTTGTTGTTTCTATGCAAGTCTTTTTAAAAAAGATCCTACTTTTATTACTTTAAATTCTGGCTTAAATGCAAACGATGCTACCATAATAAAAAATGCGGCCAAAACACAAGTCTTTGACAGTTTACAAGTGTGGAATTATAAGAAACTACCAGTAGCTAATATTCATTTTCAAATAGGTCCCGGTATTAACGAGGTTATTTTTCAAGCACCCAACCAAGGTGTAATACAAAGTACTTTGTGGGATTTTGGAGATGGCGCAACGTCCACTACCCCCTACTCCACCCACTCCTATTCCGCCAACGGAACATACACGGTAACCTTAACTACAACAAATTGCGATTTACTAGGCTTACATATCGCTTTTGCAGATACTGTTATTCAATTCTGCAGCCATACACCCACTATTTATGCATCTCATCCTTGGGTGTGCAATGTGGATACGATTTGGACACAAGTAGCCGATTCTTATCAATGGTATCTTTATGGTACTGTTTTGCCTGAAACCAATCAATACCTAACAAATTTTGCCCAGTATAACTCTATGGGATTTTCGGTTCTTTCTACACTTAATGGTTGCGCTGAATTATCTAAAACATATACAAACAGTCCACAATGGTCAGGTTTTTACTTTGACGCATTAGGAGACCCTTGTATTGGAGATACAGTCGCATTAGCTGTATTGCATACAAACGGTTTTTTGTCTGGTTTAGAAACTATACTTTGGTATAAAAATAATTTGCTCTTACCTTCTATGATAAATATGGACACTTTATTTATTTCTTCATCAGGAAAATTCGAGTGTAAAGTTGTTAACCCAAACTCTAATTGTCCCTTAGATACAACCTCTTACTTGATCGAATATGATTGTGGTCAGATTGTTGGAATTGACAAAAGACATCAGAATAACTTTTGGACTCTTTTTCCGAATCCAGCTTCAGAAAGCGTTACTATTAAATTTACTGATTTCAGTGGAAAAGATCAGATTCAACTTTATAATGCGGTGGGGCGTTTAATAAAAGAAATGGGTGTATCTGAAGAAACAATTCTTACTATTTCAGATTTACCGAAGGGACTTTATTTTATCCGGCTAAAAAATAACGGCCGGCATTCTTTAAAATTTTTTAAAGAGTAGAAATTATACTAGACTGTAAGCTCCCTCAATTATTTGAACCGCTCAAAGTCTAATTTTTAATTAAATTTAATTTTTAATCTTTTCAAATCTAATTTTAACAGACTTGCGTTATTTTAAAAGAGCTTTTGTAAAAAAATTATGTTAGTTTCGTACTTGATCCCCAAACTGTTCCCAATAATTTAAATTTTCTTTATTTAAAAAAAACCAAATGAAAAAATCAATTTTAAATTTAGCATTCCTTCTGTTAGGAATTATTAGTTTTTTAGGCTGTAAGAAAAAAGAAGAGCCTCCCCGCACTCCCGTATTACCAACCGTAGTTACCAGTCCTGTAACCAGTATAACAACCAGCTCAGCACTATGTGGCGGGGAAGTAATCACAGATGGCGGGTCACCTATTTTGGATAGAGGGTTAACCTGGGGTACAGCTCCTAATCCAATTTATGCTCAGGCAGGTAATTTTTCTACGAATGATGGATCGGGCACTGGAAAGTTTATTAGTAATATGGTTAATGGCAATCCTCCCAATTGTATCCTTCCCGGAACTACATATTTTGTGAGGGCTTGGGCAAGAAATAGTGACGGCATTGCTTACGGCAATGAGCAAACTTTTACCACTCCTAGTCCATCTTTAGCAACAATTACAACTGCCACAATATCCGCTATTACAGAAACTTCAGCTGTAAGTGGTGGGGATGTTATATCCGATGGTGGGGCTCCTGTACTTTCAAAAGGAGTGTGTTGGAGTACTTCACCAAATCCTACCTCCGATCTAAGTACTAAAAGTATGGACGGAGGCAGTATCGGATTATTTACAAGTAATTTATTAAATCTTTTATCGAACACCACTTATTATGTTAGAGCTTACGCTACCAATTCTATCGGCACCTCATACGGAAATGAAATTATCTTTACAACTAACCTAGGTGTTGGAGATAGTTATCAAGGAGGAGTTATTGCCTACGTATTGCAACCAGGAGATACCGGATATGATGTAAACACACAACATGGTATTATAGCAGCCGCAACTGATCAAAGTGCTTCTGCACCGTGGGCACTCACTCTTACTTCAACTGGCGCAAATGCCCAAACAATAGGCTCAGGTAAAAACAATACAAATGCAATTGTTAGCAATCAGGGTGCAGGAACTTATGCTGCGGCTTTATGCGACAACTTGGTATTAGGTGGTTACAGTGATTGGCATTTACCAAGCTTAAATGAGTTAACTAAATTATTCTTAAATAAAGACAAAATTGGCGGCTTTGCAGTTGCATTTTACTGGAGCTCCAGTGAGGATAATACCAATACAGCGTGGACACAATCGTTCAATTCCAACTCCCAAGCTCCTGGCACTAAAACTACTAACTACAATGTAAGAGCTGTGCGTTACTTTTAATAAAATTATAATTAAATTGTATTTGGTAATTTATAATAGTTGTAAAGGATTACAAAAAATTTAATGTGAATTAATTATTATTTCTCAAACCAGCCTGTGCCAATTTGAAAGATTTTTTATTTTTAATACGAATTAAAAACTAAACATAAATTCAA
Source organism: Aurantibacillus circumpalustris (assembly GCF_029625215.1). Taxonomy (GTDB): domain Bacteria; phylum Bacteroidota; class Bacteroidia; order B-17B0; family Aurantibacillaceae; genus Aurantibacillus; species Aurantibacillus circumpalustris. The sequence continues at coordinate 4,117,680 of NZ_CP121197.1, forward strand.
AATAAACTAGATAAATAAAAAATAAACGACTAAAAACAAAACAATGAAAAAATCAATTTTAAATTTAGCATTCTTGCTGTTAGGAATTATTAGTTTTTTAGGCTGCAAGAAAAAAGACAAAGACCCCACATATTCTAACGCATCAGTGGTAACAGATTCAATTTCTGGCATTACTGCTAATTTTGTTTATGGTTACGGAGAAGTAAAAACAGATGGTTCTGGCGAATTATTTGTCGATATTCTTGATAGAGGTTTTGTCTGGAGCACTTTTAGTAATCCCACGTATGGCGGAACAAATTGTTATAATGTGGATGAAGGTGGGAATGGATACGGCTCGTTTTGGTTTAAATTAGAAACAGACATGAAGGCCGGTACAACTTATTATGCAAAAGCTTTCGCCAAAACAAAAGATGGATTTCTTTATGGAAATGAATTAAGCTTTAAGACTCCAGAATTATTATTACCAACTTTAATTTCGCAATTTGCGTTTGATATCACAACTAACTCTGCAATGTGCACTGGTAATATTATTTCAGACGGAGGTAGTGTCTTAACAGCCCGTGGTATGTGTTGGAGTAAATCACCAAATCCAACACTGTCTAATTTTTCAGCATTTAACGGCGTTGGTACAGGGACGTTTAGCAGTTCGTTAACAGGTCTTTCATCAAATACTACCTATTATGTGCGGGCTTACGCAACAAATATTAAAGGAACGGCTTATGGAAATGAAATTATCTTTACAACTAACGTAGGTGTTGGCGATAGTTATCAGGGAGGAATTATTGCCTATGTTTTGCAAGCAGGTGATATTGGTTACGACTCAAATGTACCACACGGTATTATAGCAGCAACAACAGATCAAAGTGCTTCTGCACCGTGGGCACTTACCCTTACTTCAACCGGAACAAATGCCCAAACAATAGGCTCAGGTAAAAACAATACAAACACAATTGTTAGCAATCAGGGTGCTGGAACTTATGCCGCGGCTTTATGCGACAATCTGGTATTAGGTGGTTATAGTGATTGGTTTTTACCAAGCTTAAATGAGTTAACAAAATTGTACCTCAATAAAGACAAAATTGGCGGATTTGCGGTTGCCTTTTACTGGAGCTCGAGTGAAGAGAACACCAACACCGCTTGGGCACAATCGTTCAATTCCAACTCCCAAGCTCCTGGTACTAAAACTACTAACTACAATGTAAGAGCGGTGCGATATTTTTAGCACGTATAAGTAACGCGCAAATTTGCGCCTTTACAATACTATCCTGTATAAAAAGACTCTGGGAAAATTTCCTGGAGTTTTTTATAATTGAAATTTCACCCTTCACAACAGAAACTCCTATATTTTTTCCAATAGACCTTCATCAACGATCAACGCTAATTTCTACAATCTTTTTATCATTCAGATTGTGCATTGCTTTTGGAACAATATTTAAGATTTCAGTTTGAAGTGTTTTTATGAGTTTTGTTTTCAGATGATCACGATGTGTAACCAAACTCACCTCGCGCGCTGGACTAGGATCCCTGAGCCTTTTCACCAATTTCATTTGTGTTTTCGAAAACTCCATCACAGCTAATTCAGGTAAAATAGTGACACCGTCGCTTTTATCCACCATTCTTTTTAAGGTTTCTATATTACCTGTTTCATATTTAAAATTAAGATTAGAGTATTTTCTAAGTTCACATAAATTCAATATCTGAGATCTAAAACAATGTCCTTCTTCGAGTAACCAAAGTTGATTGGGATCAATTTCAGTTGCTAACACATATTTTTTTAAATGCAGTGCATTTTTTTTAGAAACGTAAATAAAAAGTTCTTCATAAAACAATATGTCTTCTTTTATGGAACTGTCCTTTAATGGTGTAACCACAATTCCACAGTCTAACCGGTTGTTTTTTAACTCATGAATAATGTCTTCTGTAATCGTTTCCTTAACGATAAGATTTACGTTTGGATACTTCCCTCTGATAGCTTTAAAAAGGTTGGGTAGCAAATACGGTGCGAGTGTGGGAATGATTCCTATGCGTAGTTCACCACTCATAGTATCCTTTTTTTCTGAAATAATCTGACGAATCATTCCTGCTTCACGCAATACAAAACGTGCTTGCGCAATTATACTCTTACCAAGTTCGGTGGGAATCACAGGTTGTTTTGTTCTGTCAAATATTTTCACCCCCAACTCTTCTTCCAATTTCTGAATTTGCATGCTCAGTGTTGGCTGCGTTACAAAGCATTTCTCTGATGCTAACACAAAATGTCGGTAAGTATCAATGGCAACTATGTATTCGAGCTGAGTTAGAGTCATAGATTTTAACTATTACTTTATAAATATAATCAATTTGATTTATTTAATATTATGTCTTACAATTGTCTTAACATAAAGTTCTGCTATTCATTAAAACAAAAAAATATGGAAAACAACGCAACTTCAACGTCATCTGGTAAGTGCCCGTTTAATCATGGGGCTCCGAAACAAACTGCAGGATCTGGTACCCAAAATAAAGATTGGTGGCCTAACCGATTAAATTTAGGAATCCTTCGTCAACATTCTCAGCTTGCAAGCCCTTTGGATAAAGGATTTAACTATGCTGAAGAATTTAAGAAATTAGATTTGAAGCAAATAAAAAAAGATATTTTTGATTTAATGACCACCTCGCAAGAATGGTGGCCAGCGGATTACGGACATTACGGCCCTTTGTTTATTCGTATGGCTTGGCATAGTGCCGGCACATACCGTATTTCAGATGGTCGCGGAGGTGCGGGTACAGGCAATCAGCGTTTTGCTCCTGTAAACAGCTGGCCAGATAATGGTAATTTGGATAAAGCGCGTTTCTTACTTTGGCCTATCAAACAAAAATATGGTAACAAAATCTCATGGGCAGACTTAATGATTTTGGCTGGCAACTGCGCCTTAGAATCTATGGGCTTTAAAACGTTTGGATTTGGTGGCGGGCGTGAAGATATTTGGGAACCCGAACAAGATATTAATTGGGGAAATGAACATGAATGGTTAGGTGACAAGCGTTACAAAGGCGACAGAGAATTAGACAATCCTTTAGCTGCTGTGCAAATGGGATTAATTTATGTGAATCCTGAAGGACCTAACGGTAATCCTGATCCGATTGCTTCAGGAAAAGATATTAGAGAAACATTCGCGCGCATGGCCATGAACGATGAAGAAACAGTGGCGCTTGTAGCTGGTGGTCATACTTTTGGAAAAGCACATGGTGCAGCTAGTGCGAGTCATGTTGGATCAGAACCTGAGGGAGAGAGTATTGAAAAGATGGGCATGGGTTGGCTAAATAGTTATGGTACAGGTAAAGGTGGAGATGCGATCACCAGTGGCATAGAAGGCGCGTGGAAACCGAATCCAACCACATGGGATAATGGTTATTTTGAAACGCTTTTAAAATACGATTGGAAATTGAGCAAGAGTCCTGCCGGAGCTCACCAGTGGACGCCGACAGATGCAAGTGCAGCAAGCACGGTGGTGGATGCACACGATCCTAAAAAACATCATGCTCCAATGATGACTACTGCAGATATGGCTCTGAAAATGGATCCAATTTATGCACCCATATCAAAACGCTTTTCTGAAAACTTTGATCAATTTGCTGACGCATTTGCAAGAGCTTGGTATAAGTTGACACACCGTGACATGGGACCTATTGCGCGTTATTTAGGTGCAGAAGTTCCTAAAGAAGAATTAATTTGGCAAGACCCAATTCCTGCAACTAAAATTGAATTAAACATGGCTGACATTACCGCACTAAAAAATAAAATTCTATCTAGCGGACTTTCTATTTCTGAATTAGTTTCAACAGCTTGGGCATCTGCTTCCACTTTCAGAGGTTCTGATAATCGTGGTGGTGCAAACGGAGCCCGTATCCGTTTAGCTCCACAAATTTATTGGGAAGCAAATAATCCTACACAATTAAATAAGGTATTGGCAGCCTTAGAAAAAATACAAAAGGAATTTAATGCAGGTAACAAAAAAGTTTCTATAGCCGATTTAATTGTGTTAGGTGGATCTGCTGCAGTTGAAAAAGCCGCGAAAACTGCCGGTCATGATCTTTCTGTTGATTTTATGTCTGGCAGAGGTGATGCGACAATAGAACAAACCGATGTTGCTTCCTTTGCCGTTTTAGAGCCAAAAGCGGATGGCTTTAGAAATTACAAAAACGCAAAATGTAATTTGGTTACAGAAGAAATGTTAGTAGACAAAGCGCAATTACTGAAATTAACCGCGCCAGAAATGACTGCTTTGGTTGGAGGAATGAGAGTTTTGAATGCGAATTTTGATGGTTCAAAACATGGCGTGTTTACAAAAAATTCAGAGACACTGAGCAACGACTTCTTTGTAAATCTTCTCGACCTGGGAACCTCCTGGAAAGCGACCGATGACAAAGGTGAATTTTTTGAAGGATGTGATCGCAAAACAGGTGCAGTAAAATGGACCGCAACACGTGCTGACCTCATCTTTGGTTCGAACTCAGAATTACGTGCCATTGCAGAAATTTATGCCTCAAGTGATTCTAAAGAAAAATTTGTAAAAGATTTTGTAGCCGCATGGGTTAAGGTGATGAATTTAGATCGCTTTTAATTTGTTATTCAAAAAAATATAGTTGGTTAAAACATTTGCGGACTCTTTTAAAAAAAATGCGCCTGTGCATTTACTAATTTTTAAAAGAGTCTTCAAAGCCTACTGAAAAATAAACTTGTTGTTGACAAGCCTGAAAACAATTGAACAGATAATCATAGTCAGCTAAATAGGTTTAAGAAAAATGAAATTTAGACTAGCAAGGCATACTAATTCAATCGAAGAATTAGCAAACTTTTATGTAAAAATCATTGGCCTAGATTTGTTAGATGAATTTAAAAACCATTCTGGTTATGATGGAGTTTTTATAGGGAAAAACAACCTAGACTGGCACCTTGAATTCACTCAGACAATTGAAAAGGTTAATCACACTTTTGACGATGATGACCTTTTGGTTTTTTATCCTGGCACTCAATCAGAATATGATGAAATAATTGTTCGAATAAATAAAAATAACATAACTCATTCCGTTCCAAAAAATCCATACTGGCAAACAAATGGAATTACAATCCAAAACCCAGATGGGCATTATGTGATTATTTCTAAGCAAAGAATAAACGAAATCTAATAAAATCTTAGATTTCCACTTTCGGATTATTGCTTTCCTATTAATGATTAATATTGGAAACGAAGAAAATTATACTTTTCTTCGTTATACAATTTTAGTCCTAAAATTTAAGTTTTAGACCAATAGCCCAAATCATGAAAAATTTTATTACAAGCAAATGGATACCGGTGGTTTTCGCAAGTATATTCATTCTATCACTCTTACTATTAAGAGTAGTTGGAAGTTTGACGGAAGAAGTTGTAGTAATTCTTCTCTCAGTAATATACGTACCAATGATTTTTTTGTACTTCCCTACGCTAGCAATAGTATCGATAAAGACAAATCATCCAAAAAAACACCAAATCATTGGTAATATTGGATTATTTTGCTTGATCCTCTGGTTATTAGGATTAATCTCAAAGATACATTTGAATTGGTATGGTTCACCTTTACATATTATTGCAGGTTCTTTTATTTTTCTAACTTCATTTCTTCCCGCATGGTATGCTTTAAAAATTGCAGAAAGCCAAGCAAAACTTAAACTGTTTTATTTTCTACTCACTAATTTTTATGGCGCGCTTATACTATACGGATGTTCAAGTACTCAACACTTTCCATTTTGGGAAAACACAATGTATTTTTGTTTTTTTTCTTCTATTGTTCTTCTACCGTTTCTTATTTATCATCTTATAAAAGGTAATATTCAATTTAATTTTAAGAACAATTTTACTTTCATTTTTTTCATCGCCTATATCCTTGGCATGCGTCAAATGGTTTACATGAGGGATTTAAGAAACAGTAGTGTTAATGTTAACCAGGAAGAAGCAGAAAAGAACTTCACAATTAATGAGCGCAAAGCTAATTTTATTTATGAAGCATTTAGTAGTACTCATTCCAGCGATTCTCTTTTTCTATCCAACTATGCAAAAGTAAAAACAATAAAAACTGCTGGTGATTCACTTCAAAAATATGTATCCGATTTAAAATCGGTTTTGGTTGTCGAGGTAGCAGCTTTGTCCAAATCGGTAGCAGATACCATCAAACTGAAAAAAATCTCTGCGGCTGCGAAAGCGAATTATGATATTCCAACAAACATACTATTCGATAGCATTCCGAAATTTAAACATATTGAAAACTATAATATCTACTCACTTAAAAAGAGATTGTTAAGCTTTTCTGATACTTTAATTTCACTATCACCTCAAGAATTTAAAACACAGTTAAAACAATATAACCCTATTCAAATTGTTGACCAAAACGACTATGAAGACGGTATGCAGTTAACTTGGGAGGTTACACAATTCTCCCACCGGCCGCTTGGTATCATCTATACGCAACTCACGTCTATTCAAAGCGATATTTTTGCGGCAGAAATACTGGTAATGAATGAACTGTTCAATAAAGCCAACCAAAACCGAAAAGAAAACTTAGCAGCGCAATTAACCGAGGTTTCTTTAAAATATGAAACAGAAAAAAAGGAAAAACAAATAAGTTTATTAGAAAAAGATAAAGAATTGAATGATGCAAAACTCATGGCAAAAGACGTCGAAATTTCACAGACCCGCGAAACACTCATTTACTTTGTTTTTGCCTTAGTTATATTTGTTGTATTGATTGTGTTTGTTATCAGAGCCAACCTTCAACGCAGAAAAGCTAATCAGCTTTTAACACAACAAAAATTGGAGATCGAAAAACAAAAACATCTGGTTGACGAGAAACAAAAAGAAATTGTGGACAGTATTACCTATGCCAAACGTCTACAGCACGCCATCTTACCCCCGCAGGAATTTATTAATCAATTTGTACCTAATAATTTTGTTTTATATAAACCTAAAGACATTGTTGCTGGTGATTTTTATTGGGCGGAACAAGTAGGCGATAAATTTTTTATTGCTGCTGCAGATAGCACAGGTCATGGTGTTCCGGGGGCAATGGTTTCGGTGGTTTGTTCCAATGCGCTCAACAGAGCGATTAAAGAATTTAAACTAAATGATACTGGAAAAATACTGAATAAAACGAGAGAATTGGTTTTAGAAACCTTCGAGAAAAGTTCAAGCGAAGTAAAAGATGGGATGGATATTTCGCTATTCTGTATCGACAGTAAAAACAAAAACATTTTCTGGAGCGGAGCAAATAATCCGCTTTGGTACATTCAAGACAATGAGCTCAAAGAAATAAAAGCCAACAAACAAGCTATTGGAAAGACAGACAATCCTGTTCCATTTACAACACATCAAATCGACTATAAAGAAAATACTTTGTTTTATTTATTCACGGATGGATTTGCTGATCAATTTGGTGGCGCCAACGGTAAAAAATTCAAATACAAACAATTTGAAGAGTTACTCGTTTCAATCAGCAGTAAACCCATGCAGGAGCAATCCGACATTATTAATAAAATATTTGAAGATTGGAAAGGGTCACTCGAGCAGGTTGACGACGTTTGCGTAATTGGGATAAAAATATGACGCAAACGGAGGAGCTTGTCCTGAGCTTGCCGAAGGAATGTGTGTGTGATTGGAATAAGAATATGATCTTCAAATACACTACAGAAAGCTCTTCAATTATTATACTCAAAAAATAATTTAGAAATCATGACACACGAACACCATTACAAACTCACTACCGTTTGGCAAGGTAACAAAGGCGAAGGAACAAAAAACGTAAAAACGTATGACCGCAGTCACACCGTGACGATTGCTGGAAAACCTCAACTTCATTTAACAACAGATAATCCAGCAGTAGGTGACAAAACAAAATTAAACCCGGAAGATTTATTGGTGACAGCCATATCATCTTGCCACATGCTTTCTTACTTATATGTATGTGCACTGGAAGGAATTGTCATTACTGACTATACCGACACTGCCACTGGAATCATGATAGAAAAGAAAAGTGGTGGCGGTAGTTTTAAAGAAGTAACCTTGAATCCTGTTTTTAAAGTAGCGAATAGTTCCATGAAAGAGAAAGCGATTGAATTGCATCACAAGGCACATGAAATATGCTATTTAGCTAGTTCGATAAATTTTGAAGTGAAGTGCAGTCCTATCTGCTTGGTAGATTAAAGTAAATTCAACTCACCGATTATTTCACCAAACTGCCATTTACACGCAGTAATTCTGCCTCAGCAATTTTGATAGCATAAAGTGCATTTATATACCGCACTTGTGCATCTTCTAAGTTTTTTTGAGTCTCTATGGTTTCTAAAAGATTAGCCTTTCCAATTTTGTAACGTTCAAGGGAAATACTTTGCACCTCTTTTGAATCAGCCAGATTCTGCATTTCCATATTCACAATTTGTTTGTTCAGTAAAAACGCTTTATAACTCACGTAAACCAATCCATCTATTCGTAGTTGCGTTTGTTCAGTAACGTAGCGTTGATTGAGTGCTAATATATTTCTCTCTTTAACTAAACGATTATTTTTATTTCCATTAAAGATCAACCAACTTGCCGTTAAGCCAGCGTTTAAACCACTTTGGCGGTTTAAAAATACAATTCCGGCTTGACTTGTATTCCGCGTAAATACATAAGCGCCGTTTAACTGTACAACTGGTAAATTTGCCGAACGTGCTTCGTTTACACTTTGAGAAAATATTAACTCGTTTTGTTTTGAAATTAAAATAGAAGAATTATTTTGGACAACACTCTTTTTTAAATCTTCCAAATTAGGATTGTAGTTAACAACTATGGAATCAGCTGTGGTGTAATCCGCATCAGCCTGTTTAGCGAGGAGTGAGTTTAATTGCACTTTAGCATTTAATAAATCGAGTTCTAATTGTGTGATAGCACTCTTGGCTTTATTTTCATCGGATCGTGTAAGAAGTAAATCCACTTTTGAATCAGAACCAATTTCCAATTTTAGTTGTGCTATTTTTAAACGCTCTTCATACATTTTTAAATTCTGCTTATTTGCCTTTATAAGTTCGTTAATTTTAACAATGTTGTAATACGCGACAATAACATCATACACGGTATTCTCCATTTGTTGTTTAAGTTGAATGGATGATAGCTCCTCATTTAAACTCAATCGCTTTTTTATGGCAAACATTTTAAATCCGTCAAACACATTCCATGCAGCGTTGAGAGAGGCACCAGTATTGTTTGTGACGGCCCCTGTTCTGTCCTGAATAGTTCCTGTGTTAAACTCCTGATGAGAGTTCAAACTTGCTACATTTAAATTTCCATTTAAACTCACAGTTGGAGACATACCAGCACTACCCATATTATTTTGTGCCTTTGCTATTCCTTGTTGATTCTTTACAATTAATACGGAATAATTTTTCTCTAAGCTAATTTTAATCGCATCTTCTATTTTAAGCAAATCTTGTGCTGAAGAACTGAAACCAAAAATGCTAAAAGATAAAACCAGTATCAGTCCACTTGCCGAAAAATTTACCTTCGCAGAACTTCTTCTCTTAAAAAAACGTTTGACCCAAAAACGCACTTGAAATGAAAGTAGCACCATTGCAGGTATTACGAACAAAGTGAGAATCATGGATAACAACAAACCACCAATAATCACGATACCCATTCCCATTCTGCTTTCCGAACCTGCTCCAAATGCCATAGCAATCGGAAGTGCTCCAAGCATCGTAGCAAGGCTTGTCATTAAAATCGGACGCATCCTTGAAGTAGATGCTTGTATTAATGCCTTGCGAACCGTTAAACCTTTTTCACGCAACTGATCATAAAACTCAATGATTAAAATACCATTTTTTGTAACGAGTCCGATGAGCATGATAATTCCAATCTGGCTAAAAATATTTAAGGTTTGATTAAAATACCAAAGAGAAAAAACCGCGCCTGCAAGCGCCATTGGAACCGTGCATATAATTATTAAAGGAGATCCAAAACTTTCGAACTGAGCAGCGAGTAATAAATAAATCAATACAAGTGCCAATATGAATGCAAACAAAACATTGCTGCTACTTTCTGCAAAATCACGTGAAGCACCTGTTAAAGAAGTCGTAAAACTATCATCTAAAACCTCTTTGGCAATTTTATCCATTTCCTTAATACCATCGCCAATTGTTTTACCTGGTGCTAAACCAGCGGTGATGGTAGCGGATTGATAACGGTTATAGTGGTATAATTGTGGTGGACTACTTCTCTCTTCTATCGTAATAACATTATCGAGTTGAATCATCTCTCCACGACTATTTCTCACATACAATTCTTTAATATCCGTTGGATCATCTCGCTTTTCGCGGTTCACCTGACCCACTACCTGATATTGTTTGTCGCCTTGAATGTAATACCCAAAACGCTGACCACTTAATGCTAATTGAATAGTCTGCGCAACATCGGCAATAGAAACTCCCATGGTCCTGGCCTTGTCTCTATTAATTTCAATAACCAATTCGGGTTTATTGAATTTAAGATTTACGTCTACTAAACCACCAAAAGTTGGATTCTTATTTGCTTGTTCTAAAAACAGTGGAAGTTTTTCGCGTAACTTTTCAAAATTCTGCGTCTGTAAAACAAACGCTACAGGTAAGGTTCCACGCGGACCACCACCAGATGAAATAGATTGTTCCTGAATGATAAACACTCTACCTTCAGGGAACTGTGATAAATTTTTAGTAAGATAGGCGGCGATTTCCGCTTGTGATCTTTTACGCTTGCCCGATTCGGTAAGAGCTAAACGACCAAAGCCGGTATTTACAGCACCAGAACCCGCAAAGCTTGGTGCACTTACTGTTAAACAAACTTGTTTTTCTGGAACAGAATCGGAAACGAAATCAGAAATTTTATCCATTAAATTATCAGTTACCTCGTACGAAGTTCCCTCCGGTGTAGTAACCATCATTCGTAACCAGTTACGATCTTCTAAAGGTGATAATTCAGATTGCAGTTGAGAACCAAAAAATAAAATTGAACCGAATGATGCAACAAGAATTATAATTGCCCACCATCTTTTTTGTAAGAATCGTATAATTGTTTTTTTAAACCAAGCATCGAGTGCAACAAAAAATGGTTCAGTCGCATTATAAAATCTGCCCTTTTTAGTAGGATCTTTTCTAATTAATTTGGCATTCAACATAGGAGTCAGTGTAAGAGACACAAAAGCAGAAATTAAAACTGCTCCCGCGAGAACCACACCAAACTCACGAAATAATCTTCCTACAAATCCCTCCAAAAATATTACCGGCATAAACACAGCCACTAACGTAAGGGACGTAATAATTACAGCTGTATAAATTTCACGCGTTCCTTCAATGGCGGCTTCTTTGGGCTTCATACCTTTTTCAATTTTCTTAAAAATATTTTCAGTCACAACAATCCCATCATCTACAACCAAACCAGTGGCCAATACAATTGCTAAAAGAGTAAGGACGTTAATGGAATAATCCATCAAATACATAATAAAAAAAGCACCCACCAAAGAAACCGGAATGTCAATAAGCGGTCTGAAAGCAATGATCCAATCTCTAAAAAACAAAAAGATAATGATGATGACCAACGCTAACGCAATGAGTAAGGTTTCTTTTACTTCAATGATTGAGTTTTTAATAAAACGGGTATTATCGAGCGCAATGTTGATGTGATAATCTTTTGGTAAATCTTTTTTAAGCAATTCATAACGTTTGTAAAATTCGTTCGAGATATCGAGGTAGTTCGCTCCTGGTTGTGGCACTAATGCAAGACCTACCATAGGGACACCAGAATTTTTTAAAATGGTTTCCTCATTCTCTGAACCCAATTCTACTTTAGCTACATCTCTTAACCTTACAATATTACCTGCATCTTCCTTCACAATCATTCTTTCAAACTCAGGAACAGTGGATAATCTGCCAATAGTATTTACCGTTAGTTCAGTTGCATTACCAGATATTTTTCCAGAAGGCAAATCAACATTCTCACGATCGAGTGCTAGTTTTACGTCTAATGGCGTAAGGTTATACGCAGCTAATTTATCTGGATGCAAACGAATACGCATCGCAAAACGACGTTGTCCCCAAATCTGCACCAAACTCACACCAGAAATAGTTTGTAGATTTTGAGCTATCACATTTTCTGCATAATCACTTACTTCCAATAGAGAACGCGTATCACTCAGTAATGTCATCGAAACAATTGCATCTGAGTTTGCATCAGCTTTTGAAACAACAGGGGGTGCATCAATATCTTGTGGCAACTGACGAAGTGCTCTTGATACCTTGTCGCGTACATCATTCGCAGCGGCCTCTAAATCAGCTCCTAAATTAAATTCTACGGTAATGTTGCTTGAGCCTTGATTCGATGAAGCAGAAATAGAACGAATACCATCAATACCATTAATTACTTTTTCAAGAGGCTCAGTAATTTGTGATTGAATCACATCGGCATTTGCACCGGTATAACTCGTCCGCACTGTAATAACAGGCGGATCGATGGATGGGAATTCTCGTACCCCTAAATAACTATATCCAATAGCCCCAAATAGGAGTATAAACACCGACATAACAACGGCAAGAACAGGGCGATTTACGCTTAAGGAGGCTATGTCCATTAGTTAACCGATTTTAATAGTTTGAGTTTAGAATCATTTCTTACCGAAAGAAGTCCAGTTGTAAGCACAGTGTCATTAACCATTAGTCCTTTAATAATTTGGATTTTATCATCCGTGCGTACTCCAATCTCAACCTGAATTTCTTCCGCAGTGCCATTTCGGTTCACAAATAGTTTTTGTCCCTTCAATGTTGCAATTACGCATTCTGTTGGAACCATTAAAGCATTGTTTGTTTCCCCTAGGTTTACAAATACTTTTACAAAACTTCCCGGATAAAAAGTCTCTGATCCATTATAAGAAGCCCTGGCTTTTATTGTTTTGGTAATTTCATCCACCACTGGTTCTATCGCATAAATAGTAGCCGAAAAAGTTTTTGTGGTTTTCAAATTATCGTTTGAAAAATTAACCCTTACTCCTTTTTTGAAAAAACTACTGTATTTTTCTGGAATAGAAAATTCAACGAATAAGGGCTGTAATTGAACTAAAGAAGCAATTGGCGTAGTAGCATTTACATATGAACCTTCGCTAATATTTTTTAAACCCACTGCTCCATTAAAAGGTGCAACAATATTTGTTTTAGCTAGTTGTGCTTTCGTGTATGCTTCGTCTGCTTTATAAGTAGCGACTTCGTTTTCTTGCATGTCATAATCTTCCTGACTTATGCCATTAATAGCAAGAAGTTTTTTTAGACGGGCAAGTTTTTGTTCTGATAGTTTTAATTGCGTTTGAGTTTTTAAAAGCTGTGCTTCCAAATCGGCACTATTTAACTTCACTAGCAGAGCACCTTTGCTAACTGTTTCACCTTCTTTAAAATAAACAGCTGTAATTTTTCCAGCTACTTCAGGCAGAATTTCAATTTGATTGAAGGCACCAATTTTTCCGGTTGTAAATACATCGTTACTAAAAGAAGTAGATTTAACCACAAAATAATTCACAGCGACCGGTAACTTTTTCTTTTCTTCTGGCGACAATCCTTTCTCTACTTTTTTGGCAAAGAAAATAAATTTAGAAGCGACTAAGAGTCCTAAAATGCTAATAACAATTATCCAATTCGGTATTTTTTTCATAGCGGGTGTATGTTTATAGTTCAGAGTTTATTTTTTGTTTACCCTTCTTTAGGGTTTTTTTATAATTGAAAAAAAGATCGTTAGAAGGTAAGACCTTTAAATTATCGGTCAAACTGGATAGCACACTTATAAAAGTGCTTTTATCCTTTTTAGAAATTGATTTAAAAATTTCTTCGTCTAGAGCATTAAATGACTTTACTATTTCTTCTGTACGCTTTTGTCCTTTTTTAGTAAGAGTAATAAAATGCTGTCTGCGGTCATCAGGATTTACAGCGCGTTTTACATAATCCGCTTTTATAAGATAATCGATTACCTTAACCATGGCGGTTTTATCGATAGCCAAGTGGTTACAAATACATTGCTGATTACAACCATTGTTTTCACTTAAGAAATAAAGAATTGAAAAATAGCGCTCAATATCAAGGTCTTCGAGGCTCTTACTTATAACACCGTAATAGAATTTTGAGAGAATAAGTGCCTGCGTTCCTACAGGAATATTTTTATCAATTTGTTTTTTCAAGGATAAAGGTTTAATTGTAAAATAGTTTGTAAATGTAACTAATATGCATTCTGAGATTTCGATTTTATACCTTTTTAACTCTCGTCTTTTGTAGGTATATTTGCAGCTTTTATAACCAGACATGAGATTTATTCCTTTTTATTTAACACTTGTTTTTTTCAGCTCATTAGTTTCACAAAACGAAAAACACCTTAAAAACCTTACCATGCTAACACATGGTGGAGATAATGCTGAAGCCTATTTTAGTTACGATGGTAAGTTTGCTTCCTTTCAAAGCAATTATTCAAAATGGGATTTAAAGTGTGATCAGATTTTTAATCTGGATCTTAAAAAAGCAGCTCTCGATTCAAGCTACAAACCACCTATGATTAGTTCGGGTAAAGGAAGAACAACCTGCAGTTATTTTTTAAAGGATGGTAAACATATTTTATATGCCTCAACCTTTAAAGGTGGTAATGAATGTCCACCCGCGCCTGAAACAAAAGGTAAATACCTTTGGGCAGTTTATAAAAGCTTTGATATATATGTAGCCGATTTAAAAGGCAACATCACGCAACAACTGACAACAAGTGACGGGTATGATGCAGAAGCAACAGTATCACCTCAAGGAGATAAGATTGTATTTACAAGCGATAGAAGCGGTGATTTAGAATTATGGACTATGGATATTGACGGTAAAAATCAAAAACAAATTACTTTTGGCTTGGGGTATGATGGCGGTGCTTTCTTTTCTCCTGACGGGAAACGTTTGGTATTCAGAGCATCACGTCCCACTGAAGAAGCAGAAGTAAAAGAGTATAAAGAACTATTGTTACAAGGACTAGTTGCTCCAACAACAATGGAAATTTACACGTGTAATGTAGATGGAAGCGATATTAAAAAAGTTACTTCTTTGGGTAAAGCAAACTGGGCGCCTTTTTACCATCCAAGTGGTAAAAAAATAATTTTTTCAAGTAATCATCACAGTACAAAAGGTTACGATTTTCAACTGTTCATGATTAATGAAGACGGAACAGGATTAGAACAAATTACGAATCAAAGTATGTTCAATGCCTTCCCGATGTTTTCACCAGATGGTAAAAAACTCATCTTTTCTTCTAACCGCAATAATGGTGGTACACGTGACACTAATTTATTTATTGTTGATTGGGTGGAATAAGTAAACTCATTCATAAATGCGATTCATAAAAATGAAGGTTCGTTAATTTTGACGGGCTTTTTTTATTTATAATTTACTTTAATGTTTAATAAATGAATGGGATTTACAATAAATTACCTACTAGGGTTTCCAATTCTTCCAAAGCATCCTAAAAGGATGCAGATTAGAAAATGCTTAAAAACAATTTAAAAGAACGTTTTCAAGCTGCCTATTTAATACTTTTGATGCAGCAAAACCCAAAATCACTTGTCTAATCAGTAAGTCCATTTAATCTGTAATCGCCTGTAACAAAAGAAACTTCGAACACGTCTCATTAAAAGAAAACAAAGAATTCGCTTTAGAAATCACATCAAAAAAGAAATAATTTCCATGACTAGGGGTTAACTCTTTTAGGGTTGTCTTAATGAAAATTTAATATCACATACAAAACCACACACAAACAACAAAAACATACACATGAAAACCAATAAATCAAAAAAAACAAGTTTATTCTACGCGCTTTGCTTCGCGTTTGCTGGCATAACGCAGGCTCAGAATTACACCTGGATGAAAGGCTCTAATACGGTTGATCAATCTGGACTTTACGGCACATTAGGCGTGCCAGCTTCAACAAACAATCCTGGATCACGCGATGGAGCTTGCCAATGGAAAGACGCTTCAGGAAATTTCTGGCTCTTCGGCGGATATGGATATGACGCAGCTGGAAATTATGACATCCTTAATGACCTTTGGAAGTATACACTTTCAACCAATCAATGGACTTGGATTGGCGGTGACTCTATTGTTTTTCAAGACGGAGTTTACGGAACAATGGGAGTTCCCTCTTCAATAAATAAACCCGGTTCGCGCTCTGGAGCAGTAACCTGGACAGATTTGTCTGGCAACTTATGGATGTTTGGCGGATATGCCGTGGATGCTTTTTCAAGCGATGCTGAAATGAACGATTTATGGAAATATAATATTACAACCAATCAATGGACTTGGACGAAAGGAAGTAACGCAATTTCACAATTAGCAACCTTTGGATCAATAGGTGTGGCAGCAAATAGTAATGTACCAGGATCTGCGATTGGCTGCACTTCATGGACTGACGCTTCAGGCAATTTATGGCTATTTGGAGGAATAGGAAATGATGCGACCACCTTCGGCAACTTAAATGATTTATGGAAATACAACATTACTTCGAACCAATGGACCTGGGTAAAAGGAAGTGGTATAATTGATCAAAATGGCGTTTACGGTACAGTCTCAGTACCTTCCATCTCTAACTTACCTGGCGGCAGATTTATTGCTAACAGCTGGGCAGATGCTGCGGGAAACCTTTGGCTGTTTGGTGGCAGCGGTTTTGACGTAAGTTCATCATCTGCTGATTTCTTAAATGATCTTTGGAAATATTCTATTACTACAAACCAATGGACCTGGGTAAAAGGAAGCAATATTATTTCTCAAGGCGGGACTTATGGTACACTTGGAGTAGGAGCTCCAACTAACGTTCCAGGAGCAAGAATTGGTTCGCTATCTTGGAAACAACCTAATGGTGACTTTTATCTATTTGGCGGAATTGGTTATTATACACCTAGCAACTTTGATAATATGAATGATCTTTGGAAATATTCTTCACTAACAAATGAATGGACATGGATAAAAGGTAGTAATAATACTGCTGTAAACGGAACTTATGGTACACAAGGTATATCGGCTCCGGCTAATACACCAGGAGCAAGAGGTTCAGGCTCTTCGTGGGTTGATAATTCAGGTAATCTCTGGTCATTTGGAGGTTCAGGGATTGACGCAACAGCTCAATCATTTGGCGAATTAAATGATTTGTGGAAGTTTTCAATATGTACTTCACCTAATTTAACAATAACTGCTCTTCAACCAACCATTTGTGCTGGTGTTACCACATCACTTAGTGTAAGTGGCGCAAATACTTATACTTGGAACACTTTACAAAACTCAAGTGTTATTGCCGTTGCGCCCACCATTAATACTACCTATACTGTAATAGGAACCTTTACCAACACAGGATGCAGCAATTCACTATTCTTTACACAGGAGGTTTATCCTATAAAAACAATCAGTGTTACGTCTAATCGCGGCGCAAATGTCTGTAAAGGTGAATCAGGTAATTATACCGCAACCGGAGCAACAACATATACCTGGAGTAATGGCAACACCGGTCCTGTTGCAACCGTTTCGTTTTCAAACATAGGATTGGCTACTTATACTTGCACATATACTGACTCAAATGGTTGTGTGAACACGTCAACGGTAAATAAAAATGTAAATGCTTGCACGAACATCGACGACACGAAAAATTCAGTGTTGTTGACTTCTGTTTATCCAAATCCAAGCAACGGAGTATTTAATATCTCAACTCCACATTTTGAAGGAGCTCAGTTAATGATATTTAACGCAGTTGGACAAAAGGTAATTGAGCAAACATTGGTTTCTGAAAAAACTGAAATAGAAAGCACTTTACAAAAAGGCATTTATATTTATCAGGTTATTCAAAACAACAAAAGAATAGGCAACGGAAAACTGATTATCGAATAAATTAAATTGATTAAAATTAAAAAAGCAGGTTTTTATAGCCTGCTTTTTTTATGGAAGAAAGATTCTATAAAAATGAGTCACAAAAATTTGTTTACCGAAATTATGTTGTCGCAAGATTCTGAACTGACGCTTTTGCATTCATTTTCAGATTAAAAAAATAAGAAGCAGTCAATAAAATCAAAAATACTAGTGGTGCAGCAAAAGGGGTGCTAGTTGCCACATGCGTCCATACAGCACCAATCAATACAAAAGTAAATCCGGCATAAGCCCATTCTTTTAATTTAGGAAACCAAGGATTTACGAGAGCGATAGCCCCAAGTAATTTAGCCAAGCCAAGAATAGTGACAAAATAAACAGGGTAACCTGCTTTACTAAAATTCTCCATTAACTCAGGCGCTTTGGTGAGATACATAAAACTGCTCATTAAAAATCCCAATGCTACAAGACCAGTTATGGTCCAATAGATGATTTTAGTTACTTTGTTTGATTTACTGTTGGTTGCAGCATTTAGTGCATTAATTTCTGTTTTCATATGTTTTAATTTTGGACAAAGCTACAGCATCTGATTCCTTAATTAGACCTACTATACTAAAGGATACCGGTATCCTTTTGGAAACCACTATTAAAAAGATACCAAGTTTAGTGTATATTTGTAAAAGAAATGGAAACACACGATAAACGAAAATGTCCACAACATTTATCTTCGGAACAATGTTCACGCATGTTACTGCCTGTGAACGATGCCCTTGATATTTTACACGGCAAATGGAAAATACCTATTATCATCTCCTTAACATTTGGAAAAAAACGATTTAAACAAATTCAAAGGGAGTTACCTGGCATTACGCCGAAAATGCTTTCTAAAGAATTAAAAGAATTGGAGATAAATCAACTGGCGGAAAGACACGTATACGATACAGTTCCTGTTAGTGTAGAATACGAATTAACGCCATATGGTAAAACATTAAGGCCTTTAATTGGAGAATTGCATGAATGGGGCGCAAAACATCGCAAAAAAATTATTTCGGGAAGTAAGAAAGTGCAGAAAAAATGATGACAAAACTTAAATTAGGAATACTCGATCAATCAATAGTACATTACGGAAAGACTGCTAAAAATGCCTTAGACGAAACCATAGCAACCGTGAAGCTTGCAGAAGAATTAGGGTACAGTCGTTTTTGGGTTTCAGAACATCACAATTCTACTTTTATTGCAGGATCGGCACCAGAAATTTTAATGGTTAAATTGGCTTCTGAAACCAAACACATTCGTATTGGTTCTGGTGGCGTGATGCTGCCAAATCACAGCACTTTAAAAGTAGCCGAAAATTTTCGTCTACTAGAAACGCTTTTTCCTGGAAGAATAGATTTAGGAATGGGTCGTGCTCCAGGCGGAGATAAAATTAGTGCTTCTCTTCTAAATCCTTCCAATACTTTTAGTGAAGAAAGTTATTTAAAACAGTTAGATAATTTGCAACGATTTTTTAGCGACTCTGCTGCAACGTTATACGGTCCCTTAATTGCAGTTCCAAAAGCAGAAACCACTCCTGAACAATGGATTTTAAGTTCGAGTGGTGGCAGCGCAGCCATCGCAGCTAAGTTTGGACTAGGATTAGCAGTAGCCCGTTTTATTAATGGTTTTGCAGCTCCTGAAATTGCCGCCAATTACCGCAAAAATTTCAAACCATCTAAACACCTCACTGAACCAAAAGTACTTCTCGCTATTTCTGTATTGTGTGCAGATACCGAAGAAAAGTCTCTTCAAATGCGCAAATACATTGATTATGTTTTACTGCAATTCGAACGTGGAAAATTTGATGGTTTTGGAACGCCAGATGAAATTGCTAAACATAGTTTTTCGATGGAAGAATTAGAAAGAATAAAAAATCATAAAGGACGTATTGTATCAGGAACTAAAGAACAAGTAAAAGATCAACTACTTAAATTAGCAGATGAATTTAAGGTGGATGAGATTATGGTAACTGTAATGGCTAACAATTCTCAAGACCGCAAACGTTCTTTTGAATTATTAGCAGATGCTTTTGATTTAGCAAAACAAAATTTAGCTCACACTGAAAAAGCGTAAACATTAAAACATGAAACCAAAAAAGCGATCTACCCCACTCTTCTGTATCCTTTTCATAGGTTTTTTTTTAAGTAGTGTAGATAGCTTCTCACAAAAAAAGAATAACACAGTTTTAAAAAAGGAAAAAATGAAAGTAGAAATCTGGTCTGACGTAATGTGTCCATTTTGTTATATAGGCAAACGTAAATTTGAAGCGGCACTTAATGAGTTTGACAATAAAGAAAATATAGAGATAGTTTGGAAAAGTTTCCAATTAAATTCAGAACTTAAAACTGATCCTAGTAAAAATACAGTGCAGCATTTAGCAGAAACTAAAGGCTGGACAATGGAATATACACGCAATACTATTAAGTATGTAACTGACATGGCAAGTTCGGTTGGCTTAAACTATAATTTTGATAAGGCTGTTGTTGCCAATTCGTTTGACGCACACCGTTTTATTCAATACGCCAAGACAAAAAACAAAGGCGACGCTGCTGAAGAGGCTTTATTCAAAGCATACTTCACAGAAGGTAAAAACACCGCAGACCACGCGGTGCTCATTCAGCTAGGAACGGAAATTGGTTTGGATGGCGATGCTATAAAAACAATTCTTAAAGGAACAGACTTTTCTGAAGAAGTAAAAAAAGACATTGCTGAGTCACAACAAATTGGTGTGAACGGCGTTCCCTTTTTTGTGGTTGACCGTAAATATGCCGTATCGGGAGCACAGGATTCAAAAGTGTTTTTAGAAACCTTGACCAAAGCGTGGAAAGAACATGCAAAGTCTAATCCGAATGCAATTAAGAAATCTGCTGACGGAACGGTTTGCACGCCAGAAGGGGATTGTAAATAAAATAACGAAGATTCTCCATTAAGTACATAAAGAAATGGAACAAAAAAAAGCGCTAATTTCTTAGCGCTTTTTTTATAAAATTTTCTATGCAGAAAATTATTTTCCTTTATTTACAGCAGTTGCTAAATCAGCACCAGCTTTAAATTTTACTACTTTTTTAGCAGCAATTTTAATCGCTTTTCCTGTTTGAGGATTACGACCCATACGTGCAGCACGTTTTGCTACTGAGAAAGCACCAAAACCTACTAAACCAACACGATCACCTTTTTTTAAAGATTTTTCGATCGCTGCGATTGTTGCAGCTAATGCACGACCTGCGTCAGCTTTTGTAAGCTTTGAACCAGATGCGATAGCATCAACTAATTCTTCTTTGTTCATTTTTTTATTTTTTAAGGTTAAACAATTATTGTGCTGCAAACATAAGCTGCCTTAACGTGTTAAACAAGACCTATGCCAAAAAAAAGTCCTGTTTTGTTGATAACCCCTCACTTTTTTAATAAATAATTCGTTTTCGGTCTGTCTACAGAAGGTTTCAAGGGGAAACCCTGTTTTAAAAATTAAAAGCTGAGTTCTAAAGAAACATTTTCTAATGTTCTGCTTGCACTATAACTCTGTTAGAACATACCAAAGTTTTACCTGAAAAAATCTGGACAAAATAGTATCCTGATTTTAAATTAATTGGCATTTTTATTGCTGAGTTTTCTGGGTTTAGATAAAATTCGAATTCTTGACAAAGTCTTCCCAAATTATCCACTATTTTAATTTGACATTCTCCATTATAGGCTAATGAATTTAAATCAAAATTAAGTTCAGTAATTACAGGGTTGGGAAACAAGGTTACTTTTCCATCTTTCTTTTTTCCGCAGGCGACACTAATTAATTTATATCGTTTCTCCGTCCCATCAAAATCAACCTGACTAATACTGTAGTAGCTTATTTCGTTAGAATAAACTTTATCTAAGAATGTGTACTCCTTCTCTGAACGACTATTACCAGCCCCTACAATATTTTTTACATTTTGCCATTCCAAACCATCTTTACTTTTTTGTAATTTAAAAAAGTCGTTATTAGATTCGCTTTGGGTCGTCCATTTTATTTCAACCCCTTCATCTCCACAACTAGCTGAAAAATTACTTAACTCAACAGGCAAGGGATTTACACCACCTAATTTAGAGGCAAATGTAAACGGACTAAAAGCGGTAATTACAGCATTTGAAAGCACATTTCCTGATCCTGTGCCAGAGCAGCTAGAACCACCAACGGTTGTACCCGCGCGTTCATCCCAAGAAGCACCATTCCACCGAGCAATAGTTAAATCAGGGCAGTTGTTTATTACACTTGCAGAAGCATCTTCCCAATACAACGCCAGTTTAGCGTTACCAGCACCAACTATTCTATCCACTTGCCAATATTCCATTTTACTAACATTGTTTAAAGGAGCATTAACAGTAGTTGAGTTTGCGTAAGGCGTATCAAAATATTCTGCTCTAAAAGTTGAAGATGCCGAGATGCTGGTTACTGAAGCTCTTCGCCATTTATTATTTTTACCTATTGGAAAGATAAAATCTGTAGTACCAACTTTAGACATTGGTCCAGAAACAAAACTACTTGACGAACCACTACTCGAAGTCGCGGATGTACCTAATGCTAGAATATTTGTTGCACTTGTGTAAACTATTCCTGAAGTAAGAACAAGACTACCTGCAACACCAACACTGTTATTTAACACAACCGAGGGTGAAGAGAATGTATTGTTGATTGTAAGATTATTAAGATTGTATGTGCCCGAGCCTGATAAATTTTGAACTTGAATATTTGATGAGGTACTGTTTAAAACAAGATTCCCTGTACTTCCATTTATAACGCCACAGTTCATTACATCGGATGCTATTGAAAGTGTGCGGTTTGATAAAGACAAAGTAGCACCACTGCGTATCATTACAGAATTTAGCTGCAAATTTGCATTTAAAATTGGATCAAAAGTACCAGAAGAAATTATTATATCAGTAGAGGCAGCAGGTGCAGAGCCTCCTGACCAATTACCCCCTGTTGACCAAACCGTACTTGATCCACCGAGCCATTCTTTTGGTTCAGATGAAATTGTATAAAACGTTCCTGGCCCTGGTGAGTTTTGATTGTTGTATTCTGTTGCAATCCAACCTGCAGAACGAATAACATTTGAAAGTCTTAATTCATCTAACCTACCGTCTAAAAATGCCGTTGAGGCAAATGGTTCTCTACCTATTTTCATTGTCCCCGGAGAACTCCAGCAGGAAGCTGTAGTTGAGTAGTTCCTATCCAAAGATCCATTCAAATAGGTATTAATAAAATCGCCTGGATCTGAATATTGCCCTACAATATAGTGCCAAGTATTATTTGTTATAGGAGTACCACCAGAAGCTGAACGACTTAAGGAGGGACTATTTGAACTATTCCTTATTTCAAATTCAATTTTGTTATCTGTATACACACCAAACTTCCAGCCTCCATTAACGTTATCTTCATTTCCGGCTATTTTTTGATCAATACCAATTGTGCTTGGTCGTAGCCATGCAGATACCGTTAAATCGCTAAATAAATTATATGCTGAATTGTATGGGCTAACATCAATGT
Organism: Aurantibacillus circumpalustris; assembly: GCF_029625215.1. Lineage (GTDB taxonomy): Bacteria > Bacteroidota > Bacteroidia > B-17B0 > Aurantibacillaceae > Aurantibacillus > Aurantibacillus circumpalustris. Next base: position 4,141,157 of record NZ_CP121197.1, read on the forward strand.
ATTGACTAGAACCACTTTGAAAACGTCTGGCCGTTCCAAACTTTGCGGTAGCATTATTTGACGTACTATAATTTGTACCATTCATCCATGTTAAAGCCGTTGAGTTATTTACGTCGTTATCAAAATGCCAAACGCCAACAAACCCATTACTCCAGGTATTTGTTGTTGACTGATCGGTTGTAACAGCTGAATTACCATAGTACATATAAATATCTGTGTCAATAGATACTGACAGTAAAGGTATTTTCACCCAGCAATCTAAACTACCGTTAGTACTTGTATAACTTGTGAGTTCGTGATTTAAGACTGTAACACCGTCGCTTGAAGTAAAAATAATGTCGTAACCATTAGCGCTTTGAACGTGTCCACCAGAACTGGTAACTCTTAAATTGTTATCATTTGTAATGCTAATTATTACAGGAAAATCAATTAAATCAGTAGTTCCAGAAACTTGAGAAGAATTGAATGTAATTCGTTTACGGTATTTGTAAGAACATGTTGCTTGTGCTGTAAAATCACTTACAGCAATAAATAAAATTGAAAAAAAAAGAAAATATTTGGTTTTCATATTCTGAAACTGAATTGTAGGCAGAGACGTACTTTTTTATCCTATCTTTTATGTCTACCCCTTAACAACATAGTATTTAAAACTTGTAGTTCGCAAGCTGTAAAGGGTGTAGTCATTACTAGTTTCTTTCTTATTATTAGAATTTCCATCTGAATGACTCAATTGTCCTTTACCTTTATATACAAAATTATCGATCCTTAATTCCCATTTTGAAATTTCCTTGAATATGGAATAGAGTTCATCTACCATGTTTTTTTCAGGATGTTTTTTTAGATCTTCAAGAAGTTTATTGATTGAAAAATTAATTGTATCCTTTTTAACAATAAATTTTAAAGCTTCAATATTGTGGTACTCCACTTCTTCTGGAAGACTAATTGCTTTTTCCTTCAGTATTGAATAATATCTACCGTTGGCTTTTACAAAGGCGTAAACCGGTACTTCTGTTTTACTTACTTCTTTTGTATTCACATAAACTTTTAGGAGCGGGTTTTGCGCAACAATAGAATTTGCTATGATTAAAAGACTTATAATTGTTATTCTTATCATGATTGTATATTAATTGAGATTAATCATTAACTAAAGAAGAAAAAATACCTAAGGCACAACCTTCTTCACCATCTAAAAAACTAAACGAAAGGCAATAATTTCCAGTTGTTTTGCATTCGAATTCCAATTCATTGTAGAATTTTTTAAATGTGGAATTATATGTTGACCCTAACATAAATTCCTGCTTTTCGTTGTTATAAATAGTCAGTATTGGTTGTCCTTCATAATCTTTGTTTCTAACTGCAAAAAACTTATACCGAACACCCCTATTTAAAGTGATTACTTGTTTTTTATATTCAATTGAAGCGCTTCCCTTTTTTTTCTTCATGTAAAAAGGAAATTCTTGCAAAAGAGTAAATTTTTTTAACTGGTCTACTGCTAAGGCCGTCATTTGTGAATTACTGCAATCGCCCTTTTTTAAACTATAAAAAGCTGAGCAAGTTATGAATACACAGAGCAAAGTGCAGACAAAGACAAGACTTTTGGATCTTATTACTAATTTCATTTTAATAATTTTTCAATGATTAAATAGAAAGCAATCTACTTTCTTTATTTATAAACTATGAAAATTGAATTTCTTAATTTTGTTATTTCTTTATCAATGGCGTCCATATCAGCTTTTGTCATTTCAATTACCGATTCAGAACCGTCTTCAATAACTAATTCGCCATTTACTTCTTTTGTAATTGGTTCCTTATAAACATAAGATATTTTCACGTTAGCATAAACGTCTTTTAACCCCTTTAATTTTTCTTTCAGTTCACGGTAATAAGCTACTTTATCAATTTTATTAAGAATGGCATAAATGTTATTGATAATTATTTTTTGTTCACCTATTCTTTTTGTAATCTCAGGTGAAGGATTGTGACGTGCAATGTTGTTAAACATGTGAAGTCCCTCTACCCAAGAGCCGACAAGAATAAGTACACTAAGATCACCTCTTTCTTTACTTCTCAAATACTCGTCAATGTGATTGAAATTTTCGGTAGAAATTCGAATTAATGAATCTACATTATTTCTGTTTTTAGCAAGGTTATTCAATGTTGAGAAATCAAGAAACTGATTCACTTTTAATTCTTTGGAAATAGTATTCACGCTCTCCAAATACTCCACCACATAAAGCATTTTATTATTAAGGTTAATATAACCCAAATCCACACCGTAACCTCCCAAAGCCAATGCTTGAGCATATTTATTAGGAAAGTTTACAGCATTTTGTGCAGGAATTAATAATGTTTTATCAAAACTGCTTTTCGCTTGCGTGATTAAATTAGCAGTCTCAATTGGTGATGGCAATGTCTGCATCATTTCATCCAAAACGTCTCTTGATATAGAAACATTTTGAGTATTTTCAATAGGCTGATTCATTAACGCAGCTTCCAGATCTGCTTTGTTAGAATCGCCACAACTCATAAGTATAACAGCAGATAATAGGATTGTAATTGTTTTTTTCATTTTTATTAGTTTTGTTTTATTCTATTCGTAATAGGGCCCTTTGACTCATTTTTTTCACAGTTCACTACCATTACCATTACTTTGCAAAAATAGAGCCCGCGGTCCGTTTTATTTATTAAGGTTATATTTAATTTTTATAAGGTTTTTCCATTAGTTTAGTTTATTAAAAATCCGTTTGAATACGTCAAAATAGAGGATTAGGAATAAAAGGACATTTATAAACCAAATAACAAAAAGGTTAAAGTAATAGGTTGGTACCAAAGAGTTAAACAAATATTTAGATGCTGAAAGGAAATGTGTCTTAGTACCAACAAATGTGTTCTCAGAGCTTGGTTCTTGAAAAATCGGATCAACTATTTGCACAAGGGAGTTGTTTTCAATAACAATTTTTTCTTTCTCCAAACTCCCTGTAACTATCTCATCCAAACTATTATTAAAATACTTCAATTTTAATTTTTCGAACTCCGATTCGCCTCCTAATTCAGCAATTTGTTTAGCATTTGCTATCTCCTTAATTTCAGACGCATGATTGAACATTTCACTGTAGAACACATTTAAAGCCTGCAAATAATTTAATACTGACTCGTTATTGATAAAATCGGGAAGTTTGTTTTTATAACCGAGTTTCGATGATTCAACTAAATCCTTCTCTAATTCAGATTTAATAAGTTGAGTCCGTTGATCAAAATTTTCTTTTAATTCCTTACTTCTTTCCTTTACAATCTCTTCTAATTTTGGTATTAAATAAACCAATTTGTAATTAAACTTACTTTCTAATTTGGAATAGATAAATCTTTCCTTATTGTAAGGTGTATTAACATACATATCTACCGCCAACGCCTCATACGCCCACCTCGATACCATTACGTTTGCAATTCCTGGAACTTTATGTCCTCCACCAAAAAGACTGCTCAATTTGGAGTAACTAAACATAGCACCTCCTAAAATTAATTGAGGAATAATGATTAGAGGAATAATGATATAAATTGTAACTGGACTATTAAAAGTTGAAGAGAGAATGAGACCAAGTATGTTTGAAAAACAAAAAACAGAAAACAGAACAAAGAAAAAACTAAAATAGTTTACATAGATCTGTAGAATCACATTACCAATTATAACAAACAAAATAGACTGTATAGCTGAAATAGCAAATAATAATATTACTTTGGATGAGAGGTACGAAAGTCTGCTTAAGTGCAAAAACTTTTCACGTTTAAGTATTTTCTGATCTTTGTATATTTCTTCTGCACTAATTGTTAATCCCACTAAAAGCGCAACAATAATAGACATGAAAAAATAAGACGGGATATTGGTATTATGAAAATACGTGTAACCCTCAGATTTGGTTTTATCAATAAAACGAATGATTAAGCTTAAAAACATAACCAAAACGGGCACTTCAATTAAATTAATTAAGATGTATTGTTTGTTTGATAGCTTCGAAAATAAGTCGCGGAGAAAAAAATACTTAGTTTGAACAAAACGATTCGGAACACTAAATGTGCTTTGTAGTTTTGTTAACACCGGTTTTACCTCTATTTTACTTAAAAATTTCTCTTTGTAATATTCGTAAAACTTTAGTGGCTCTATCTTTCTCTTGGCAGTATAATTACCATATTCATCAATTTCCTTTAGTTCAATTAAATTAAAAATCGTTTCAGGATTCACACTTCCACAAGCGTAACACTCCCCTACTTCACTATTGATTTGGTTGGTCACCTTTTTAAAATACATAACACCCTCAATCGGATTTCCGTAATATGAAGGGTATCCGCCAGTGTCTAGTATTAATATTTTATCAAACATTTTAAAAATATCTGATGAAGGCTGATGAATTACAACAAAAATCAGTTTACCTCTGAACGTAAGTTCTTTCAATAAGTCCATTACATTCTCTGAATCTCTTGATGATAAACCTGAAGTAGGCTCATCTAAGAATAATACATGAGGCTCACGAATAAGTTCTAAGGCAATGTTCAAACGCTTACGTTGACCACCACTGATCTTTTTATTAAGCGGGCTCCCAACTTTAATGCCTTTAATTTCTTCTAGGCCCAATGAGATAAGCGTCTTACTTATTTTTTGATTAAGTTCTTCTTCATTTAAATCCTTAAAACATAATTTAGCGTTATAAAATAAATTTTCATAAACCGTTAAATCCTCAATTAACAAATCGTCTTGAGGAACAAAACCAATAGCACCTTTTAAATCATTAGATCCAGAATTTAAATCAACCCCATTGATTTCTATTTTACCATTCGAAGGCTTGTCTTGACCCGAAAGCAATGTTAACAAAGTAGTCTTACCTGAACCACTCGCTCCCATTATACCAACTAAATTGGCAGATGTTTCGGCAATCTTTAGTTCATTTAGAGCTTTTTTTCCATTTGGAAATTTATGCTCGATAATATGTGCATCGAATGAAAAAGCTTCACCTGAAAGGTCTTCGGTAAATTTTGAAATTATATTTGAGTAATAGATCGTTGTTTGTGGCAAACGTAATGTACTACCATGAGGAAATAAATAAATATTTTCCGGTTTAATAACAACACCATTTAAAAACAACTCTACATTACCATGGTATTTTAAAATAACAATGTTAATGCTTTGAATATAAATAAACTTACAATTACCACTGTAATTTTGAAAAGGAAGATAGTGCTTACAATTACAGCTATTTTTGAATTCTTCTTCTCCAATAACAATTTCATTTTCGTTAGTTTCATCTTTAGGTTCAAATACAAAATTTTTAATGTCCAGAAATTCCTGTTTTTCAATTTTAAAAACATCTGCCACAGTTTCAACTATCTGAACTCTATTTGTTGATTTTTGTGAGTCGTTTTTAAAGAACTCCAATAAACGTATGAGTACAATTGTTTTTTGTTTTTGTGCTAAAGTCTTGTTGATTTTTTTACAAATAGCCAGTGTACGCACTGAATCCTTCATAGAAGTACGTGCTTTATCTTTAGCATCAGCACTTGGAGATTCTGTTTTAACGTCACCTAAAAAATCATTGTACAACACCATGTATTCGCTAACACGGTCGATACTTAGTTGTGAAGACAAAAAGTCACCCACAAATTTTTCATGATCATCCAATAAAACACCGTCTTGCTTAGCGATGATGGCAAATAATTGCATCAACGCTTTTAAAATTTCTTCGCTCATACCAACTCTTCTACCCCATCAGAAATTATACAATATTCAAATCCTTTTTTGTAGATACCACCCAAATGCTCACCAAATTCGCGCATATCCGTATCTTCAGGGTCAAAATACCAAAAGATTTTAGGGCCCTTCCCTTCTTTTGCCATTGCGTCGCATTTACGACATAATTGAACTAAAAACTTGGAAGTGTAGGTATTAAAATAATCCAAAATAATATAGATCTCCAGAGGCTTATCTCCCAGCTTTCTATGATTATCAAACCACTCAAGTATTGGTGTGAAAAAATTTGTTGGAGAAAAAGGTGAAGAAGATCCACTTATAATAACTTTACCATCTATTGGATCTAAAACAATTTTCGGCGTATTTGCAGTCGCGGCTAACTCAAAGTACTGATAAGGTTGATGACTTCTAACTGAATTGACTACTTCATCAAATGTATTATATCCGAAGTCATCCATAAAATAATTGCTTGCGTGAATTATATTTAATTCCATATTTAAAGTTTCTTCGATAAAATGATAAGGGTTTTTACATTTAACAAATGTTTTAGATAGGAATAAATCGAAATTTTTGAAATATTTTAAATAAACTACTTCATTGTTTCTGTTTGCCGCATACATAACATTCGCTCCCAAATATTTGGTCGAATTTGTTTTTCTATTATTTGTAAAATAAACTGCATTCTTTTTATCTGTAAATGCTTCCTGGTTCAGAAAAAACTCAGTCAGTTGGATTCTATCCTCACTATCAATGATAAGTGCGGTTTGTAAAGCATCGATTTTTTTCTCAAACTCAGCGTCCATTTTTCCAAAACAATCATTAAAATATTGATGAAAAAGTAATGTGAAAATATAAAACCCTGAAATCGGATTATTAGTTTCAACATCATTTATATTTACTGTTTTTCCGTTTGAATGTTTGCCGGAAAGAACAGAGATAATTTGCATTATCTCTTTATTATTTATAAATGTTTTTCCTAGGAAAAGTTCACCACTATTAGAAACACTCCTTTCGGGTCTGCGCAGATCGCCAACAAAGGCTGAAACGTTGGTGCGAATTTGAGTTTTCATTTTTAACAAGCAATTAAATTGAATGGAATCTCAACTAATTCTTTGTACTCTTCTCCTGCTTCCAACATGTCGTCATCTGATTCAAAATAATACCATTCGATATTAATTTGAGAATTTTTAGACTCCATCATGTCTTCTAGTTTCATAAGAATATCTAAAATAATTTTTGAAGACGCAGTATTAAAATATTCCAATTTAAATTTAAAGCTTGTTGTTGGTGTTGTTTCTTCCGAAAAGGCTTCTAGCCATTCAAAAACTGGTTTGTAGAAAGTGGTTACGTCCTCTGGTAAAGAGCGTCCTGAGATTATAAATTCATTAGTTTCTCCATTAAAAGTGATTTCCGGAGTGTCTTCTGTTGCTGTAATGTTAAGTAATTGCATGATAAATTGTTTTACGGGGTTTTAAATTATTTTTAGTTGTTACTGATTTTGCTGTGTAGAATAAAAAAAGAAAGGTTTGCATCTGATACATAAAATTTATAGTCAAGTCTGTTTCCAGATTTTCTCACCATGTCTATAAATCCAAGACCGGCACCGCCAACTTCACTAATTATACTGTTTAAACGGGCCGTCTTGTAATGTTCTTTTAATTCTTCTTTATTAAGTGTATTTATAAAGTCTATTTTATCTTTTACGACGGAAATTTTTTCGTTACGGATAAAATTACCTGTTACTACATTATAGGAAGTCTCATCTTTTCCAATCATTAAAAATGGATTTTGATTGTTTTCTGAACTTACCATTTGATGCTTACTGATGTTTTGCAAACCTTCAACCATAACGTTGAATAACTTACGGCGCAATCCTTCTTCTATATTTTCTTGAATGAGTTTTTTCTCTGTCATAGAAATTACCGATTTAATCATTGCTTGATCAAAAAGTCCCTGATAAATAAGAATAATCTTATTCTCAGACATGGTTTTGTAGATATCGTATATATTAATTGTAGATTCCATCAGTAAGTTTTAAATTGGATATGGTTGTTTTGAATGATAAAAATGTGCTGTGCTCATCAATCTGAATTAATTCATAATTGATTTTTTCTTTTGTTTTCTTCGAAATATCAAGTAAACTCATTAGTAATGGATTTTGATTTACCAATTCTTTGGTAACTAATTCGCTATAAAACTTGGTTTTTACTTCTTCTGTTTCAAGGCTATTCACAATGTTTAATAACTCTTGTATTTTAGAAGTTTCAGAAGATTTCATGGAAGTTCCAAGATGCACGGTATATTGATCGTTGTTCTTACCAATCAAAAAGATGTTATCACCTGCAAGATCATTACTTTGTTCAATACGCGATAAATTTTGCGCGCATTCAATCATAAAATGAAAAATCTTTTTCTTAATACTTCCATCAATCTCCAAACTGGAAAGCTTTTTATCGGTAATGTTTAAAAGCGAAAGCAATAAGCTTTGATTAAAACTTCCCATAATCGACATCACAAACTGTTGTGATACCATTCTATCGTAAATGTTTTTTGTTAAATCTATATTCATTGTTAAAAATTTAGTCCCATAATTAAAATGTCATCAACTTGTTTATTGGTGCCCTTCCACTCGTTGAGATAAGTATATAAGGTTGATTTAAAATCTTGCATCGACAGGCTTGCATTTTGCTCCATAAATGTTTTTAAATTGCGTGTCATTAGTTTCCTTTTTTCTGGACCTCCAGTTTGATCAGGTAATCCATCTGTAAATAAAAATATGGAATCACCTTTTTGGTAAGTAATCGTATGATCGGTAAAAGAGTTTAAGCCTTTATAATGCATTCCACCAATAGGAAATTTATCCCCACCAATTACTTCAACACTTCCATTTCTTAAAAAGAAAAGCGGACGGTGAGCCCCACTAAAAGTAACTTCACCTTTTTTCTTGTCAATGCAACAAAGCCCAATGTCCATGCCATCGTTAGAATTTCCGTCAGAAGAATCTTGTTTTAATGTTTTTACAACCGATTCGTGTAAACGTCTTAGTATTACTGATGGTTTTAATAGTTTACCGTCATTCGTAATATCATTTAATAATAAATTACCAATCATCGACATCATTGCACCTGGAACTCCATGCCCTGTGCAATCAACTGCTGCCAAATACAAAAAGTCGCCTGTTTCATATAACCATGGGAAATCTCCGCTAATCACATCTTTAGGAAGGTAAAGAATGAAGCTATTTGGATTATATGTTAACAGATCCTGTTCTGTAGGGTTAATTGCTAATTGAATTTTGCGTGAATAATTAATACTTTCTGTAATACGTTTATTTTGACTTTCTACAATTTGTCTTGTATTATTTAACTCGCCTAAGGTTTCAGTGAGCTTTTTTTTCATTTCTCTTTCACGCCAAGTAGCTGAAATCAAATGATTGTTAGTTTCTTCTAGTTCAGTAAAATATAATTTTAGACCGTTTAATTCGGTTTTTAAGCTCTCATTCTCTTTTTGGAGCAAATTGAACTGATCTGAGGGTATTTCTTGTATTTCCTTTTCCATAATTCTGGTTACAAAATTAGGTCAGCAATAGCCGGTGGCGCTAAGGGTTGTTTCTAAAAAAACTAAGGGTTTTATTTAGTGTAAAATAGGTGTTTCCAGTGATCTCAAAAGTCATTATTTACGTACCTTTGGTTCATTAAATAAAGCAGAATCAACCATTTAATTAATTAAAGAAGCGTATGCCCTCACCGAGCAAACTGAAAGAAAAACAGACACTCTTATTTGAGATTACATCAAAGTACATTGATTCGCACTTTGATGAAATCCCCTTGCAAAGCATGTGCGATGACATGCATAAACTTTCTGACGCATCCTATGCAATTTTAAATCTCATCTCTCCTTCGGAAACAAGTATCAAAACGCTTGCTATTTCTGGAATTAAAAAGAACATAAAAAAAGTAATAGACCATTTAGGTTTAAATTTAATTGGAAAGGAGTGGGATCTTCCACCAATTGAACTTGAGAAAATGAAGAATACCACCATTGTAAAGCTTGGTGAGTTAGAAGACACAAATACCTTTTTTAAGAAAAAATTTACCTCTCTTTTCAAGCACGCATTAAACATTGGTGATGTTTACCGAATTGGACTAAAAAACCAAGATAAAGTAATAGGCACTGTAGCTCTTATTATGGAGCGAAACGCTCAAGTTGAATACACTGAAATTATTGAACTGTATGCCAAACTACTAGGCAGTGTAATTTTCAGGATGGAAAAAGAAAAAGAACTAAACGAAGAAAAACTTAAACTCAAAATCGTTTCCGAAAACTCACCAAATCTTTTGCAACTTGTAACGAGAGACAGAAAAATACAATTCGTTAACAAAACAAACTTGTATAAAATTACCGATGTAGTTGGTAAGGATATTCTTGATTTTGTTCCAAGCACCTATCAAGTTAATTTTAAAAAATTATTATCCGAAGCATTTGAAAGCAAAAAAATCGTCAAAGGAAAAATGGTTGCCTGGGGAAAAGATAATCCAGAAACTCATTACGATCTGCAATTTATACCCTTAATTGTAAACAATGAGGTGACTTCTGTTTATATAATTTCGACTGATATTACCGAAAATGAAAATTTAATAGCTGAATTAAGCAATCAAAAAAACATCTTTGAACAGGCTGGCCATCTTACTAAATTTGGAAGTTGGGAGTTAGATTTAGAAACCAACACAATTATCACTAGTGAGGCGCTTGCTGATATCTACGGTATTAAAAGAGGTCGGAAATCTTCCTTTGAAGAAATTTTCGCCACCTTTTTAGCAGAAGACCGTGAAATTCTTACCAACAAAATGCTAAATGCCATTGATCTCGGTGAAGGTTTTTCTTACCAAGCCTTGCAAAATACCTACGATGGAAAGCAAAAATGGCTCAGTCACACATCTAAACCAAAATACGAAAACAATAAAATTGTGGGTCTTTATGGCACCACGCAAGATATCACGGAATTTAAAATATTAACGGATGCACAAATTGTAACTAGCAATCAACTTTCGCAATTTCAATTTGCACTTAACGAAGCCAGTATTATCTCTAAGACAGATGAAAATGAAGTAATCACCTTTGTAAACCGAAATTTTGAAACTATTAGCGGATTTACTTCTGATGAAATGATTGGAAAAACCCATCAACTAATTAATGCTAACTATCACCCTGACTCATTTTGGAATGACCGCTATAATATTATCACGAAAGGCAAAGTTTGGCGTAGTGAAATAAAGAACAGAGCAAAGGATGGTAGCTATTTTTGGACCGATACATTTGTAATTCCAATAAAAAATCCAGTCGGAGTAGTTGTTGAATATTTATTTATTCGTAATAATATCACCGAAAAAAAACAAAACGAATTTGAATTAACTCTTATTAAGAACCGATTAGACAATGTTCTTACTTCTATTGATGATGCTATCTGGTCCATTAGTTTATCTCAATCAGAAATGCTGTATTTAAATTCAGCAGGTGAAAAACTTTTCGGATATACTTTAAAAGAATTTAACACCAATAAAACTTTATGGCAAGATCTCTATCAGCCAGAAGACATTCAGCTAAGATATCTAAAACGCGCAGAGTTATTTGACAAGGGTTATTGCGAGTTTGAACAGAATTCAAGATTAGCAGATGGTAGGGATATTTTTTCTTACGTAAGGGTTTGGTTAATACGTGATAACAAAGGGAATCCTTCGAGAATAAATGGCGTTACTTCTGATATTACTGCGCGCAAAATGGCAGAAAGAGAATTAGAGAAAAACAATCGGCTCTATGAAAAATTAATTTATCAAATACCTGGACTCATTTTTCAGTTTCGAATGAAACCAGACGGTAGCTCCAATTTTATGTATTTAAGCCAAAAGTTTAAAACACTTCTTGGAATCGAAACGGATGGTCTTTTAGAAAATGCAGCAGAAGCATGGAGCAAAGTTCACAAGGATGATTATCAGAATATGCTACAAAGTTTTCAAGAATCTGCGCAAACACTTCAAAATTTAAATATTGAATTTAGAATTAACCATCCCGATCACCTAGTTCCTGTTTGGAGAGGAATTCAGGCTACTCCAGAACTACAATCTGATAATTCAATAATTTGGTACGGCTACATTTCGAGCATCGAATCTCAAAAAAATTATGAACTTAAATTATTAACAGCACAGAAAGAAGCTAAACACTCCAATGATTTTACCAAAAAAATAATACGGCAAATACCTGGAACCGTTTTTCAACTAAAAATTTCGAAAGAAGGCGACAGTGAATTTCTATTCTTAAGTGATTTGATAATGCCTTCATCTGAAAATCATTTCAGTGAAATGCCGCATCTAAGCAATATTTTTGATTTAATTCATCCTGAGGATAGAAACAGTCTGCTAATCATACTTGATAAATCAACACGCAATCTAATTCCTATTAATATGGAAATGCGTATGAAAACAAGATTCAGTGAAGAATACTCATGGAAATTACTTCAAGCAAGTCCTGAAAAAGACAATGAGGAGAATATCATTTTCTACGGTTATCTTGGCGAAATTGAAGAGATGAAGAAAGCTCAGTTAAAAACGATAGAAGCCAAAGAAGAAGCTGAGAGAGCCAACAAAGCCAAAACAGAATTTTTGGCAAACATGAGTCACGAAATACGTACACCAATGAATGCTGTACTTGGATTCTCTGAACTTTTAAAGGGCAATACCATTGGTCCAAAATACGAAGGCTATCTTGATGGTATTTTATCAGGCGGTAAAAATTTGCTTTCACTCATTGATGATATTTTAGACCTCTCCAAAATTGAGGCGGGTCAAATGAGCATTCAAAATGTTTTGGTAAATCTTGAAAAGCTTTGTGAAGAATTCAGACAGTTATTTAATCAAAAAGCTAAAGAAAAAAACATTGCATTTATTATTGATATTGAGAAAGATTTACCAAAAAACATTCTAATAGACGAAACACGCATTCGCCAAATTCTATTTAATTTGGTTGGTAACGCCTTTAAATTCACACATTCGGGCTCTGTAAGACTTTCTATTTTCATGCAAGAAAATGCATTAAATTCTTTATCACATTCCATTACCTTTAAAGTTACCGATACGGGTATTGGAATTCCAGAAAGTCAACACCAACTAATTTTTGACTCTTTTAAACAGCAAGATGGACAAAGCAATCGCAAATATGGTGGAACAGGTTTAGGTTTATCAATTACTAAAAGATTAGTAGATATGATGGACGGAACCATACATTTAGAGAGTAGTCCTGGCCAAGGTGCTTCTTTTTCAGTAACTATTCATAATCTAGAAGTAGATTTTGCTGATGAGAAGCAACAAATTGCAGAGCCAGCTCCATCTTTTCTTTATCGCTTCAATGGTCAAAAAATACTTTTGGTTGAAGATGTAGAATCTAATAGAGAAATAATAAAAGGTTTTTTAGAGCCTTTAAATCTTGAGATAAATTTTGTTGAAAATGGACAAGATGCCATAAATAGCTTAAAGAAAAGTCAACCAGACTTAATCCTCATGGATATGATGATGCCAATTATGGACGGCTACACGGCGGTGAAAGTAATACGTGGCAATTCCCAGTATGATAAAATTCCAATCATTGCAATTACCGCTTCTGCCTTAAAACAAAGTGAACTTGAAATTAGAGAATTATGCAACGATTACTTAAGAAAGCCCATAAATAAAAATGATTTACTTTTAGTTTTAAGTAATTATTTAGCACACAAAGTTTATAAAGATAAAGCAGATTCACAGTCAAATTTTTCGTCCTCAAAATTTGATACTTCATCTTTTTCAAAAGAATTTAGAAAAGGACTGAGCTTGAATTTTTCAGACTCATGGCAGAAAGTTTCAACACTCATGAGTATTGATGACATAATTAAATTTGCCAACCAACTAAATATATATGCAGGTAACCATCAAAATAAAGATCTTATAAACTATTGTGAGATCCTTCTTGTCTACGCAGAAAACTTCGATATTGACAAAATGAATGCGCAATTTTTCGATTTCGGAAGATTTCTAAATGAAACAGCTGATAATATAGATTCGCATTAGAAAATGCTAGATAATTTAAACATAAATAAAAACAAGCAAAGGGATTTAAAGTATCCTATTGAATTACTTGACCTAATGTCTAAGTATCTAAATTCGGACGAAACAAGTTTCAGTTTACAAAGCATTTGTGATGACGCCTGCTTTTTATCTAAAGCCTCAAATGCATATATTGCGTTAAAAGAAACCGTAACAAACAATTTAAGGACGGTTGTTTCAAGCCAAAACCCTTTAAAAAAACAAATTCCATTTTCCAGTGATTTACTGGATAAAATATGGAAGTCAAACAACTTTAATACTAAATCCTCTTGCGAATGCCAACTCACTTCATTCGTATTTAACACGGAATTTAAAGATTTAGATTTTCCAGATATCACTTTATCTTACATTAATATATATCGAGAAACAACTTATTTTGGAACAATCCTATTTTTAACAGAAGCAAAGGAAGAAATTCACTTTAAGGAATCACTTGAGTACTTTATAACAACTATTCAAAGAAAAATAATTCATTTTCGTGTCAATAAATTACCAGAGTATTTGTTTAAGAATGCAGGAATCGGTCCGCAGAAAGATTCTGATTTTATTTTTATTATTGATAAAGATTTCATCGTAAATGATAGTAATACATCCACTATTCCCGGATCTCGTAAAAAAATCATTGGCGAATCCATTTTAAATCTGGTCTCAAATAATCTTAGAAATGTATTTTCAACATCTGTATTTAAAACCTTTCAAAGTGGTCTTATCGAATACCATGAAATGCCTTTAGGTTCTGGGAATTTTAACGACCCCTTTTATTCGATAAAATTTATTCCAATAACGGTTAATAAAAGTATAGAAACAATTTGTATTATAGCCACAGATACAGAGCAACCGAAACATTTGCTTCAGGATTTTGTAACCTTGCAACAAGTGGCAAAAATTGGTTGGTGGGAACTCTTTATGCCTTCCAACAAACTAATCTGGTCTGAAGGTTTATATAATATTTTAGAAATTAGTTATGCAGAACTTGAGGCTTCAGACGATTTATATGTTACCTATATTCATCCTGAAGATAAGGCATTGGTTGATTATACTTTTAAAACAGCTATTAAAGATAATACCAATTATGAAATCACTTACCGTTTGATAATGACTGACGGAAGAATTAAATGGGTTTTGGATAAATGTATTAGTTATTTTGACGATCAACGTAACCAATTCAGATCTCTTGGAATTATTCAAGATATTACACAATTAAAAAATGCCGAAGTAAAATTAGAAAAGGTTAATAACTCATTTAAACGATTAACAGAGCAACTTCCTGGAATAATTTTCGAATACCAAATATTTGAAAATGGAGAAAGGCGTTTTAATTCTGTAAGTGAAAAAATGGTAAAGCGATCTGGGCTTTCTGAGAAAATTCTTAAAAACGACGGAAGCTCCATTTGGGATAGAATTCATCCGGACGATCTTGAAAGGATGAAAGCTGTTTTTGCTGAATCGGCAAAGACTATGAAAAAAGTGGACGTAGATTACAGATTACGTTTTGTTGGAAATGACGATCAAGTATCTTGGAAAAGATTGGAAGCAAAACCAGAATTACAACAAGATAAGTCAAGAATTTGGTACGGCTATATTTCAGATATTGATGAAATTAAAGAGGCACAAATTGAAATCTTAAAAGCAAAAGAAGAAGCCGAACGAGCAAACAAAGCAAAAACCGAATTTCTAGCCAACATGAGCCATGAAATTCGCACTCCTTTAAATGCAGTGCTAGGATTTTCGGAGCTTCTTAAAGGGAACACAAAAGGCGCTAAGTACGAAAATTACATTGATGGTATACTTTCAGGTGGAAAAAACCTTCTCTCACTTATTGATGATATTTTAGACTTATCGAAAATTGAGGCGGGTCAAATGAATATTCAAAACCTACCACTTAACATCAAAAAACTAGCAAACGAATTCCGACAGCTCTTTGCACAAAAAGCTCAAGAAAAAGACATTAACTATACCATTCATTTTGAAAACGAACTGCCAAAATACGTTTTGCTTGATGAAACGAGAATAAGACAAGTACTTTTTAACTTAATTGGAAATGCTTTAAAATTTACGCACGAAGGATCTGTTACTTTATCAATAGCAACTGAATCGACATCCGACAGGAGTAAAGTGAGTTTAATATTTAAAATAAGGGATACTGGTATTGGAATACCTGAAAATCAACATGAATTAATATTTGAATCCTTTAAACAGCAGAATGGTCAGAGTAACCGAAAATATGGTGGAACCGGACTTGGGCTCGCTATTACCAAACGTTTGGTTGACATGATGAACGGCTTTATTACCATAGAAAGTAAGGTAAATGGCGGCTCCTGTTTTTCTGTTATAATAAACGATATTGATGTAGCAAGTATGGAAGAGGAGCAAATTCAAACAACGGAAGATTTACATTATTTGTTTCAGGGTCAAAAAATTTTATTGGTAGAGGATGTAGGTTCAAATAGAGAAATAATAAAAGGTTTTCTTGAACCACTAAATCTTGAAATAGAAATTGCAGAAAACGGTGAAGAAGCTTTGAATATATTAAAGCAAAGAGCTCCCGACTTGATTTTAATGGACATGATGATGCCTGTAATGGATGGTTATACTGCTACAAAAATTATACGCGGAAAAACTAATTACCAGAATATTCCAATAATTGCTCTAACAGCTTCTGCTTTAAAACAAAACGAAAAACAGATACGAGAGCTTTGTAGTGATTACTTAAGAAAACCAGTAAGTAAAACAGATCTCTTAGCTATATTAAGCAAATATTTAGCCCATACAATTATTGGCTCAAACAATCAACTTTGGATGAGTCTTTCACAAAATCAAAATATCCTGAGTGGAATTTCCTCAAAAATAAAGCAGGACCTAAGTTCACAATTTCTTCAAACCTGGATAGACATTCAAAAACTAATGAGCATTGACGATATTATAGTTTTTGCCAAAAACCTTAACGGTTACGCTAGTAATACTAATTGTAAAGAACTTCAAATATATAGTCAGGCTTTATTAAAGTATGCCGAAAATTTTGATATCGAAAAAATGAATGGCACCTTTTACACATTTAAAACATTTATGACATAAACTCTGATGAACCATCCAATACCAAAAATTACTAATCAAGATCCTGTTGGGCATAGTACACCAAGAGTGATTATTATTGATGATTCGCCTGACAATATTAAAATTGTTGCGAATATATTATCTCAAGAGGGTTATGAGGTTCTTACGGCATTAGACGCCAAAAAAGGTCTGCTCATTGCTGAAACAAAATTACCCGATTTAATTTTGTTAGACATTATGATGCCTGAAATGAATGGTTTTGAAGTCTGCTCACTTTTGAAAGCAAATGATAAGACCAAAGAAACACCCATTATATTTCTAACAGGAGCTACTGATTCGGAAAGTATTTTAAATGGTTTGTTAGTTGGTGCAGCTGATTATATAACTAAACCCATCAAAAAACAGGAATTACTGGCAAGAGTCAAAAATCAACTCAAATTCAAAATGTCGTCTGAATACGTAGGAGCTTTGTTTGAGAGCCGATACCATTCTATTATTACATTTAATAAAAAATTCGAAATAGTTAACTTCAATAAAATTTCAAACGAGCGAGAATTACTGTTTAATAAAATTAATTACAAAAAAGGAGAAAGTATATTACAACACGTTCCAACCGCCAATCAACGTACCTTTATTAGTAAAGCAGAAGGTGTTTTTAAAGGAAAAACAAATTCTTACGAAAGAAATTATACGCTACATGATAAAGACATTTGGTTCGATTACCAATTAGAGCCAATACATAATATGCAGGGTGAAATTATTGGCTGTGTTATTAATGGAACAGATGTTACTGAGAAAAAAGAATACGCACTCCGTGCTAACGAATATCACCGCAAAATAAAAGAAACTTATGCGGAAGCTCAGGAAAGTTTATCTTATGCAAGTTATATTCAAAAATCAATTTATCCTGAAAGTAACGACCTAAACAAACAATTTCCCGAACACTTTATTTTATTTAAATCAAAAGAAAAGGTAAGCGGAGATTTATACTGGTCTTACAATTTTGGAAACAAAGATCTTATTGTGATTGGTGATTGCACCGGACATGGTGTGCCAGGCGCCTTGTTAACTACCATTAGTATAGTTTTATTAGAACGTATTGTTAAGTACAATAACATTACTTCACCAAATAAAATTCTTTCTGAAATTGACACATTAATTACAGAAACATTAAAACAAAAAGAAGGTGGGCTCAAAGTTGGACTTGAAATGGCAGTGTGTTTATTTGATCGGGACAATGGAACCCTGGAATATGCCGGTGCAAAACGCCCACTAATAATGGCACACGGTGAAGATTTATTTGAGATTAAAGCCGACCGTTTTGATATTGGCGGAGGAGGCGAGGCAAAGATTTTTAAAAACCATTTATTGTATCCTGTCAAAGGTAGTTCACTGTATATGTTTTCAGATGGTATGGTAGATCAAATTGGAGGGGTACAACACAAAAAATTTAAGAAAAAAAATCTTCAAACACTTATTCAAACTGAAAATAGTAAACCAATGAACCAACAAAAATTGGCTTTCGAGAAATCAATTTCAGAATGGATGGGGCTCGAAGAGCAAACAGACGATATTTTATTAATGGGCATTAAAATATAATTTATTATTTATCTAAAAAATTAAAATGATTCGTAACACAACATTATTAATAGTAGACGACTCTTCAGAAAATCTTAAATTGCTTGGAAATAGTTTAAAAAAATCTGGTTATACTGTACTTGCTGCATTAAATGGAAAACAAGCCATTGCCTTGGCCGAAAGTAAGCAACCTGATCTTATACTACTTGATGTAATGATGCCAGAAACTAATGGTTTTCAGGTATGTCAAATTTTAAAAGCAAACGAATTAACGCATAAAATTCCCGTAATATTTCTAACAGCCTCTGTTGAACCAGAAAGCATCAAAGCTGGTTTTGAAGCTGGTGGTGCTGACTACATTACCAAACCTTTTAATCATGAAGAGTTAACACTCAGAGTAACCAATCATTTAAATTACAAAAGGGAAAAAGAACTTCTAGAAAAAAAACTACAAGGAGCGTCACTGATGCTTGAAAGTATAAGTGATGGTGCACTTATACCGGTATGTTCCCTTTTAAAAAACTTAGATACATTATCCAAAAACTCCTATTCTGTAGCTATTAATTCAACCCATAAAAACATTGCATTTGCTATTAGCAACCTCGCAAAATTTCCATTTGATATTGATGCTATTTTAAAAGTTGACAATCAAACACACCTTCAATCTTTTAATCTCAAAACGAGTCTTCAAACTCTTGAAAAAATTAATACTACCAACGCAAAGGACCTTAATTCAAGCTTTTCACTTGTAATGAATGAAGGGCTTTACGAAAACTACTTATGTAACACCTCAAAACTCACTGCAGCGTTTGAACATGTGGTTTATACTTTAAATCAATTATCTCATTATAATCTAGAAGTTACAGCGAGTTTAAAAGACAGGCAAGAAGTCGCAGATACCATTCTTATTGAGTTTAAAGGATTAAATCTTAAATCGACAGAATCAGACTCAACCCAAATTAATCCATCTATAAAACAGTTAGCCTTAGTAATATTAAACGATATATTCTACCCTATTCATGGAAAAGCTACGCTTACAAAAAGCAGTGGAAATTCAGAATGTCTTAGTGTTTTAATTTCGTTGAAGATTGCAAACAGCACTATATTCGAAACTAAAGAAGATTTAAACCAGAACGCGTACAATTCCCTGGATGAAAAAAATATACTAGTAGTTGAGGATAATGAACTAAATCAAAAACTAGTCTCAACTATTCTTCAAACAGAGGGAGCCAACATAAGCTTTGCAAGCACAGGAAAGGAAGCGATTGAAAAAGCTACAAGCCAAAATTATCATTTAATTTTAATGGACATCAACATTCCTATAGTAAGTGGCATTGAGGTAACTAGGATTTTGAGAGACGAACATAAGATAGTTACACCTATTATTGGAATTTCTGGTCACGCAGACAAAAAAACTTTTAATAGTTGTATTGAAGCTGGAATGAATTCATTTCTTCTAAAACCTTTTGAAATAACAGAATTGAAAGGAATAGTATTTAAAGAACTCAAAAAAAATGAAACAGAAGAAAGTTCTTGGATAGATAAAAGTCATTCTTTGGCAGACATTTATACAGGAGGTCTGAATAAATACGATCTCACAAAATTAATTGAACTTAGTAACGGAGATCAGGGACTTATAACTAGCTGGACTAATAACTTCAAAAATCTGGTTAACAAAGGCATCAGTGAAATTAATCTAATTATGGAATCGAAAGATTATTCTGTACAAAATAAAATATTTCACGAACTAAATAACTACACCACCTATTTTGGCGTAGAGTTATTAAAAGAATACTTAAAAGATTTACCAAAAATTCAGAAGTCATCTGCAAGCGATGAAATTGTAGAGCATTTTAAGCTTATTGAAGAAGAATTAATTAGTATAAAAGATTACTTTATCCAAATAGAATCAGAAAATAAAATCAATTAATAATAATTAGTTTCATTTTAACAGCTTTGGTAATCATTTCTGCAGTATTTTTAACTTCAAGTTTTTTCAAAATATTATAACGATGTGCATCAACAGTGCTAACGCTTACAAGCAATTTTTGAGCAATTTCTTTATTACTTAAGCCTTCGCTTATTAATTGAATTATTTCTTTTTCGCGTTTTGTTATTTCTATTTTAAATCCAGTAGAAGATTTATTTGTATTGTACTCCTTTTTTAAATAATTATCAGCTAGAATTTGAGAAACGGACCGACTAATGTATTTTTCACCTTTAACAATGTTTTCTATAGCAGAATAGAGTTCGGCTTTTTTAAAATCTTTCAATAAATAACCATTAGCGCCGGCTTCAAAACATTGGTTAATATAAAGGTCATCGGCATGCATACTTATAACTAGCACTTTTATAGCACCACTTCGTACTTTCTTAATTTTTTTTGTAAGTTCAATACCATTCATTCCTTCCATAGAAATATCGGTAATAACTACCTCGGCATCCAGTTTATTTAACTCTAATAAAAAATCTTCGGCGTTATCAGATTCTCCTACTACTTTAAATTCGGGATTTAAATCCAACATGCTTTTTATCCCGTACCTCACTATGTGATGGTCTTCAACTAAATGTATTTTAATCATAAATTTATTTTTTTAGCATTAACTGCCATATTTATTTCGAAACCCTTATTTTTATTAGTACAAAACTCAAGTTGTGCACCAATAACACAAGCTCTTTCCTCAATTGAAGAAATGCCAAAAGATTTTTTCTTTTTCGTTTCAAATTCCCGTTTATTAATACCAACACCGTTATCTTTCATCAAAAATATCAATTTATTCTTATTAAAGTTAAGCGTAATGTGTATATTTTTCGCTTTCGAGTGTTTTAGGGCGTTTAGTATAGCTTCCTGAATGGTTCTATAAAAGTTAATTTCAATCTCTTCAGTAAACCTCATGCCGGCTACATTTGATTTAAAACTAACGTTTATATCTGAATATTGAGCATTTAAACGTTTTACCGTTTGTTGAATGACTGCATGCAAACCAAACTCAAATAAACTTACTGGTGATAAATTTGACGAAATACCACGTAATTCCTGCATTATTTCGGCAACCATTTTATTTACAAAATCAATTTTATTCTTTTGTTCCCCGTCCATTAATTTACTTTCCTTTATACTTTCCAAATTAATCATGGCTGCAGAAAGCATTTGATTTAATCCTTCATGTATTTCCCTTCCGAATCGTTTTCTCTCATTTTCATGACCGCGAATGAGCGATAAAGTTCTGTTTTTTTGATTTTTTAAGGCCAAAGCTCTTTCCAGATATCTACGTTTTCGTTTATTTAAATCGCTTTTTCGCTCAACCGTAACATCTCTACCCATTGAAATGAAATTTGTAATCTCACCGTTTCTATCTAAGTAGGGTGTAATTATTTTTTCTTCAATAAATAATTCCCCCGATTTTTTGGTGTTATGCAAATCACCCTTAAAAACTTTTCCCATTTTAAGAGTATTCCACATATTTGAGTAAAAAGTTTTATTGTGCTTTTTAGATCTTAGTACGTTTGAATTACTTCCAATTATTTCATTTGCCGCATATCCCGTTACTTGCGTAAACATTGGATTAACATATTCAATTATACCACTTGAATCTGTTATCATAATTAATTCTTGCGTTTGCTCCGTGATATTGAAAATTTTTTGAATTGAATTGATAGTGTTTTTAGAAGCTGTAATATTTCTAATTATCATTAACACCTTTTCGGGATTAACAGCAGTCATCCTAATTTCATACCAATTTATTTGATCATTTAAAGGAATTTCTAACTCAAATATAGTCGCATCAGTAGAATTATGACAAAGATTGCGGTTTTCTGAAATTACTTTTGCTACCCCTTCCTGAAAAATTCTTGATACTCTTTCGCTGTGAATACGCTTAGATTTCAGAGGCAAAAAACCCTTTTCAGCTGGTTTAAGAAAAGAATCCACTACTTCATCGTTATTTCCTAATAACAAATAAGAATCGGGAATAGACTTTATAATATTGTTTTTTTCAGTTTCACTCTTTAGTAACTTTTCTTCGGTTAACTTAAGCTTGGTTATTTCCTGCACATACCCAATCATTTTAATTACCTTGCCATTTGGATCCTTAACCAGTACCGACTTATCCTGAACCCACTTTATCTTCCCACCTGGCGTTATTATTCTATACTTTATTTCAAACTCACCAGTACTTAAATTTGTTTGATTCCTTTTTAGAACAGTTCGTTGATCATTAGGATGGATAAATTCTCGTAACGAATTTGTTTTGTAAATATCGTTTGTTTCAACTTCGAAAATTTTACTAAATGCTGGGCTTAAATATTGTATCCTTTTCGTTTCAAAAGAATAAATCCAAAATGCAACACTTATAGTCCCGGCTATTTCGTTCAATAACGTTTCGGTAGATGCTAACAAATCAAAACTTTCTTTTTTTGAGACAACTTCTTTGAATGTACCAAGGGCTCCAATAATAGCACCGTTTTCATCACGGAAGGGTGCGCCATTTACAAAGAATTTTTTAAGATTACCTTCCTTCGTTTTAATAACTAATTCATACTGATTACTTATACCTCGTTTTCTGTACTCAAGGATATTCTTAAAAAGATTAACATGATTACTACCTAAAAAATCAAATGCCTTTTTACCAATAATGTCGTTGTGTGTGTAACCAGACATTTCGGTTAACCTATTATTTGCAAAACTTATTGTTGAATCCAATTCAATTTTAATCAAGCCTTCATTGATTGTATTTACAAGTGATTTAAACAGGTTTTCACTTCGTTTAAGTTCTTTCAAGTAACTATTTTTTTCAAGAAACAAATTTAAACTTTCAAAAAAATCGCTGAGCTTCTCATAGTCACCTAATGATAAGGCGTTTCTATTAGTGAACGAACCTATTACAAACAATCCAGTTGCTGATGTTTTGGAGCCTATTGGAAAACCCACAAAACAGGAATTGCGGCTAACTTCATCTTTAAATTCTGTGTTACAGCTAAGAATATTAAATTCATCACCGCTAAGAAATTTTGCAGTATTTGATTCCAGAACATCTTTTACAAAAGTTCTATAAAGGGGATTTTCGTTAATTTCAAGAGTACTTTCTTTGGTAGTGGCTTCATTACTTCGTGTGTTGTTATAAAACGACACTTTTAAATTTGGCAATAAGTCCTGAACTTCTTTCTCAACGAAACTACAGATTTCGGTAGTTTCTGCGCATACTTGGTCATACTTATAACTAAGTTCTTTAAAAACGCAGCATAAATTTTGTTTTAGTCTTTTATTAGTAATGTCAATCAATATACCTCTATAACCACTGAGCTTATAATTAACAAAAATAGGAGTTAGTAGTTCTTCTATAATATATTTTTTACCCTTTTTATTGATTAGTGGAAATTCTCTGTTTAAACTATTAAGATCAATAAACGAACTTCTTTTACTAACATCCAAAATAGAACCATCTTTGTTTTCCTTCACAAAATCAAGAAGTGAAACCCCTGTAGCCATATCAGACTCAGTTATACCAAACATTTCTAAACCGAAACGATTTGTTGAAATTATTTTACCTGATAGATCACATTCAATAACTGTTTGAAAGATTGAATCAGACAATTCGGTATATTTTCTTTCGGCATCACTCAGCTTCTTTTCCATTTCGCATTGAAACAATGTAAGCTCCACTGTTGCAATCAAATCTTTTTCAACCAAAGGTTTAAACACAAAACCTAATAAATTACATCGCTTTGATTTTTCAATAATTGTTTTACTGGTGAAAGTTGAAAGAAAAACAACAGGTATTTTATAATTATCGTAAATAAGTTGAGCTGTTTCACATATTTTTGCCTCTTCTCCTGCAATCACCCCCATGAGTATAAGATCTGGTTTAATTGCTATAACAGAAGATATAATAGTGTTTTTAGGGTCGTGGCGGGTTATTGAATACCCGAAATTACCTAAACTTTCATTAATCCGTCTGACAGTATAGTCATCACTTTCTAAAAGGAGTATTGTATGCGTTTTTTTCATTAATTCTTTACAGATTACACTCGTATTACTCTATTAACAAGCGTTTTTATTTGCCTTGGCAAAATTATGTCATTAGGGGCAGTATAGAGCTCAGTTAAATCTACATTTCGAACTAAATAAAACCCTTAGTTTTTCTAAAAACAAACCTTAGACCATTCGCTTAAGTTCGCTGTAATTTTGTCGCACAATTAATTAAGAAACGATGAGGATATTAAAATACATTTTATTTTTCAGTTTAGTTTGCAGTATGTCATTCGAAAAACTAGCAGCACAAACTAGTGAATCTGTTATTTTTAAAGAATTTGTACTAAAGGATAGCAGTAGCATTTATAAATCTGCCGTGATCTTAGTATACAACGACGGCACTTTTTTAAATTATGGTATTGTAGATAATAAACAGGAACAAGACGTTTACGTTTGGTATAAATCAGGTAGCTGGAAATCAACCGACAATGGAATTATATTTAGCAGAAGTACTTCTTCAAAAAAGGCAGAGGAATTAAAACAAGTAGTAAAAAGAGAATACAGAAGCCATCCTGACCGCGTTCTTATACAAGGTTACTATGAATTTGTTCACGAAAAATATGAGGAAGGCTCCCTTTTAATAAGAGATTCAGAAATAGTGGATCAAAGTAAAAAAATAGATTACGTAGAAATAAAAATTTAGAATTCATGTCAACAGAAATAAATACAACCAGCCTGTCCTTCGTCGGTACACAAGAAGAACAGGGAGTAAAACTAATTTTCACTCCTTCTAAGCGAAAGAAAACAAAAAAAATAAACATTGGTATTGAAGGGATTTTTAATCTCAGTTCGGCAAATTATGTACGTGAAAGTATATTACCTGCTATTTATGAATTTGAAACCATTGATATTTCTTTAAAAAACATACAACAAATAGATCTTTCGGCGCTACAATTATTGCACTACATGCAACAGTTAACTATCGAAAATCAGAAACAAATAAGCTTTGATGCCGAACTTTCAACAGAAGATAGGTCCTTACTCTTTAACGCAGGCTTAAAGCAACTTATTACTAAAGCTACTTTAACCGACAAATAAAAAAAAATGAAAAAGAACATCCTAATTATAGATGACTCAGAAAGCATCCGCGAGGTAATTGCAGCAGGACTAGAAAGTGCCGGTTACAATGTTACCAAAGGAATTAATGGGCAAGATGGGCTTACCTGCCTTGAAAATAACCCAAGTGTTGAGTGCATTATTACAGATTTAAATATGCCTATTATGGACGGAATTACTTTCCTGAAGGAAGTAAGAAAATCTGAAAAGCATAAATATCTGCCAATTATTATTCTTACCACAGAATCGCAAGAGGCAAAAAAACAGGAAGCAAGAACAGCCGGAGCAACAGGTTGGATTATAAAGCCCTTTTCTAAAGAAAAACTTATTAATGTTATTAAAAAAGTAGTACGCTAATGGATGCGATGCGGGTAACTTATTTGGAAGAAGCAAACGATTTGCTTTCCAATTTAGAAAGAGCTTTATTGGCTTTAGAAACAAACTCTAACGACAAATCTTATATTGAAGAGGTTTTTAGGGTTATGCACACCTTGAAAGGAAATAGCAGCATGTTTGGTTTACCACTCATTGCTGAGTTTGTGCACGATTTAGAAACGATTTATGATAAAATAAGAGTTGGGGAAATGGCTTTAAGCAAAGATCTCCTTGATTGCACATTTTTATGCTTGGATCATCTAAAAATTATTATTCATGATTCAGATTTAAATAATCAAATTAATAGAGACAATCATGAAAACCTTATTCATCAGATTACCGATTTTATTAATCAAAAAAAATCAGACGACACAAGCAAGAATTCAGAAAATATTCAACCAAGTTTAAAAACTTTTCACATAACATTTGAACCACAACCAACTATTTTTGAAAACGGTACCAATCCCCTATTCCTTCTAGCAGAGATAGCTAGCATGGGAAAAAGCCAGGCTATCCCGCATTTTAAATCCATTTCAAAACTTACCGATTATTCAGTAGATAGCTGTTTTACTTATTGGGATATTTATTTGGAAACAGAAAAAACAGACAAAGACATTATGGATGTTTTTGTTTTTGTTGAAGATTGTTCAAAAATTGAAATCACAGAATTACCAGGAATAAATCTCTTAAATAACACAACTTTTACAGATTTAATTTCAAAGAATCAATATCAAGATTTAAAAACAGATAAAGAAGAAATCACTTCTCTAGCGACCAGCCTTTTAACCGAAGTTAAACCTGAAACTGCTAAGCAAGAAGTTGCGGTTAAAACAACTGAAAAGACTGAAATAGTAGCGAAAGGAAAAAAGGAAAAAACTATTTCCAGTATTCGTGTATCATCTGACAAACTTGATGAATTAATGAATCTTGTTAGTGAATTAGTAACGACACAAGCAGGACTTTCTTTATTTGTTGCCAACAACAAAATTGCCGAATTAGAATTGATTACCGAGAATGTTGAAAAACTTTCGAGAAGATTAAGAGATACAGCCTTTGGCATGACCCTTGTACCAATCAATAACATGTTCGGTCGTTTCCAACGTATGGTACGTGATGTATCTGGAGTTTTAGGTAAAGAAATTGAATTTATCACTGAAGGAGGAGAAACCGAACTAGATAAAACAATTATTGAAACCCTTACCGATCCTTTGATGCACATTCTTAGAAACAGTCTTGATCACGGTGTTGAGAAAGGTGAAGAAAGAATAGCAAAAGGTAAACCGGCTTCGGGTAAAGTTATTTTAAAAGCCTTTTATTCAGGAGTTTTTGTTTACATACAAATTACAGATGATGGCAAAGGAATTGATGTAGAAGCAGTAAGAGCAAAGGCTATCAGTAAAGGCATTATTAAGGCTACAGATTATTTAAGTGAGAAAGAAGTTTTCGATTTAATTTTTTACCCTGGTTTTTCTACTGCTCAAAAAGTTACCGATGTATCGGGAAGAGGCGTAGGAATGGATGTTGTAAAACGTAACATTACCGATCTTAAAGGTTCTATCATTGTGGATTCAAAAATAAATGAAGGAACCACTTTAACCATTAAACTTCCTTTAACACTTTCCATTATTGATGGTCTGCTTGTTTCAATAGACAGCGTAAATTATATTATTCCATTATCCGTTATTACAAAATGTTTTTCTGTAAATAATAAAGATATGATTGGAAGCTTTAATAATCTTATTGTACTCGATGAAGAGCAGGTTCCATTTATTCATTTAAGAGAAGAGTTTGGTTATAACAGTTTAGCGGCCGGTCAATCGCAGATGATTGTTGTAAATAATGGCGAAAGAAAAGTCGGCATTAGCGTTGACAATATTATTGGCGAATACCA
This sequence comes from Aurantibacillus circumpalustris, assembly GCF_029625215.1. Lineage (GTDB taxonomy): Bacteria > Bacteroidota > Bacteroidia > B-17B0 > Aurantibacillaceae > Aurantibacillus > Aurantibacillus circumpalustris. The sequence continues at coordinate 4,169,008 of NZ_CP121197.1, forward strand.
AGCTGTTGTTAAGCCATTAGGTAAATATTATAAAAAACAGGATTTCGTTTCAGGCGCCTCCATTCTTGGAGATGGAACAATAGCACTTGTTTTAGACACAAATAAAGTAATCGATTTATATACACAAAACACACAAAAAGAAGAAAAATCATGGCAACTAAATTAATGAAAGACGACAAAATAGAAGCAACAAAATCATTCTTGTCATTTAAACTCGCAGAAGAACATTTTGCAATTGAAGTAATGAAAATTATGGAAATCTTAGAAGTTCCTAAGATTACCAAAGTACCACACGCACCTGACTTTTTAAAAGGTGTAGTAAATTTACGTGGTGGCGTGTTACCCGTTATTGATGCCCGCACAAAATTTGGCATGCAATCAATTGACATGACAGTAGACACGTGTATTTTAGTTTTAAGTATTGAACTAAATGAAGAAACTATCACTGTTGGCGCACTTGTAGACTCAGTATCGGAAGTATTTGAAATGGAAGAAAAACACATTCAACCTTCTCCAAGCATTGGATCAAAATACAATGCTGACTTTATTCAAGGGATGATTAAAGAAAAAGATCAGTTCATGATGTTACTTGACATTGATAAAGTTTTTTCATCAGAAGAATTGGAAGCTATCATTGAACCTAAAGTTGAAACTACTTTAGCATAAACATTCTCTATATTTAGTTTTGGTTTTTTAATAAGGGGTTTTTAAAGCTAAAATCTAAATGAGAATTCTTAAGCAGGCGGTGCAACACCGTCTGCTTTTTTTGTCAGCAATTCAAAAACAGGAAACATAAGAGATTTACTTCCAACAACAAAATAAAAGCCAAATTCATTTTAAATAAAAACATTACAAACAATTTACCTTAGTAACAATAATTTTGCAATTAAATAATAATTAATTAACGTCTTTCCGTCAGACAAAACCAAACAAACATACCATGTTAAAACAACAAACAACAATTAAGCTTAAACTATTAGTTTTTGCAACATCCACAATCTTAACGATGTGTATTCTGGGAATCTTCTTCTATCGCACTATTGGACGAATTGACCAGAATAGAAATATCAGTTCAGAATTCACGAGTGTGTGGGTAAAAACACTTGAACTAAGAAAATCAGAAAAAGATTTTTTATTAAGAGAAAATACAAATATGAATTTTTTTGAAACGGGCGAAAGTTCTTATGCGAAAAAATTAGATCAGACAGTTCTTGAAATTAACACGCTCATTACCGAGTTGAAACAATCAGATATTGTTCGTGAGAACGCAATTGATATCGACAGAATTGGCAACCTGTTAAAACAATACCAAGAAAACTTCAAAAAAATTGTAGCAGCTAAACTAAAAAGAGGTGAACTTGATTTTGGTATTATAGGCCAAATGCGCAAAGCAGTTAGAAGCGTTGAAGAAGAGGTTACAAGTGACCCTAACGTAACCATTCAGATTTTAACATTAAGAAGGCATGAAAAAGATTACTTACTTCGAAAGGATCAAAAATATGTAGACGCACATGCCAAGGTTGTTCAATCACTACTTGAAAATAATAGTTTACCAACTACTTTGAAAGAAAAATTATTGACGTATCAAAAAACATTTAACTCGGTTGTAGAAATTGATGCGGCCATTGGCTTAACGCAAACTCAGGGCTTAGAAGGGGAGATTCGTGCGACTGTGCATAAGGTAGAACCAGCCATTGATGAGATAACAGTAACACTTAACGACATCCTAGAAAAAGACAACGCACAAAGCTCTGCTATTTTAATGATCATTATTGCCGTTGGTATTACTATTGCCGTACTCATTTCATTTTTCTTAATCAGATCCATTTCATCTTCTTTAAATTATGCAGTTGAAACTGTAGGAAGAATTGCATCGGGTGATTTAAATTTTGAAATCACTGTTAAGAGCAAAGACGAAATTGGTCAACTCTTAGAGAAGATGAGCGTGATGACTTCTAAACTAAAGGAAATTATTTCAGCTATTAGAAATGCATCACTTAATATTGCAACAGCCAGTACTCAAATGAACTCATCAGCGCAACAAATGTCAGAAGGCGCAACTGAACAAGCAAGCTCTGTAGAAGAAATATCATCTTCCATGGAAGAAATGGCTGCGAATATTCAGCAAAACACAAATAATTCAAAACAAACCGAAAAAATTGCCAGCAGTGCTGCCAAAGATGTGTCTGAAAGTAACGAGGCGGTAACCAAAACGGTTTCTTCAATGAAAACGATCGCGAATAAAATTTCAATTATCGGAGAAATTTCAAGACAAACAAATTTATTAGCGCTTAACGCTGCTGTTGAAGCCGCACGTGCTGGAGAACATGGAAAAGGTTTTGCTGTTGTAGCTGCTGAAGTAAGAAAATTGGCTGAGAGAAGTCAGATTGCTGCTACCGAAATTAATGAGGTTTCTGCTGTGAGTGTAGACATCGCACAAAATTCTGGTGAATTGCTAAACAATGTTGTACCAAACATTCAAAAGACGTCTGATCTTATTCAGGAAATAACTGCATCAAGTATTGAACAAAACGCCGGTGCTGAACAAGTAAATAATGCTATTCAACAACTTAATCAAGTAGTTCAGGAAAACGCAGCCACTGCTGAAGAAATGGCGGCAGGTGCCGAAGAATTAAACGAACAAGCTGATAGTCTAAAAGAAATTATTTCGTTTTTTAAAACAGGAGATAATGACAAAGACCAATTAACGTCGTCAAAAATTATTAGACATACTCCAAAAAAAGCAGGCTTAAGAACATTTACTACAACAAAAAGCGAAAATAACTTAACTAAAACGCATTCAAAAAATGTGCAGTTAGATCTTCAAGAAACTTCCGATGCCAATTACGAAAAATTTTAAAAACAAAATTGTGAAACACAACAGAAAAACTATGAAAACAAAAACGATAATAGTGACTCTTGCTTTAAGTTCCTTGATAACGCGAGTAACGGCGCAAGAAACACAGACTCCTAACGACAGTATGAAAATGTCCATAAATTCATTAAAAAAGGACATCGACATTTTACGCAAACTAAAAATAAGCGGTTACATACAAGCGCAGTATCAACTTGCCGATAGTATCGGACAGAACAGTTTTGATGGCGGTAGTTTTGCTCCAAACTCCGACAGCAGATTTATGATCCGCCGTGGTCGCGTTAAATTTGCCTATTCCAACAATTTAGCAGATTACGTTATACAGGTAAACATTACCGATAAAGGCATGAATCCAACTGAAGTATCCGCGAAAATTACCGAACCTTGGACGAAATGGTTTGGCGTTAAAATAGGTTTATTCAATAGACCTTTCAGTTTTGAAGTACAACAGTCTTCTTCAGTAAGAGAAACTCCTGAGCGTGCTCGTTACCTGCAAACACTCTTAAGTAACGAAAGAGACATTGGCGCGGCACTAGTTATTGAAGCGCCAAAAAATTCGAAACTACATGGCTTATCATTTACCGGCGGCTTCTTCAATGGAACCGGCATTCCAAGTAATGGTGACTATAATAATCCTAATAAACCATTCTATAATGATTTTGACTCCTTTAAAGATTTTATAGGCAGATTAAGTTACAATAAGTCGCTTAAGAATGACCGAGTTAAATTTGGTTTAGGCCTTTCTCATTACAATGGTAAAGTAAGACAATACAATAACATTGTTTACTCAGAAATAAGTCACACTGATAATGGAACTATGACTTGGGTTGCTTCAGACACAACACAACAGCAACTTACAGGAAAAGGAGCCGGAAGAATTTTTTACGGAGCAGATGCACAGCTATCAGTAAAATCGCCAATGGGAACTACTACACTTAGAGGAGATTTTATGTGCGGGCAGCAGCCAGGTACCTCTTCATCAAGTTCAAGTCAGGCCTTTGAAGTTAAAAGTTCAACTTATATCCGAAATTTTACTGGTTACAGTGCTGTTTTTGTGCACCGAATAGGAAAAAGCAAACACGAATTAGCTGCAAAATATGCCTTTTATGATCCAAATACAGCCGTAGCTGGTGACCAAATAGGAGTAGCCGGATCGCGTTTAAATGCAACCGATATATCCTTTACCGAAGTTGGATTTGGCTACACGAACTATTTCAATGATAATTTCAAGTTTATGATTTATTATAACATCGTAAAAAATGAAACGAGCAAAAACCTTGCCGCATACAACAATGATTTAAAGGATAATGTCCTTACACTAAGAGTACAGGTTAAGTTTTAAGAATTACAATTATACCAAAAAAAGGGTCCACAAATGGGCCCTTTTTTATTGTCAATTTGCTTAAACAAAATGATTATAAGCATCTAAGTGAAATACCCTATAAAAACTGAATAAACACTCTATTAACATTCGCTTAGCCCTTAGATATCTTTACACAAAAAAAAATACACACAAAAAAAACAAAAATTATGAAAAAATTTAAAGACTTCAGTATAAAAACAAAAATATTGGCGATAGTAATCATCAACATTTTGTTTTACGTATCAATAGCAGTTATTGTAATGCGAAATATTGAGAACCAACAAAAAGCAGAACAAGGCATTATATTGAACGGAAAAGTTCTTTTCAATTTTCAGGATGCCGATATGCAGCATGATGCCATACGCGCTGATGTTTTCAAACTTACTTATGCAGTTTCAAGCAATTCTACACTCATTACCAGTGTACAAAGCGATTTTGAAGAACATACCAGCACCTTTCTATCAGATTTGGATTCTGTTGTTAAACTGAATGAAAATAAAGAGATTGAGATGCAAATTAGCTCCGTGAATCCTGCACTTAATGCTTATGTTGATTTTGGAAGAGAATTATTAAGCCTTTCATTAAAGGGCGACAGCGCTTCAAAAGCAACATTCTATTCGAAAATTACGGAATTTCAAACTGTATTCGATGAATTAGCTGTACAACAGGAAAAATTAAGCGAATTAATTTTACAAAATAACGAGGTTTTACAAGGTGAAATTGAAAAACAATCTTCGCGTTCGGTATTTGTATTAATAACTGTAATTGTGTTCGCTATATTTTTCTCTTTTCTTTTAGGAATAGCAATTATAAATGCCATCATTAAACCATTAACTGTTGCCGTTTCTGTGGCAGAAAAAATTGCTAACGGTGATCTTACCACCACAATTAATCTTGATCAACAAGATGAAATAGGTGTACTTGCAAATTCATTGAAAAAAATGACCAGCAAATTACAAGAGGTTATAGGTTTTATAGTTAACTCTTCTGATAACATTTCAAACGCAAGTAATCAAATGAGCTCTTCTGCACAACAAATGTCGGAAGGCGCTACAGAGCAAGCAAGCTCTGTTGAAGAAATTTCATCTTCTATGGAAGAAATGGCTGCTAACATTCAACAAAACACGAACAACTCAAAACAAACCGAAAAAATTGCACGCAGTGCGGCAAAAGATGTTACAGAAAGTAATGAAGCAGTTAGTAAGACTGTGAATTCAATGAAAACAATTGCCAACAAAATTTCAATAATCGGAGAAATTTCACGTCAAACAAATTTATTGGCACTCAACGCGGCTGTTGAAGCTGCAAGAGCCGGAGAACATGGCAAAGGATTTGCAGTGGTTGCTGCTGAAGTAAGAAAATTAGCTGAAAGAAGTCAGTTAGCTGCTACCGAAATAAACGAAGTATCATCTGTTAGCGTAGATATCGCACAAAAATCGGGTGAGTTATTAAACAGTGTTGTTCCTAATATCCAAAAAACGTCTGACCTTATTCAAGAAATTACTGCATCTAGTGTTGAACAAAATACAGGTGCAGATCAGGTTAATAATGCGATTCAACAATTAAATCAAGTTGTTCAAGAAAATGCAGCAACTGCTGAAGAAATGGCTGCAGGTGCAGAAGAATTAAACACGCAGGCAGAAAGTTTAAAGGAAATGGTATCCTTTTTCAAAATTGAGTCAACAAACAAATTCAACCACTCTACAAAACAAAGCACCAGTTACAGTGCAGAAATAGAAAAGAAAAATGCGGTTAGATCTTCAAAAGTTTTTACTGATCGCCCGGGAAACGTAACTAAAAAATCGAGTTTCAAAAATGAGTTCACTGCAATTGCGGACAATGAATACGAAAGTTTCAACTAATAAAACAGACTCTAAATAGCGTTATGCAAGTACAACAATTAATTAATCAATATAATAAAGAACTTAGCGATAAGGACTTTACAAAACTGAGCAATTTTATTTTTTCGAATTATGGCATAAAAATGCCACCCGCTAAAAAAGGAATGCTTCAGGCTCGCTTACAAAGCAGACTTAGAGCAACAAATATTGGTTCATTTAAAGAATATTGCGATTACATATTTTCGCTAAACAATACCGATCCTGAAGTTGTTCAAATGATTGATGTTGTATCTACTAATAAAACAGACTTCTACAGAGAATCGGCTCATTTTGATTTTATGTTGTCAACTGCTTTACCTGAATTCGATAAACAGTATCGTAGAGAAAATCTAAAAGTATGGAGTTCGGCCTGTTCAAGCGGTGAAGAAGTATACACTATAGCAATGGTTATTAGCGAGTACCTTGAGAACAACAAAAATTTTGATTATAGCGTTTTAGGTACTGATATTTCTTCAAGAATTCTTGCTAAAGCCAGCAATGCTATCTATGGAGAAGATCGTGTAGAAGGCATTCCATTAAACATAAAACGTAAATACCTTTTAAGAAGCAAGAATAGAGAAAATCCAAGCGTAAGACTCATTCCTGAAATTAGGAAACGCGCAAGTTACCAGCGTTTGAATCTTATGGACGAACAGTATAGCTCAGTTCCCAGAGATTTTGATATTGTTTTTTGTAGAAATGTACTCATTTACTTTGATCGTCCAACACAAGAAAGTGTTATTAATAAACTGTGTAGGCATCTTAAACCTGGTGGTTACTTTTTCCTCGGTCACTCTGAGTCTATCACAGGAATTGACGTGCCCCTTAAACAAATAAAACCAACCATTTTTAAAAAGATTGATTAATATGGATCCAAAAAAATCAGATAAAGAACTCATTAACGAGTTAACATTACGTTTTGAAAAAAACAATGCGCTGCTTAAAGAACAACATTCTTTACTTAACGAATTACAAAAAGTAAACAAAAAGCTTATAGCCTCCGAAGGTCTAAAAAGTAATTTTCTTTCAAACATTCGCAACGAAATAAATAATCCTGTAGCCTCAATTCTTGAATTGTCGAAAAACATTTCAGAAGGAACTCTGAGTGTAGATGCCGTAAAAAAATTCGCGTCACTCATTTATTCTGAAACATTTAGTTTAGACTTTCAATTACGCAACATATTTGCTTCCGCAGAGATAGAGGCAGGAGAATCTATTGTTTGTCCTGTATCTATTAAATTACCATCTCTCATCGAAACGATCTTATTATCTTTTAAGCATCAAATTGAGAAAAAAAACATTCAAATATTTGTAAGTACGTCTATAGCTGATGATGAAAATTTCTGTTCCGATCCTGAAAAGTTGCATTTAATTTTAAGTAATTTAATATCAAACGCAGTTCAGTTTAGTCGCGAAGGAACCTCTATTGAAATAAAGTTTGAAATTGAGAATGATCAATTCATCTTTTCTGTTTTAGATAACGGCATGGGAATAAGCACTGAAGAAAAAGAAATTATTTTTGACCGATTCCGTCAAATTGAAGAAGGCTCAACAAAAAATTATGGTGGCCATGGTCTTGGACTAAGTATCACGAGAGCCTTACTAGAATTAATTGATGGAGAAATAAAAGTTGAAAGTGAAAAAAATGTTGGAAGCTTTTTTTCTATTTGTGTGAATGAGGCTAAGGAATCAACTATTGAAAAAGACATTTATTCCACTGATGGTAATGATTTTATTTTTGTTGACAACGATAGCCTAGTGTTTTAATATATGCTAACTGAAACTATAAACAAGCATTATTTATTTCCCTCTACCCTATTTGCGGAAAGAGATGCCCATGTAATAGACACAATTTTAGGATCGTGTGTGGCTGTTTGTTTATTTGACACCAAATTAAAAATTGGTGGAATGAATCACTACATGCTTCCTTTATGGAATGGCGAAGGCTTAGCCTCACCAAAATTTGGAAACATCGCAAACGAAAAACTTGTTGAGAAAATGATTCGCATGGGCAGCCATCCACAAAACCTTGTGGCTAAGTTGTTCGGCGGCGCCAACCAAATTAATTCGTCAATTAATATAGGTGATCGTAACATTCAAATAGCAAAAGAGCAATTGCATGCCTTTGGTATAAAAACAATTAAAGAAAGTTTAGGTGGATCAATAGGAAGAAAAATTAGATTTAATTCTAGCACTGGAGAAGTATTAATGAAATTTCTAACAAAACCTTAAAATGAAAAAGATACGTGTATTGATTATTGATGATTCGGCCCTTGTTAGACAAACCTTGTTTAACATTCTGTCAAACGATCCAGAAATTGAGGTCGTTGGAACTGCCGCCGATCCTTACATTGCGGCCCAAAAAATTAATGAGGTTACTCCCGATGTTATAACATTAGATGTTGAGATGCCAAGAATGGACGGACTTACTTTCTTAAAAAAACTAATGTCACAACACCCCATTCCAGTTGTAATTATTTCTACACTTACCGAAAAAGGAACTGACACTGCCTTACACGCTTTAGAATTAGGAGCGGTAGAAGTAGTAGCTAAGCCAAAAGTTAACACAAAAGACCTTTTAGAAAAAGTAAGCAAGGAACTTTGTGATAAGATTAAAATTGCTGCCACAGCTTTCGTAAAAAGAAGATCACCATCCGATGTTCAAACCGCTGGGCAAATAGTTCCGAAATTTTCAGCAGACGCTGTTTTGAGCAAAAAAACAACACATAGTTTAATTCAAACTACCGAAATCGTTATAGCTGTTGGAGCCTCAACAGGAGGGACAGAAGCTCTTAAAACCTTTTTAATGGACATGCCGGTAGACGCTCCGGGAATAATAATTGTTCAACATATGCCGGAAACGTTTACAAAACAATTTGCAAAACGATTGGATAGTTTATGTGCTATAACTGTGAAAGAAGCCGAAAATGGCGACGCAGTTTTCCCAGGTCAGGCTTTAATTGCTCCTGGAAATATGCACATGTTATTAAAACGCAGCGGTGCTAGATATCATGTGGAAGTTAAAGACGGGCCTTTGGTAAACAGACACCGTCCGGCTGTTGACGTTTTATTCAGATCTGTTGCGCGCTATGCTGGCAAAAACTCCATGGGCGTAATTATGACAGGCATGGGCGATGATGGTGCAAAAGGTCTTTTAGAAATGAGAGAATCGGGTGCTCACACAATTGCCCAAGACGAAAAAACCTGCGTTGTTTTTGGAATGCCAAAAGAGGCAATAAAACTAAATGCAGCAAACGAAATATTACCGCTAAATAAAATATCATCATACATAATCAATAAAATCAAAAACTAAAAACTAAAATTTAAAATCATGAAAAAAGTATTAATTGTAGACGACTCCTTATTTATGAGACAGTCAATTAAAAGTACACTCATTAACAGCGGAAAATATGAAGTTGTTGGAGAAGCAGCAACAGGTGATCAAGGAATTGAATTATCACTTGACTTACAACCAGACATCATAACAATGGATAATATATTACCTGATATGTTAGGTATCGATATTATTAAAGAATTAAGAAAAGAAGAAGTTACTGCCAAAATTATTATGGTAAGTGCTGTAGGTCAGGAAAGCATTATTAACGAATGTAGATCATCAGGAGCCGACGATTATTTGGTAAAACCATTTAGCAATGAAAGTTTGATTGAACGCATCGACAAATTAGCTCTTGAACTAAATTAATACACTCGCTCAAAAATTTAAACCTACACAACAATAGAAATAAACTAATGGAAAATTTAAATAGTACAGAACTATTTGCCGCTAAAACGATCATTAATCAGGGACTTGAAAAAGCTGCGCAATCCCTTTCATTCTTTATGAAGGAAGAAATCACCTTTAAAGAATTAAGTTTCAGCATTAATAAAGTAAATAAAAACATTGACTTCACGAGTAAATTCGGAAAGAACATTCATTTATTAATTACCAACGTGATTGGAGAATTGAAAGGTGTTTGTTGTTTGATCTTCTCAGAAGAAGAAGCTGACAAATTGAAACAAACTGCATTACCAAAAGAAATAATTGAAAATCCCGAATTAATGGCTGAAATGGCAGATGCTATTATGCTTGAGGTAGACAATATTATTTCCGCGTCGGTGATTACTAAATTCTCGGATATTTTAAATCATAAAATATACGGTGGAGTACCAGAACTTAAAAAATTGAGTTTTGAAGAAATGAATGATTACGTAACAAATAACTTTTTACAAGACTTGTATATCATTAATTTCAAAACACAATTTCAATCTTCTCACCTTAACTTTAACCCTGAGTTTGTTTGGTTGTTTGACAATACTTTTCTCAATAGCATTAAATCATTTGCTCTCGATGGCAGTAATATCGACAAACTAGAAGTTAGTTCTATGGCTTAAACATTTAACCAAATGTTTTAAGCCATTGAATGGCCTTATGTTTACTTGAAAATGAATTAACCGGTACTTTAGAGTAATCAAAATCTTTGTAAAATTTATAGATTACCATTTTTGAGAAAGAATCAGTTAAAAAGGCATTTGCAAGGCGATACTTGGCATACTCAGAAGTAGTCCGGTAATTAATTGCTCCACGCGAAAGTAGAACAAAACCATTTATTGTAATATAAGCCGGGAGCTTTTTACCCTCACCTAATTCGTGGATCCGTTTATTTAGATCCACTAAATGGCGTTTCTTTATTTTAGTTAGGCTTAACGGAACATCAATTTCTATGATGTTATTTGAATTTAATTGCACCGAGATATTCATTTTATCATCGGCACTTGATTTGAGGGCTGATTTATTTTTCATTGGTTCACTGTATTAGCGAAATTCAATACAAAATTAATTCGTACCTCTTCCAAACAGAAGTTAAATAAACCCTCTTCACAAATTGCAACACCATTCCTTAACCAAATTTAAATGGAGTCTAAAGAATCTTAATGTAGTTTATTTGATTTTGGATTTTAAACAAGTAAATAAATCTGCTTATTTTACTTTGAATTATGAAGCCAATTAATTGCGTCTTCTTTATTATCAAAATACCTTGTAGGTCGTTTAGGTCTTCTGAAATTCATGTAAAAATTACCAAGTATTTTAAGTGGTAAAGAGTCTAGCACCTGAGCCTCGCGACTTACATAGGGACATGCCGTTTCTTCATTTCCCCAATAAGCACTGGCCTCTGCACTAGGAAAAGTAAATTTTTCACAGGAAAGTAAAACTGGCACTCTTTTAAACTCCACCATTTCACCAATTGCCTGAAAAAGTAATTTAAAATCTTCAGGTACCCATTGCCTATTGTTTAAAACATGAATGCATAGAATTCCATCTTCTCTTAAAGAAACTTTATATTTTGTTACAATCCGCTCAACTATAATTCTCACATCGGAACTAACATTTGCTGCTACCATAACTTTCTTTTTAAAATTTAAAAATTTTAGTGCTAAAAATCATCCGCTGAATTATAAAAGATTCCTAAATAATCCTTAAAACAAAAATAAGAAAAATCTGACTGAATTTTATAGATAGTTTTTGCGAGCAAATTTAAACCGAACTATAAAAATGTCTTTAACCAGGCAGTGGCTTCATCCCTATTATCAAAAATTTTTGTTGGTCGCAAAGGCCTTTTAATTTTCAAATAAAAATTTCCCAATATCTTAAGGGGTAATGAATTTAATATATGTGCGTCGGCACTTATGTATGGGCTAATCTTACTAGGATTAGATGAATATTTAATAGACTCTTGAGAAGGAAAAACTAATTCATCATAAGTAACCATTAAGGGTATCTTCTTTTTGTTAACTATTTTTTCAATTGCAGGCAAAAGTAAGTTATAATCGTTCGGCGACCATTTAAAACCACTAGAAATATGACAATGAAGAATACCGTCCTCTCTTAGTTTAAGAGTGTACATGCCTACCACTATTTCAGCTACAATTTTAACTTCAGTGTTATGTTTTTGAATAAGCATGTTAGGTACCGTTTTATCGAATGGGAGATAAATTAAAACTTTAACAAAAATAGTTCATTAAATCATAGAAAATAAAAAAATAAGATAAAGCGGCTCTTTTTGCTTACCAATTTAACAGTCTTAAATTAACAACCTCCTACAAGTCAACAATTATAAGGAAAATTAACGGCGCGGCTTACATGTAAAACACAATTTTTTGTTTTTGAAAATTGCGACTATAGAGTTAAAAAAACTTACCAATACCCACAGTAATAAGCCTTGCAGACCTAATCCAAAGTGTTCAACCTTTCTACGAAACGAAATTAATTTAAACTGGGGATACAATTTCTTAACCTATCGGGCAATTTGATTCTAAATCATTTCCAAATTAAATAAAACCCTTAGTGCTTCTAGCTATTTCAGTTAGAATAATCCGTCTACAGCACTAGTAATTTTGCTACGCACAAAAAAACAAAAAAATGACAAAAAAAATCAAACTGAACCTTGCCAGTAGAATTGCACTCGGTTATGTAATCGTAATCATATTTGCTGTAATTAATGCCATAATAGGAGTGACTTTATTGGCAAAAGTAAAATCAATCGACAAAGACATAAGAGAAGTTTATGTAAAATCTTCTGAGCAAATTAAAGAATACAAAAACCTACTTGCGTCTACAAAAAAATTAAGCAACGCCTGGATTTTTCAACCAAATGCAGAAGATAAAAAACTTTTAGAGTTAAGTTATAAAACTACTTTACCGGAATTAATACTTGAAACCGGCAATGTTCTTAAGCATATTGAAGGTTTTCAAAATGACAACAAATTTATTGGAATTGATAGAGATTCTAAAACCCTGTTAAGTGAGACACAAAAATTAACAGAACAATTAAAAACAGCTGACGATTACGTTGATGACAAAAAAGTAGATGCTGCACTGCTAATATTTAATGAAAAAATTGATCCATTAACTAAATCCCTTGAAAAAGACCTTAGCGATTTATTTGAAAGCATTGATACAAAAAGCAAAGAACTTTTAAAGGAAAAAGAATCATCCTTTTCAACCTTAAAATACAGCTTAATTCTTTTAGCAGTATTTCTGGTAATTATCGGATTCATTTCTTCCTACTTAACAACAAGCAATATTACACGCTTAGTTGGAGGCGAACCCGAAGACGTATTATTAATGGCAAATAAAATTTCTCAGGGCAACTTAACATTCGACATAACTGAAAAAGACAGAGAAAGAAAGGGCATTTATGGAGCTATGATTTTAATGACTGACGAATTAAAAACAGTAATCAGCTCGGTTATTCATAGTTCTCAAAATATAGAAATAGCCAGTTCAGAAATGAGTTCTTCTGCGCAACAAATGTCGGAAGGTGCTACAGATCAAGCGAGTTCAGTAGAAGAAATTTCTTCTTCAATGGAAGAGATGACTGCTAACATTCAGCAAAACACAAACAACTCTAAACAAACTGAAAAAATTGCCAAACAAGCAGCTAAAGACATTAGCGAAGGAAATGAATCTGTAAATAAAACGGTTGCCTCAATGCGCACTATAGCTGATAAAATTTCAATTATTGGCGAAATTTCACGTCAAACTAATTTACTTGCATTAAACGCAGCTGTTGAAGCCGCACGTGCTGGTGAACATGGAAAAGGATTTGCAGTGGTTGCTGCCGAAGTAAGAAAATTGGCTGAAAAAAGTCAGGAAGCTGCTACAGAAATTAACGAAGTATCCTCTATAAGTGTTGCTATTGCACAACGTTCAGGAGAACTTCTTCATGATGTAGTTCCTAATATTCAAAAAACATCTGACTTAGTTCAGGAAATTACAGCAGCAAGTGTTGAACAAAATGCAGGTACCAATCAAGTAAATAACGCCATTCAACAATTGAATCAGGTGGTTCAGGCTAACGCTGCAACAGCAGAGCAAATGGCTGCAGGAGCAAAAGAATTAAACACTCAGTCTCTCCATTTAAAAGAAGCAATTGCTTTCTTTAAAGTTGATACCCACAGTTCAACAAAAACTAGCTTCAGAAAGGCACCCACTAATTTCTCTAAAACTTATGCTCCAAAAAGAGTATCTAACGGAATAATAGCTAAGAATACAAAAAAGGCTAGCCCGGTGAGCATTGATCTAGGAGAAAATCATTCTACAAACGATGAATATCAAAAATATTAAAAATCAAATAAATAAGTAAACAACCGAAGATTAAAACATCTTCAAAAAACAAAACCTATGAAAAAAATAAAAACAATTGCACTTTCTGCCTTTATTCTATTAGCAAGTGTAACACTCATGAAAGCACAGGAAACGCAAATTAAATTTTTCGGTCAACCTGAATTTCAAAGTCAAAAAACAACAAAAAAAGGAAATTATTTTCCTAATCCACCAAGCCCATATCCAGCTTGGAAAGACTCAACTTTTACCGATAGTACAAAATCTGTTTTTGCACCAGGTAACTTTGTATTATTTATTACATCTCAGTTATCAGAACGCGTAAGTATCTTAAGTGAAAATACGGCAAACATCGATAACGGAACCGCTTCTTTTCAAATTCAACGTTTAATGGTACGTTATTTTGTGAAAGATGCTTTTAGTGTAAGGGTTGGTAAAATGTTCAACCCAATTGGTTTGTGGAATAACACTTACAACTTTGGTTTAGTTTTACAACCGACTATTCAACGTCCATCTATTATTCGTGCATCTGACAATGGTGGTGTTCTACAAATCAGCAATGTTGGAGCTCAAATTGAAGGTGACAACATAACAAAAGCACGTTTATTCTACCGTCTTTTTGTTTCTAACGGAAACGGTTCTAAATCATTAACAAGCAACTTAAAAAATCAATATGCTGTAACAGCTGCATTAGGTGCAGAACCAGTAGAAGGTCTTAAAATAGTAGCTTCAGCGCATTTGGATGAATTCTCAGCAAAACGTCCAAACAGTGCCGGTGTTACTAACAAAAAAGGCGGTTCAGCCTTATTATCTAACGTTTCTATTGCTTACATGAATCCTGAGAAAAAAGTTGAATTTATGGGTGAATATTATTACCAATCAACAAAATTTGATTCATTAGGTGAGAAAAGTAGTCAAGGTTTATTACTTTATGGTGGTTACAAGGTTACTAACAAATTAATACCATATGTTCAATATGCTTATTTACAAGCTGGAACTGAAAACTCTACTGACTTTTATTACGCAGGAGCTACTAATGGTGTACAATTAAAAATTAACGATATTACTTTAGGAGTACGTTACAAATTTACTTCAAACTTTGTTGTAAAATTTGAATATAACTTCAGACAACAAGATCAAATTTTCAAAGACAATATTTTCCAATTGCAAAATCCTAAATTACCAGGATATATTACTGGAGACAAGCACCAGATCACAACAACTTCTGGACCACGTATTCAATTTGCTTTTGCATTCTAATTTTATAACTGTTTAAAATCACAAAAATGAAAAAAATAATTCTATTAGTTGTAACTACGATCATATTATCTTCCTTTACTAAGTTTATGGGTGGTGGCAATGATCTACTTATAATTGTAAACAAAGAAAATTCAGTTACTACATTGAGCGAAAGCGAAGTGAAATTATACTGGATGAGAAAAATTAAAAAAAGATGGCCGGATATTAATAAAAACATCCGCCCTGCAGATTACAAATCAAAAACAGCAGCACAAACTACTTTCTATTCAAAAGTACTTGGTTTAACTGCTTCTGATGTTGAAACATACTTTACACAAAAACAGTACGACAGTGCAGAAAAACCACAAGATAAACTTACCTCTGATGCTGAAATGGTAAATTTCGTTGCAAATGAGGTTGGAGCTATTGGTTTTATAAACGCTTCTAGTTTAAGCGATGCTGATAAAACAAGAGTAAAAGTAGTTTGTACAGTTAGTAACTAATAATCCTGTTTTCGAAAATAATTCAGTTTTATTTTCAACGAGTTAAAAGGTTCGGATTTATCCGAACCTTTTTCATTAAAACAATATTTGTTTTAAAAATAAAACTATACAACCTAGTGGAAATCCACTACATGATTTGAATAAAGTCCTTACTACGATTGCTTTGTGCCTAGAGTACTTTTACAAAAAAAATTATGACAAAACAATTACTGTTTATATTTATACTGGGCCTCGGCCTAACTCAACAGTTGAAGGCTGAAACAGAGCCAATTGGCAAATACAAGTTACCATTAACGTTAAAATTTATTGATCAAAATAAAGACGAGGTACTTTCATTAGAAGAAGCCAGGTATATCTTTGATTTATATTTCGCCGATCAAACCCGAGTTATTAAAACAGATCTCATTATTGATATAGAATTTCTCCTTATAGATTTAATAAGTTATCTTGAAGGAAAGAATTATGAAGAAGTTAAACAAAATCAAGCTGCAAAACGATTTATTGAATTATACTATGCTACCAAATTCGTAAACTATGAAGAAAGTAATTTTGGATTAGTTCCCAATAAACTTATTTTCGGTAAAGATACTGTAGGAAACGCAGCGTCACTCACGACTGAAAAAAAAGAAGAAGAAGAAAAAGAACAAACCACCCTTTTTGACAACTATTTTTCGGTCGGGGCCCTTGTAACTGCTGTCTATCAAAATCCAATTGGATATAAAAAGACTGACGCAGACAGTAAAACCCCTTTTAGCTGGCAAAAAGAAACTCTGGTAGTAGCAACAATTCCAATTAATTTTACGCCTTGGAAAGGCGCATTATTTAACGCAACTACAGAATACGCTGGAGGAAACGGTGTTGGAGATGGAGCGGGTATGGCCGGATATCCAAATGCACTTCTTGGCTACCCACAACAATATCCCTACCTCTTAACAGCATTATATAATCAGGAAATCACACTTGATACAACTGAAAAAAAAGGATTAAAAGGTTTAGAATTTAAATTAGGGAAATTTATTATTCAAGATGCTTTTGATGGTAACGCTTATTCAGGTGACCCCAGAAGAGATTTCTTAAATTTTAACCATACCATGCTTTCAGCCTGGGATGCAGCAACTACAGCTTATGGTTTTACTTATGGAGGTGCATTAAAATTACGTTTTAAAAACAGTCAAATAAATTTTGCAGCGGTAACTGTAAATAAAGAGGGTGGTGGGCCAGACACAGATTGGGAGATTAAGCAAGGTCATAGCTACAATCTACAATTCGCTCAAAAATTTAATCTAGGTTCAAAAGAAGGTAATATCAGATGTCTTGGATTTTACAATAAAGTTTTTAGCGGAAACTACACTAACTTTATTACTGATTCACTTACTCAAGAATCTTATTTCTCTGATAGTTTAAAGTCGTATGCTGGAAAATATGGCTTTGGTTTAGATATGGATTTAGCCCTATCTGAACATGCCGGTTTATTTGCGCGCTACAGCTGGAACGATGGCAAAACAGAATCTATGGGTTACACACAAGCCGATCAATCGATAAACGTTGGTCTAACTTATAGTCTTGGCCGTTTTAAACGCCCGAATGATTTAATTGGCATAACTGCTTCTATAAATGATCTTTCAAAAGGCCACAGAAATTATCTTGCCAACGGAGGAACAGGTTTTATGATTGGTGATGGAAGCTTAAATTATAAAAGTGAAATGGTTGGTGAAATATTTTTTAGAACAAATATTGTAAAATATGTTGAAGTTTCATTTAACTACCAATACATTATGAATGCAGCCTATAACAAGGATAGAGGTAACGTTCACTTTCTTGGATGGAGACTGAATTTCGAATTTTAAAATAAGTTCCAAATACATTTATCAAAAAAAATTCATACCAATTAAAGAAAAACAGAAATCAAATTAAACCGTACTTAATGAACAGAGAAACCATAAAAAAGACTGTTAGTCTATTTTTAAATTGCCAAAAACTGATCGTCAAACCAAAGAGACTGCACTATTCAGATTTGAAATGTCTTTTTGGAAATACGATTAATGAAGATGAATTCAAAAACATTGTAAAGTCAATTTTTAATTTAGCTGATCATTATTTTTTACTTGAAAAGTATCAGCATCCTACTAAATTATTAATTGAAATTAATGCCTTAGCCGATAGCGTTCGTCTAAACATGAATCCGCATCAAAAACTAACGTTTCTGACACTCATTATTAAACTAATAAAATATAACCACCAAGAAGACAATAGTTCACTTGAACGCGCTTTCTTTTGTATTGCAGAAATATTTTCGTACAACATTACTCAAAGCACAAAATTGAAAAAAATGTTTACTACTGAAGAACCAGGACAAGATGAATATATAGATTCGTTACTCATTACTAACGAGCAACCAGACTACAGAAAAGTAATAGATGGTCTTAAAGTTCATTACAATTCCCAGTTGCCTTTTAAAATATGGGTTTACAATATTAAATCAGTAAACAACTTGATGTTTAAAATACTTGATCTTAAAGATGATTATACTGATTTAGAAATAAATAAGGGCGATATTCTTACATACAATAATGTAATGCAGGGAATTCTTGATGAACAAAACATTAACTTAGAAACTCTTTCCAGTAAAATCACATCTATTCCTGAAAGCATTAGTACTATTAAAATCCCATCTACCGAAAGAAGTCCTCGCATTGTATTAAATAGTTTAGAAAATAAAATTGAAATCGAAGGTGTTTCTATGGTTAATCATCCTCTTAATTTTTTTGAACCAGTATTTTATTGGATCGAAAAAATAAAAGAGAAAAATCCTAAATCACTTTCACTTCACCTTAACCTTAGTTTTTTCAATACTTACACTTCTAAAATTATTTTAAAAATTCTTCAAAAAGTAATTGAAGTTGAATCGCAGAATTGCAAAGTGAAAATTTGTTGGTATTATGAAACAGATGATGAAGAAATTAAAGAAGCCGGAGAACATTATGCTTCAATTGTTAATAGATCTTTTACCTATATCGCAACCACTCCAGTTGATTTTATTAGCGCTTAAATACTACTAAGTCAATGTAGGGATAAACAATTCGCTGTTAACCCAAATCTCAATGCAAAAATCTCATAGAGTGTAATGTCTCAAAGAAATAATTTGAGACATTACACTTTTTTTATTTTCAGTCAAACATTCGTTGTATTTAAGAAAATTAAAGTCAAAATTATATAAGGGTTCCAATTCCAATTTAACCTGATCAATAAACCAGCATTAGGACTTAAATTTATTTGTTTTTCACTGTTAAAAAGGGTTTTGAAGAACTACACAAAAGCCTCATTTATTGGTATATAAGCAAAAAACTAGGGTTTTTATTTAGTTAAGTCTAAGGTTTTTCCATTAGAAAACACGAATGTGAATTAAGAGTTTTTTTATTCGTTTTTTAAATTATTGCCTTATGAATTTTCGGGGTCTCCAGACCTAATTTTGTCTTCATGAATATTAATTTAAGATCCGAAATGGAACCGAGAGAAGTGCTACTCCGTATAGCATTCGCAATTTTTATTATTGTTTTAAACGTAAGCATCGTCTTTTTACTCATGGAATAAGAAATTTTGAAAGTCGAAATCAAAGAAGGTTAACACTGAAAATGAACTAAACACATGATAAAAAGGATAGTAATTTGGATGGTATTTTTAATTATACCAGGCTTCTCATTAGCAACACATATTGTTGGCGGCGTATTAAATTACACGTACATCGGCAACAATA
This sequence comes from Aurantibacillus circumpalustris, assembly GCF_029625215.1. Taxonomy (GTDB): domain Bacteria; phylum Bacteroidota; class Bacteroidia; order B-17B0; family Aurantibacillaceae; genus Aurantibacillus; species Aurantibacillus circumpalustris. The sequence goes on from NZ_CP121197.1 coordinate 4,188,744, forward strand.
AATATACCATAAAACTTAAACTCTATAGAGATTGTGGATCTTCAGCGGCAGCTTTCCCTTCAAATGTTACTATTAAAATAAAAGGGAATAATGGTGCGAACTTTTCGCCCAGTAAAGACCTTACCATAAGTTTAGGAAATGTTACTACACTATCTGCTAATTTACTGCCATGTGCGGTAGCGCCCAATCCTATACCTTGTGTTCAAGAGGGGGTTTACACTCAAACTATTACTTTGCCACCAAATACCGGTGGCTACCACCTTTATTATCAGGTTTCAGCAAGAAATCTTTCCCTCACAAACATTAATGGTGCATGTAATTGTATTGGTGAAAGTTTTTATGCCTACATACCAAATAATACTGTAAGCAGTAACTCCAACAGTAATGCTGTTTTTACTGCATTCCCGCCACTTTTTATCTGTGCCAATGAACCGTTTACCTTTAATCATTCTGCTACGGATGCTGACGGTGATTCACTTGTTTACTCGTTATACACCCCTTATGAAGACAATACAACCCCAACTTACTCAAACAATGTGGCCATTTTTCCAGAAGTTATTTATCTGTCTGGCTACACAACAAATAATCCATTAGGAGCTACACCGTTTAATCTGAATCCTATAACAGGAGTTTTAACGGGGACACCAAACACCATTGGGCAGTTTGTTGTTGGTGTTAGAGTTAAAGAATATAGAAACGGCGTGTATATTTCGCAAACATTGCGCGACTTTCAATTCAATGTACTAAACTGCCCTGAACCCCCTCCCACTCTGGCTATTGCAAACATGACGCTTAACAATGGTTGTTCTGTAAAAATAAACGCCACCGGAATTACAGCAGCTTCATCAACTTGGAAATCAATTTACCCCGGCGCAATAGGTGCCTACAATAACTTTATGTCATGTACATCAAACTGCTTAAATCCAACTATCACAGCTATTGGATCTCCACCACCTTATGTCGATTATGTTGTATGCGGTATTGCTACCAACTGTCTTGGAAATAACACTTGCGACACATTTAGAGTTCATTTTAATCCACCATTAAGCGTTTCAGTTGCTCCTGGTAATCCTGCACTATGTAACGGACAAACTTCCACAACACTTATTGCTATTGGATCAGGTGGAACACCTCCTTACAATTTTTTATGGAACAACGTGAATCCAACACAAACAATTAGTGTTGGAGCCGGGACTTATAATATTAAATTAACTGACGGATCAGGATGTCCACCAGCTTACAGTTCTGCAGTAGTAACTTCCTACTCTGTACCTGTTGCTGTAAACGCTGGGCCTGATAAAACAGTTTGTGTTACCAATCCAATCACTTCGTTAAACGCAACTGTAACAGGTGCAACCGGTGGACTTTGGTCTGGCGGAACCGGGACCTTTAGCCCTAATAATGCAAGTACATCAAACTTATTCTACACACCTACAGCAACAGAATTAACTGCAGGATCAACAACTTTATATTTAACAACAACAGGTAGTGGTGCTTGTCCCCCAGCTACAGACACTGTTGTACTAACTTATTCTAGCTTCACAGGAACTACTACCATCTCCCCAACTAATGTAAGTTGTTATGGCGGAAATAATGGATCTGCTTTAGCGTCAGTTGTTGGCGGAGCCAGTCCACATACCTTTATTTGGAATACAATTCCTACCCAAAGTATTGCAACGGCTAACAATCTTGCCTTAGGAAACTACTCCGTAACCATAACAGATGCGATTGGTTGTCAACTTCAAAAAACAGTAGCCATTTCGCAACCCTTGCCAATTTCAATAAGCTCAAGTGTTACAAACGTATCTTGTTTTGGAGGTTCTAACGGTTCTCTTTCTGTTACAGCAATTGGTGGTGTAATACCTTACACTTATTCATGGTCACCAGGAAATCAAACTGCATCATCCATTTCAAGTTTAGCTGTGGGGACTTATTCTCTTAAGATAACAGACAGTAAAAGTTGTTCTTTAAGTACAACATTTTCAATCACCCAGCCGTCTTCGCTCACAATTGCTTTTACTCAAACGCAGGTAAGCTGTTTCGGTGGATCAGATGGCAAAATTAGTAGTGTTATTGGTGGAGGAACAAGTCCGTATACCTATAGCTGGATACCAGTTGGTGCAAGCACCACAAGTTTAACAAATCTTCAGGCTGGCACTTACAGTTTAATTGTAAAAGATTTTTTTAATTGCACTAGTACTAAAAGTGCTGTTATAACGCAACCCGTGGCACTTGCTCTAGCGGTAAGTGTAACAAATGAAACGTGTAATTATCTTAATAACGGTTCAGCAAACGCAACAGTATCAGGCGGTACAGCGGGATATTCTTATACTTGGCAACCGGGTTCACTTAGTACAAATTCAATTAGTAATTTAGCTAGCGGAAATTATTCACTTTACATTTCAGATTTAAAAGGTTGTACGAATTCAACCATTGTTACAATTACTGAACCTTCTACTTTAGCAATTAATTTTATAAATATTAGTAATGTAAGTTGCTTTGGCGGAAATAATGGAAGTATTATTGCAAACATTTCAGGAGGTACATCTGGCTATACCTATTCTTGGTCACCAGGCGGAGCAAGCACTTCATCACTTTCAAATCTTATTGCCGGTAACTACACCCTTTCTGTTTTAGATAATAAATCTTGTTCTGCAACAGCGGTTGCAATCATTACTGAGCCTTCGGCTCTTCTTATTAGTGCTGCCATTAGTAGTGTCTCTTGTTTTGGGGGCAACGATGGCACTGCAGCTTTAACGGCAAGTGGCGGCACCTCACCTTATTCTTATTTTTGGTTACCCTCTGGTCAAATAACAGCTTCTGTTTCCGCTTTAAGTGCCCGAACTTATACTTCCTTAGTAACTGATGTTAAAGGTTGCACAGTGAGCACAGTTCATTCTGTTACACAATCTAGTTCTATTACCATAGCATTTACCCAAACAGCGGTTAGCTGCTTTGGAGGTAGTGACGCACGTATTAATTCGAGTGTTAGTGGAGGCAACAGTCCTTATAGTTTCAATTGGACTCCGGGTACCATAACAACACAAAATATTCAGAACTTAAATGCTGGGACTTATACTTTACAGATAAAAGATTTATTTAATTGCGCAGTCAGCAAAACTGTAAGTATCTCTCAACCATCTGTGTTATTAGTAGCAGCAAGTGCAACAAACGAAACATGCGATTATTTAAATAATGGATTAACTTCTGCGCAAGCTTCGGGTGGAAACGGTAGCTATACTTACCTTTGGTTGCCTGGTTCTATTTCAAGTAAAACCCTTTCAAATTTGGCAAGCGGAAATTACTCAGTAACTGTAACAGATTTAAAAGGCTGTACAGTAAATACAGTAGTTACAATTAACCAACCTGCAACGTTAAACGCATCTATCACCTCTGTTACTCACGTAAATTGCTTCGGCGGCAACAATGGTTCTGCAATAGCTCTTGGAACAGGCGGCACAGCTAACTACACTTACACCTGGAATCCAGGAAATATTATCTCATCACAACTAACAAATGTAAGTCAAGGTGTTTATTCAGTGTCTGTATCCGACACTAAATCTTGTATAGTACAAACAACCGTCAACATTACACAGCCTGCATCTATTACAGTAACTGGTAGTGTAAATACTGTATCATGTTATTCCGGAAACAATGGTGTTATAACTTTATCTCTGACAGGAGGAACATCGCCTTATACTTACTTCTGGTTACCAATTGGCCAAACAACTTCTGTTATAACAAATTTGGCAGCGGGAAATTATTCAGTGAACCTTTCTGACGCTAACGGTTGTTTGGGTTACGCAAATTATTCTGTTTCACAATCACCAAGCATCGCTATTGCTTTCACAAGTACTCAGGTAAGTTGCTTTAACGGTTCAAATGGTAAAATTAATTCAATTGTAAGCGGAGGAGTAGCTCCTTATACTTATAACTGGAGTTACGGTAGCATTACAACCCAAACCATTAACGGACTTCCTATTGGCACCTACACTTTAACTGTAATCGATAGTCAAAATTGTGTTGCAAGCAAAACTGTAAGTTTATCTCAACCTTCTCCAGTTGTTATTTCAACAAGTGTAACAAATGAAACCTGTAATTATTTAAATAACGGAGCTGCAAATGCATTAGCTTCTGGCGGAACTCCAGGATACACCTACCTTTGGCAGCCAGGTGCAATTGCTTCTGCTAGCATTGCAAATTTAGCAAGCGGAACTTACAGTGTGATTGCTACTGATGTATTAGGTTGCACTTCTAACGCAACTATTACCATTACAGAACCTGCTGCTGTTGCAATAAGTTTCACAAATGTTGTAGATGTAAGTTGTAACGGTGGAAACGACGGAACAGCGACTGCTCTTGGTTCAGGTGGAACACCAAATTATAGCTACACGTGGACAACAGGTTCAGTTGTTGGAAATATGATTGGTGGCTTATCCCTTGGAGTTTATAGCGTTTCTATTTCCGACAATAATGGTTGTACAACACAAAACACGGTTAACATTTCAGAACCCGCACCATTAGTTTTAATTCCATCCGTATCAAACGTTGTTTGTGCAAATGGTTCGAATGGTGCTATCTCAATTTCCATGAATGGTGGTGTTGCACCCTACACCCATAACTTAATGCCCGGAAATATTGTTGGCGCAAATTTTGCAAGTTTATTACCAGGTACTTATTCTATTATCACTCAGGATGCGAACAGTTGCAACAACACAACAACGATTTCTATTAATCAACCGATCGATATTTCTACCTCTACTAGTTACACAGATGCATCTTGCTCAACTCAAAACGGCGTAGCTTCTATTTCTGTTACCAGCGGTGGCAATCCTCCTTTTACCTATAACTGGTTACCAAGTGGTGGAACAAATTCTGTAAGCACAAATTTATTTGCCGGAAGTTATTCCGTTCAGGTGACAGATGGTTTAGGTTGTGTATCAACCAAAATTGTAAACATTAACAACGTTAACGCGCCTGTTGCAAGTATTGATTCTTATACAAATGTTACCTGCAACGGCGGATCAAACGGTGCTCTTACAGCAAGCTACACAGGTGGAACAGGAGCTTGTACATACTCCTGGAGTCCAAATGGTGGAACTGGTTTGACAGCTTCTAATCTAAGTTCAGGTGTTTACGTTATTCAAATTACAGACAATGTAGGTTGCATTGGTCTGGCTACAAGTTCAATGGTTGCAGAGCCTCCTCCGGTTGTTGTTAGTGTGTTTCCTTCAAACGTTAGTTGTTTTGGAGGAAGTAGTGGGGGGGCTTCTGCAAGTGTTTCTGGTGGAACTCCAGCATACTCCTATAATTGGTTACCGGGAAGCTCAACAAATACAATACTTTCAGGTGTATCTGCTAATTCGTACACTTTAGAAATAACCGACGCTAACAACTGTTTACAAACTGCTACTTTTACAATATCACAACCAACTGCGGCATTAAACGTAAGTGCCGTGTCATCTTCCGTATCTTGTTTTGGTGGTGCTAATGGATCTCTTACATCCACTTCTACAGGCGGCACCGCTCCTTACAATTACATTATTTTACCAGGTAATTTTGGCGGACAAACAATTTCTAATCTCAGCGCAGGAAATTATACAATCACTGCCTCCGATTTAAAATCGTGTGTGGCTGCAACAACTATTACTATTATAGAACCAACAGCTGTAGCCCTCGTTACAGGGGCCGTAAATTCGAATTGTAGCTTAGCAAATGGACAAGTATCCGTTGTTGCTACAGGAGGAACAGGTTCTTACACGTATCAGTGGTCTCCAACAGGTGGAACATCTGCAATTGCTAACAACTTAGCGTCAGGAAATTATACAATCACTGTTACAGACTCAAACAATTGTACTGCAAGCACAAGTCAAACTCTTGTTAATAATCCCGAGCCTCTTGTTACCGTTTCATCTGTAACAAATGTTTCTTGCTATAACGGTTCTGATGGAGCAGCTACAACTTCCCTCACAGGAGGTGTTGGACCATTCACCTACTCATGGATTCCAATTGGTGGAAGCGCTTCAACTGCAAGTAATTTAACCTTTGGGACCTATTCAGTTGAAGTAACATCTGCAAACGGATGTACAGTAATGGCTTCGAGTCCTATCATCACACAGCCTTCACAAATTTTTATTTCATTAAATACACTTGCAGTTAGTTGCTATGGCGGAAGCAATGGTGGAGCATCTGCTACTGTTTTTGGAGGAACTCCTGGTTACACATATTCTTGGCAAGCAAGTGCTTCAACTGCAACGAATGTTACTGGACTAAGCTTTGGAAATTACACCATGCAGGTAAGCGATTTTAATAATTGTGTTCAAACAAAGAGTTTTGCAATAACACAACCAACAGCTGCCATAAGTGTTTCAATGTCTGCCCTGCCTGTTTCATGTTTCGGCGGAAACAATGGCTCAGCTTCCGTTACAGGATTTGGTGGAACCTTCCCGTATAACTATACTTGGGCACCGGGAAATATAAACGGCTCTGCTATTTCCAATTTATTTGCTGGTTCTTATACGGTTAATGCAACAGATATTAATGGTTGCTCTACCAGTTCACTAATAGCAGTGAACGAACCAACTCCCATTCAAATTACGTTTAATGAAATAAACTCTAATTGCAGTTTTGCAAACGGACAACTTTCTGCTAATGTAAATGGAGGAACAGGATCTTATTCCTATTTATGGGCACCAAGTGGCGGAACAGCCAATAGTGCTACTAACTTATTAGCCGGCATGTACACGTTAACAGTGATTGATAGTAATACGTGTACAGCAATTTCAAGTGAAACTGTTATTGATAATCCGGCACCTCTTGTAACAATTTCTACAGTCACCAATGTAAGTTGTTATTCTGGTTCTGATGGAGCTGCAATGAGTTTAGTTTCTGGTGGTACAGGTCCTTATACCTATTCGTGGCTCCCAAGCGGAGGAATGAATCCGAATGCAAACGGACTTTCAACTGGTAATTATTCAGTTGCCGTAGTATCAGCTAATGGTTGCAGTGTAACATCAACAAGTTCTTTAATTAACGAACCAACACAAATTTCAACAAATATCACCACCTCTTCTGTAAGTTGTTTTGGCAATAGTAACGGAACGGCGTCACTCATGACCGGTGGTGGAACTCCAGGATACACTTACTTTTGGCCATCAGGAACATCTGCTAATTCTGCTCTTTCTGGTTTAAACGCAGGAACATACACCATCAATGTTTACGATCTAAATAATTGCCAACAAACTGTAACGTTTTCTATCGCACAGCCAACAGCTGCTTTAGATGTTTCAATTTTATCTACGCATACTATTAGTTGTTACTCAGGAAACAATGGCAGTGTGAGTGTTAACGTAAGCGGTGGTACAACTTCTTATTCCTACAATTGGTTTCCGAACGGAGGCAACGCTGCATCCGCTGCATCACTCATCGCTGGTTCATATTCGGTTTCAATTTATGACGCTAACGGTTGCAACACATTTACAACTGTCAATCTTCAAGAACCGATTTTACCATTGTCCTCAAATTCAAGCGCAACTGCCGTTAGCTGCTATGGAGGTGCTAATGGCTCAGCTACTGTTTTTCCTGTTGGAGGTACACCCGGCTATTCCTACCAATGGAGTCCAGGTAATACCACTAGTCAATCGGAAAATGGTTTAAGTTTTGGGACATATACAGTTACCGTTACAGATTTAAATCAATGTCAAACAAGTCGTACTTTATTTATTAATCAACCCGCTAACATCACGGGAAGTATTATGGCAACAAATTCTTCTTGCGATTTACCTAACGGTTCACTATCTCCTCAAATATCTGGAGGAACAGCGCCTTACACTTACTCCTGGCAACCAGGTTCATTTAGCACCTCGAATATTAATGCACTTAGTCCGGGAGGATATACGCTTCAAGTAATAGATAGAGCAAATTGCACCGCGCTATTTACTGCTTCGCTTATAAATATTCCAGGTCCATCACTATTGATTCCATCTTCTAAAAATGTTTCTTGTTTCGGTGGCAATAACGGATCTGCTACATTAACCATTAATCAAGGAACTCCGCCTTTCGCTATTAGCTGGCTACCATTTGGTGGCAGTAACACAGTAGGAACGTCTTTATTAGCAGGAACTTATTCCGCGCATGTTACGGATGGCTTAGGTTGCAAAGCTGTCAAAATCATTGACATTACTGAACCAAACATTTTAAACGCTTCCATAACCGACATAAAAAATGTTTCCTGTTTTGGTGGAACGAATGGCTCCATTTCAGTTGTCGCTAGTGGTGGAACTCCTAACTATTCGTTTTCATGGACGCCTACACAAACTGGTAATTCAATTGGGAATTTAACGTCCGGTGAATATACTTTGAATTTAAAAGACGCAAACAACTGTTCTCTTTCTATATCAGCATTTGTAGCACAACCAACTGTTTTATCGCTTTCGATTACTGGAATTTCAGACGCCCCATGTCACAGTGGAACAGGAAGCGCCAGTGTTACAGCTAGCGGTGGTAAAGCACCGTATGCCTACTCTTGGAATAGCACACCTATACAAAACGGAAATATTTTGTCAAGTGTTGTGAGTGGAAATTATACCGTGTTTATTAAAGACGCCAATGATTGTACAAACAATTCAACAGTAACAATAAAACAACCTTCACAAGTTTCAACCTCGGTAACAAAAAAAGATACTATCTGTTTTGGAAAAACTGGAGTGTTGCAAGCATCTGCGAATGGTGGTTCGGGTAACTATCACTACACCTGGCTGCCAGGTGCAATAACCAACTCAGGAACACTTACATTTACCGCAGCAACAAGTGTTATTTACACTGTACTCGCTTTTGACCAGAATGGTTGCTCAGGAAAAGACGCAAACAGTACTATTGTTGTTTACAACCTAACACCTAATAATTTACACATTGAGGGTCTAGACCTTGTGTGTCCAGGAAAAAGCAGTGTTTTAGAAGCTGTTGTTAACGGCATCAATGGTCCGCTTACTTATCAGTGGAATAATAATTTGCCGCCAATAGCAGGTGTGCATGTTGTAACGCCAGCTCAAGCCACTTCTTACATTGTGAATGTTTCCAATTCATGTGGAACAACAATTAGCGATACAATTCTGGTAAAAATAAATCCCTTACCAATTGTAGACTTGACATCAGATACCTTATTTATTTGTAATCCAGGAACAGTAAACTTTACAGACAAGTCACAACCTATTAATTCTGCTGACCCATTAATTTCTTGGAACTGGCTTTTTGGTGACGGAACATCTTCTGGTGAACAAAATCCATCACATACATTTACCACTTCTGGTACTCATACAGTGAATCTTGAAGTAACCACGGATAGAGGTTGCGTAAGCACAAGCAGTGTTTCTCCAATCATTATTGAAGTTTATCCGAAACCTAAAGCAGCATTTAGTGTAAATAGCAATTCTTTGAACCTACCCTACGAACTTTTAAAATGCACAAATCAGTCCACAGGTGCTGTGTCTTACAATTGGAATTTTGGAGTAGATGGAAAGTCAACACTTAGCGATCCACAATTTTTAATGCAAACATTAGGCGATAATAAAATTCAATTAGTTGCTACTTCACAATACGGTTGTTCTGATACAACTTATAAAAACGTAATCACAAACGCGGATATTGTATTTCCAAATGCATTTACACCTAACGAAGAACACTCTTCAGGCGGGTATTATACCGTGAGTAATTTAAACAACGACGTGTTTTTTCCATACACATCCGGCGTTGTAGAATACAGACTCCAAATATTTAATCGTTGGGGTGAACTTATTTTCGAATCAAATGATGTAAAATACGGTTGGGATGGCTACTACAGAGGGAAAATATGTCAGATAGGTGTTTACGTTTGGAAAGCAGAAGTAAAACTTAATAACGGAAAAGAATTTAGTCACACGGGAAATCTATCTCTATTAAGATAATCATATCATGAAAAAAATAATTACTATATCATTTATTCTATTTCAATTACAATTTGTAGTTGCTCAGGATATTCAGTTTACACAATTCTATTCGGCACCTATGTACCTTAACCCTGCATTTGCCGGTGCTAACGCTTGTTCTAAAATAACACTCATCTATAGAAATCAATGGCCTGGCATTTCAAGCGTTTACAAATCCCAATTGCTTTCAATTGATCACGGAATTAAAAATAGTAATGTTGGGATAGGTCTCACTTTTGGAAGGGATGAAGCCGGTGCAGGAGATTTGACAACAACTATTATTAATCCAGTTATTTCTTATCAAGCAAAAATTAACAAAACTTCGGCAATAAGGTTCGGCCTTCAACCCGGATTTGGGTTTAAAAAGGTCAATGTTAACAACCTGGTATTTGGTGATCAAATTTATCGCGGAGGAAATGTTAGTACAGTTGAATCTTTAGGTCAAAAAAAATCATACTTTGATCTTGCAGTAGGTGCTATTTATATAAACTCAAATTACTGGGCCGGCATTTCTGCTAATCATCTTACAGTTCCTAATGAGTCATTTTATAACAACCCATTCAACAAACTACCTATTAAATATAGCGTTCATGCTGGTGCTAAATTTGACTTAAGTAAAGATGAAAAAGAAAGGCGCGATAAAAAATATATTTCCCCTGCAATAAACTACAGGGCAGAAGGCAAATATGATCAAATAGACATCGGTTTTTATTTTTCAAAACACATTTTTACTACTGGCCTTTGGTATAGAGGTATTCCAGGTCTTAAATCTTACAAGAAAGGTTATGCGAATAATGATGCTATCGCTATTATTCTAGGGATTCAAACAGAGAGAATTAGTATTGGCTACAGTTATGACCTAACAATCTCTAACCTTTCAACGGTTTCAAAAGGAGCGCATGAAATTACCATGTCGTTTCAACTATGTAACCCTAAAAAAAGAAAAACGAAACTCGTTCTTATATCCTGTCCAAAATTTTAAAAGAATAATTAAAACCAAATAACATGAAATCACTTTCTAAAATTTCCCAATTCATTTTTGTTATAACCGGCGCATTTGTCATTAGCTCATTTAGTTCCAGTAACGCTTGTGATCCTGAAGAGTTATTAAAGAAACATGCCGCATCACTTGACGATTATGTTTTTATTAAATCGTTTCCAATTGAAACCTCAAAATCAGATGACAAAGCCGAATACTCTTACGTGTTAAGTCGTGGTATTAACTACCGTATTGTTGTTTGTGACGAAGGAGTTGCCGGAAAAAAAATGGTTGTGAATCTCCTCGACAGAAACAAAAAATTAATCGCTTCAAATTACCTCAAGAGTACTAAAAAATTCTACGGGAGTTTAAATTACGTTTGCTCCGCCACTGGTGTATACTATGTAGAGGCGTTTTTTGAAGGTGATAAAAAAGGATGTGGTTTAAACATTTTAGGTTTCAAAAAATAATTATGCTTTAAATGTACTTTCAAAAAACATATCTTCTCATTGCTGCGATTTTTTTAACAAAACAATTCTCTGCACAATCTATTGGTGGCACAACCACTGGAGCGTCGTTGTATTGCGATTCAATAAATTCAGGCTTTATTTCTTTGACCAACTTTAATGGTGCTATTGTTCATTGGGAAATGTCAACAAATAATGGTCAAAATTGGACGCACTTATTAAACACTACATCCACACAAAGTTATAATAGACTCAAAAAAACAACAAGCTTTAGAGCCATTGTTCAAGATGGCACTGCTCAAGCAGACACTTCATCCATTTCAACACTTACAGTTTATGTAGCTGGAAATGCTGGTATTTTAACAGGTGGCGGTGCTTTTTGCGAAGATGCAGGCAACGGTCAAATTTCTTTATCTTCAGCACCAGGTCCAATTTTATACTGGCAATACTCTGTCACCAATGGCAGCAACTGGATAAAAATTAACTCTACTTCTACCCCACTAACTTATTCCTCAATCACTGAAAGTTCTTTATACCGAGTGGTAGTTAAAACGGTTGATGGTTGCCCGGATGATACTACTTCAACCATTGTCTTTAAAATTCAACCGAAAACAATTCCCGGAAATATTTTAAACGCTGATTCCGTATGCTATGGTGAGGCTGGCGATACCCTGCATTTATCAGACTTTTCAGGAAAATTACTTAACTGGTTTTCTTCAATAGACAATGGTAGCAATTGGACTCAGCTTTCTGATACAACTACTTACATAACTTACACTACCGTTACAAAATCATTCTGGTACAAGGCCACAGTCAAAAACGGCATTTGTCCAATGGAAACAACAACACCGGCAATAGTTGCTTTATACAACACTAACCCAGCTAACGCGGGTGAAGATGTTACAATTACACGTCATGAAAAAATTACATTAAGAGGATCAGGAAATGGTTTTGCTTCGTGGAATAATCCCGAATTCTTAAGCGATCGGTCTAATTTTAATCCCACTGCAGATCCCATGAACACTACAAACTATGTTCTTACCTTAAAAGACCTTCATGGCTGCATTACAAAAGATTCTGTAACCGTAAACGTTATTGTTCCAATCCCAACAGCAATAAGTCCTAACGGTGATGGCGTAAACGATTATTTTGAAATTGACAAAATAGATACTTATCCTAATAACTCACTCATTATCTTTAATCGTTGGGGGAAACAGATATTTAACGCTAGTCCATACAACAACAGCTGGAATGGAAAATCTGAAGGTGGTCATGATTTGCCGGATGATCAATACTACTATGTATTTGATTTTGGCAACGGCGAAAAACCAGTTACTAATTATATTCTGATAAAAAGATAAAATGAAATTACTTATACGATACATCCTATTAACGCTCCCCTTTTTGTTAACCCAAGTGGGTAGCGCACAACAAGATCCTATGTATTCACAATACATGTTCGACAAAATGCTTATCAATCCTGCATTTGCTGGAAGTTCAAACTGGGTGGTAGCCACACTAAAATACAGAAACCAATTCATGGGAATAAATGGACATCCTACCACTCAAACATTTAATATTCATGCTCCCATTCAAAAAAAACACATAGGTGTTGGCCTTAAAATTGTGAACGATAAAATGTCTATTCTTTCTAATTTGAATGTTGCGGCACAATTATCCTATCATCTTAATTTTGCCGGCGGAAAATTATCAGCAGGAATTGAAGCAGGTATTTATAATAAGAAAATTAATTACCAGGATCTTATTTTAAGCGGCCGTGGAGATAACGCTATTCCTTCCATTTCTTCTTCAGCTTTGGTACCAGATGCGTCCTTCGGAATTTATTATCAAAAAAAACAATTCTATGCTGGCTTATCTAACTACCACTTAATTAAAAAATCATTTAATTTTAATGGAGCAGAAGCCTCTCAGGCTCATCTCTACAAACACTTTTACTTTTTAGTTGGTAACGTATTTACACTTACAAAAGACATTACAATAGAACCTTCTATGTTAATGAAGATACAACCATCATCTTCCGTCCAGTTTGATTTCAACACCCTGGTATATTATAAAGACCGCGTTGGTGCCGGTATTCAATACCGTGCAGGTGATGCGTTCGTTACTATGCTCCGTGTAAATATTACTGAAAGTTTACGAATTTCATACTCTTACGACTTAACGGTATCTAAATTATCTCCTTACGCTAAAGGTGCTCATGAGCTTGTTATTTCTTATGGAATAAAATTACCTCCGCCTCCAACGCAAAAAGAAATTCACCCACGTTATTATTTTTAAAAAAAATTGAATCATGAATCCCCGCAATACTAAAATATATTTATGCTTATTATTTGCATTGTTTTTAAACTTTACAAATTACGCGCAAAAAAACTCTGAGAAAGGCGATCGCTACTTTGATCAGAACCAGTTTGAAATGGCCATTAAATACTACCAAATGGACATTCATGCTAAAAACAGAAGAGTATCGAGCTACGCTCTTGAAAAAATGGCCAACTGCTATCGTATTAGCGGTGAATTTGAAAAAGCAGAAGAAACATTTAAAAAAATATTAAAAAGGAAAAAAAAGGAACCACTTAACTACCTTAATTACGGACTTGCGTTAAAAAACAGTGCTAAATATGCTGAGGCAAGTGTTCAGCTTCAAGAGTATGTAAAGCTTCAACCCGAAGATCTTATGGGAAAAGTGTATCTGCAATCTTGCGACTCTGCACAACGTTGGTTAGACGAGACGATCGGAAAAGAAGTAAAAAATCTTGAAAAAATAAATACAGAACTTTCTGAATTTAGTCCAACATTTTACACGCCTGATAATCTTTTCTTTTCATCATCCCGTGAAGGAAGCAAAAAAGCACTCATTAGTTTTGATGGTGGTGGTGATGTTCACAGACTTGATTTATACAGTGTAAATGTAAACGACATTGATAAAAAAGAGAATAAGACGGTTAAACCTTTAAACTTCAAAGAAATTAACACAGCTATGCATGAAGGGCCTGCTTGTTTTTCGAGTGATGGTAACGAAATTTATTTTACAAAAACCGTAAAAGGAAAACGTGATTCATACACCAACGAGATTCTAGGAACACTGCAAGTATTTCATAGTATTAAAGACAGTGCAGGAAAATGGTCAATACCAACGTCTGCCTTTCCTTTCAATAGCATTAAATATTCTGTAGGACATCCAAGTCTTTCAAAAGACGGACAAACTATTTATTACATGTCTGACAAACCGGGTGGTTATGGTAAAACGGATATCTACTATTCTACAAAATTATCAGATGGTGTATGGAGTCCGCCAATTAATGCCGGCAACGAAGTAAATACTTTTGGCAACGAAATGTTTCCCACTATAAGTGTTGGTGGTGATTTGTACTTTTCTTCAAACGCACATCCTGGCATGGGGCAGTTAGATGTTTTTAAATCTACAAAAACCGGAGAAAAATGGGGCAATGTGCACAATTTAAAACCGCCCATTAATTCAATTGCCAACGATTTCGGAATTGTATTTGATGGTGAGGAAATGCGCGGGTTCTTTAGTTCAGATAGATTTAACGGAAAAGGCGCTGAAGATATTTATAGCTTTTCTGAAGAACTTCCTTTAAGATTATCCTTAACAAATGATTCTCTTTTACTCAGAGATTTAAGCGTGTTTGACGACATGAATTACAGCTTAAAAAACGAAACAGATTCTACGGATGTTTCTTTAGAACTGAATTCAGGTATTTTTTCTGCAACGTTAGAAAAAGAGAAAACATATACCTTAAAAGCAAGCAGATATGGCATGAAATACAATGAAGTGCGAGTAAGCATTTCACCAAACGTAGCAGATACAAGCATGATCGTTAATGTAGCGAGTAGTGAAAAAGAAATAATTATTAGCGGAAGTTTTTTTATAGGAGCAAAAAATCATGAGAAATTAATTGAACCGACAGTAGATGAAACCATCCCGTCAGAAGAAAGTATTTTACAAGAAAATAGTTCTTACAGTGAAACAGAAATTTCGGTAAGTAAAGAAGGTGTTTTTACATTCAAGTCAACTATTCCTTCAGGTGAAGAAAAAACCATTCGTTCTACAGACGTGATTAGAGAAGTAGAACCTAAGAATTAAGCACTACAGACTCTTAAAAGAAAGAAATTATTTACGTGGCGTCGCTTTTTTCTTAACAGGTGCTCTCTTCGCTAGACTGTTAACACTCACTTTTTGCGCTGAAGAGTTTTCCCTTTTTGTTTCTTTTTTGTTTTGAGCCGCATCAATATTAAGGTGTTTCATAATTAGCTGCGTATTTGCTAATATAGTTCTGAGCATTTCTTTTGAATCTTTTCCCATGATTTATAATTTGATTTAAATTACATTAATTTTTTAACAAATCAAAATTTACACTCATCCATTATTGGTCTGTTTTTAGTAGCTGAATCTCATTGGAAAGTTCTTTTAGTTTCAAAAAATTATAAAAAATCCCTGAAAGAAAATTTTCTCTCAGGGATTTCTATAAATCGATTAAATAAAATTAGTCGTTATCGGCATTATCTACCTCCACATTTCCCCTACTTATAAAATTACCTGTAGAATCAAATAAAAGGTCAATATGCTCTCTGCCTTTTCTTAGTTCTGTTTCGAAACGCACACTGCCATTTGCAAGTGTTATTTTTGAAGCTTCAGCTATTTTGTGAGTAGAATACCTGCCTGAACAATAATCAATAATTGACTTTGGTAAATCTGAGGTTTGCATTTCCTGTTCTAATTCAATAAATTTTCCATCCTTATCGAATATGACTGAAGATTCTACTTTATCCATGTCAAATTCAGCTTCATAATTCAGACCTTCTTTTTCCCATTTTGCTTGTGCTTTTGGAAACTTTTTTGAAAAAGCTGCCTTTACATTTTCAGGAACATCTGCTTCTTTTACATCTTGCGCTTTCGTAGTAAACGCTATTACGAATAATGCAAGCACCAATACAATTGACTTTTTCATGGCTTTCTATTTTATTTAATTTATATAAAGATACTAAGTAATTCTTAAGAGATTCTAAAGGTGGAGGATTTAATTATAGTCTAATGGCAGCAAAAGATACTTTCTTGAATTTACATTATCCAGTCGCGTCGATTTCTATGACAATAGGATGTTTTCTGGCCGTATCGAGACGACAAAAATGCTGCTATTCCTTCTCGATACAATTTTTGCACCCAAGCAAAAATTTACTCCAAGTGACTGCAGCCCAAAGCCCCCTTATCCGAGGCAATAGAAGGATAAATGAAGTCTGAAGAAATCTCTGTGTAACTCCTTTACTCTTGCGCCTCTGTGTTAAAACATAATACAAGTCCAAGAAATGTCGGATCACTCTAAAGATTTCGTTTGAGTTGATGGAATAAGATAATGTGTAAAAATGATTTTATAGTAGAATAAATATGCGCTTAGCAAACCTACTCCTTCACAAACTTCTCTGTTACTAGCAATTTATTTTGATTAAACACTTGCAAAAAGTAAATGCCATTTTGTAAATCGCTTACATCAATCTCAGTTAAATAACTAAGAGCTTTAGATTTTAAAACACTTTGACCGAGTGTATTAATAATCTCTAAGCGGTATGTGTTTTTTTCTGCTGTATTAAAGTTTGCAATAGCAATTTTTAAAACCTGACTTACAGGGTTAGGGTATATTTTTAAATTACTTTTCTCAAAAATAATTTCTTTTATGCCAACAGTAATTATTGTGGTATCAATAGGTGGCGGCGGTGGTGGTGGCGGGTAAACAATTGAATCTACCTGCATGAGTGTGTTGGCGCAACCAGGTGTAACACAGCCCATGCTGTCTGTTTTTACTGCCCAAGCTTGAGACTTATTAGAAGGTGGTGCAATAATGTTGCCACACAAAACAAACCCTTTGTTTAATGTTTTGTCAATGCCGTAGAATTGTTCTGTCAAATTACCTGGCACAGTATGATCATACTCCCTTGCCCAATGTAACTGACCGACTTTATTAACTTTTAAAATAATACCATTATAATTTGCGTTTGAAAGCGGAAATGTAGTAAGTGGCGAATAAGCCCCCGCTGCTGTTATACTTCCATCATCTAAGACCACAGCATCCACTAAAACATTGGCAGGCATAGCATCCCCATAAGTTTTCTCCCATTTAAGATTTAAATTGAGGTCGTATTTTCCAATGCATAATTTATAGAGCCCAAAATTGTTTAAAACACCGGTTTTTAAATCTCCTATAACCACAAATGTAGAATCAAAGGGACTGTAATTTACTTGGAAGAAATGCCTATACTGATAATACTTCGGTCCAAAAGCAGCCTGAGTAAGTTGACCCAAAGTATCTATATAGTAAAAGGTGTTTAAATATTGGCCAGAAGCCGTGCCACCAGATAATAAAATTTTTTTATTTACTGGGTTATAAGTGGCATTCCAAATGCCAAAATCAGGTGGTGTGGGAACGATAATGGTTTGTTGGATTGTAAGATTGCTATCCAACCTAAATATCACTGATGATTGAGTATTGCCTGTCCACCTGTTTCCAATCAGAAAATACTTATTATCATTAAACTTAATAAAATTATTAATACCATAAGAGTAGGTGTCTGAGTAAATAGTGTTTTTAATAGTATCAAGAGTTGTTTTGTTTAATTTCGTAATAATAAAACCTTGTTGGTTTCCAACAAAATAAATACCCATTAAGAAGTAGGAAGAAGGGGTGGCTTCAATAAAATTTTTCATCCCCCAATTAGTGCTGTTATAACTCTCATTAAACATGTTAAAGGAATTCTTGACGACTTCGTTTCCGTTTTTGTCTAATCGTAAAAGCCCCATATCAATCCGATAAGTTGCACTATCAACCACGTAATTTACAAACACAGAGCCTGAGTCTGGCTCGGTAATTACGTTGCTGGATTTATTGTTGTGGTAACCGGTGGTATAATAATTATCAAAAGTGTTTTGTCCCCTGCCTATAATTTGCAGGAGACAAAACACTAATAAGAGAATATGTTTTAATGATTTCAATTATTTAATAATAACCAGTTTTTTAGCGCTGAGAAGGGTATTTATAGATAAATTTAAGAAATAAAATGAAACGAAGATTTGAAAAGAAGTCTACTCCTTCACAAACTTCTCAGTTACCAGCAATTTATTTTGATTAAACACTTGCAAAAAGTAAATGCCGTTTTGTAAAGCACCGACATCAATTTCAGATAAAGAACTTATAGCTTTAGACTTTAAAACACTCTGCCCAAGGGTATTAATTATCTCTAAACGATACTCCTTTTTTTCTGCTGTGTTAAAGTTTGCAATAGCAATTTTTAAAACCTGACTTACAGGGTTAGGGTAAATTCTTAAATTATTTTTCTCAAAAACAGCTTCTTTTAAACCAACAGTAATTAGTGTAGTGTCAATAGGTGGCGGCGGTGGTGGTGGTGGGTAAACAATTGAATCTACTTGCATGAGTGTGTTGGCGCAACCAGGTGTAACACAGCCCATGCTGTCTGTTTTTACTGCCCATGCCTGAGACTTATTAGAAGGTGGTGCAATGATATTACCACACAAAATAAAACCCTTATTTAAGGTTTTGTCTATGCCATAGAACATTTCTGCGAGAGTGCTCTGCGAGGTATGGTCGTATTCTCTTGCCCATTTGAGATTACCATTTTTATCAACCTTCATGATTATGCCATTTGTATTCGTTAATAACGGCGCACTTGTTTGGGGTGAGTATGCCCCTGAAACTACAATACTACCATCGTCCAAAAGAATAGCATCAACTAACCCATTTCCGGGTTTAGTTGCGCCATATGTTTTTTCCCATTTAAAATGCAAGTTAAGGTCAAGTTTACCAATACATAGTTTCGTTAATCCTATATTTGAATAAGTTCCAGTTTCATAATAACCCACGGCGATATATGATGTATCAAGAGCTCGATAATAAACTTGTAAAATACTTCTAGTTTGGTAACTGGGGCCGAAGGCAATTTGTTTGATATTGCCAAGTGTGTCTAGATGCATAAAAGTACTTAAGTATTGTCCGGATCCGGTACCTCCAGCCAGTAATATTTTTTTATTTACTGGGTTGTAAATCGCATCATTAATAAAAAAATTGTTTGAGGTTGCTATATTGATTGTTTGCACAATGGTCAAATTACTATCTACACGAAACATGATGGGCCATCCGGTAGCAGAATTTCCGGTATTGCCTATTAAAAGATAAGCATTGTCATTTAGCTTTGTAATGCCAAGTATGGCATGAAAACCGGGATTTGTGTAAATAAAGGTTTTTATAGTGTCGAGCGTTGTTCTGTTAATTTTAGCTAGAATAAAGTTTTGGTCGTTTCCTGTAAAGTAGCTGCCAGATAGAAAATAGGACGAAGGGGTTGCTTCTATAAAATTTTTCATACCAGAAACAAAACTGTAAAAACTTCCATTAAACATGTTAAAAGAGTTCTTAATAACCTCGTTCCCGTTTTTGTCTAGACGTAAAAAACCCATGTCTAGACGTTGAGTGGTGCTATCTATAATATAATTGACAAACACGCAACTAGAGTCAGGCTCTGTAATCACATTGCTTGATTTGTTATTATGGTAACCGGTGTTATAATAATTATCAAAAGTGTTCTGTCCCCTGCCAAGAATTTGCAGGAGACAAAACACTAGTAATAATAAGTTATGTTTGAAGGGTTTCAATTATTTAATGATAATAAGTTTTTTGGCACCGAGAAATTTATCTTGTTGATATAAATTTAGCAAATAAACACCATTATTCAAAATGCCCAAATTTGCCACACGACTTCGTCACTGCGAGTAATGCGTATGATTGCAACGGAACCGAAGCAGTCTGTGCGAGGTGTTATATTGCACAATAGCATGATAACTCACTCCTTCACAAACTTCTCTGTTACTAGCAATTTATTTTGATTAAACACTTGCAAAAAGTAAATGCCGTTTTGTAAAGCACTTACATCCATCTCAGATAAAAAGCTGAGAGCTTTAGACTTTAAAACACTTTGACCGAGTGTATTAATAATCTCTAAGTGGTATGTGTTTTTTTCTGCTGTGTTAAAGTTTGCAATAGCAATTTTTAAAACCTGACTTACAGGGTTAGGGTAAATTCTTAAATTATTTTTCTCAAAAATAATTTCTTTTATGCCAACAGTAATTATTGTGGTATCAATTGGAGGGGGCGGTGGTGGTGGTGGATAAACAATGGAATCTACCTGCATAATTGTGCTGGCGCAACCGGGTGTAACACAGCCCATGCTATCTGTTTTAACTGCCCATGCCTGAGACTTATTAGAAGGTGGCGCAATGATATTACCGCACAAAATAAACCCTTTGTCTAAGGTTTTGTCAATGCCGTAGAACTGTTCGATTTTACTTAAATTACCGGGAGGAAGATGATCGTACTCCCTTGCCCATTGAAACTGCCCGTATTTATTAACTTTTAAAATAACACCGTTAAAATTTGCATTGCCAAGAGGTGCGCTTGTTAATTGTGAATAGGCTCCGGAGACGACTATACTGCCATCATCTAACAATACAGCATCCATTAAGCCATTACCGGGCATAGCAGACCCATAAGTTTTTTCCCATTTAAAATGTAAGTTAACATCAAGTTTACCAATACATAACTTTGTTAAACTAATGTTTGAAAAGGTGCCGGTTTTGTAGTAACCTACGGCAATGTATGAAGTATCGAGAGCACGGTAATAAACCTGTAAGATACTTCTTGTAAGATAGCTTGGACCGTATGCGATTTGTTTAATATTACCTAGTGTGTCTAGATGCATAAAAGTACTTAGGTATTGCCCAGAAGCAGTACCCCCAGATAATAGAATCCTTTTCGTAACAGGATTGTAAACTGCATCCCAAATAGTAAAATCATTACCACTTGCAACAGTGATGGTTTGTATAATATTAAGATTACTATCTAGGTGAAAAATAACAGGGGATCCATTATTGCCAATCCACTTATTACCGATGAAAAAATATTTATTATTGTTAAACTTTATAAAACAATTAATTCCGTAAGAATAATTATCAGAAAAAATTTTTGTTTTTATTGTATCTAAAGTGTTTTTATTGAATTTTGTAATAATAAATCCTTGTTGATTTCCAACAAAATATCCGCCAGATAGAAAATAAGAAGAGGGTGTTGCTTCAATAAAATTTTTCATCCCTGAAACATAACTGTAAAAACTCTCATTAAACATGTTAAAGGAATTCTTGATGACTTCGTTCCCGTTTTTGTCTAATCGCAATAGCCCCATGTCCCAGCGTTGGGTTACACTATCAATCACATAATTCACAAATACACAACCTGAGTCTGGCTCGGTAATTACGTTACTGGATTTGTTGTTGTGGTAACCAGTGTTATAATAATTATCAAAAGTGTTTTGGCCCCTGCCTATAATTTGCAGGAGACAAAACACCAATACCAAAGTATGTTTTAAAAGTTTCAATTATTTAATAATAACCAGTTTTTTAGCACCGAGTAATTTATCTTGTTGATATAAATTTAGTAAATAAACTCCATTATTCAAACTGCTCAGGTTTATTTCGCAGCTTTTATCACAGCGTTGCTTTATAAACACTTTACCTGCTAAATCTACAATCTCAATAAAAACATTTTCTAATGTATCGTCATTTTGAACCGTTATTTTTTCTGAAGCAGGGTTCGGGAATACCCGGATTATTTTTTCATTTATTGAAGAAATTGTACTTGACAATTCGTTAGTTTGTAAATTGGCACGTCTTTCACTTTCCTCTTCTTCTTCCTCTGGATCAAATCCAACGGGCTGAAGAGTTACTTCGTATTCTCTCTCAAAATAAACTCCCGCTAAGAGCCCTTTAATATATGTATCCAGTAAAGGTTTATCACTACCAGCTTTACTTTTTAAATAAAGCCTTACGTCATCATCAGCACGCATAGTTTCTATGTATTCCTGATCACTTTGAAGGTTGAGAATATGTCCAAATACATCACAAAGGTCTTCGTTAGCAGGATCAGTATTTAAAGTGCTAATTAAATCTGCAGCAATTGTGAAGTTTCCTGTGGCAATGGCTACATCTACCAATTTATAAGCACTATTAGGGAGTTCGTTGAGAGCATAAATTGCAGCAATGCTGTCGAAAGCAATGCCTGTGGTGTCGTCTAAAAACCGACGGATTTTCTCATTGTCTAACAAGCCTAATTCGTTATGCGCCATCGTTAGCTGGCCCAAAATAATTGCTCGGTCGCTAAATTTATTTTGGTTCAATTGCAGGTCTTCTAGGGTGCTTTGAAGCGGAGCACCAAAACCAAGGGTTTGGATGTATGCCCAAACTTCAGGACTTACTGGTCCGTTTTTCGAGAATAGGTCTTCAATCTGCGTATCACTTAAACCACTTGTACCAAAAAAAGCTAGTAGTACCGTATCGCTTAAAAAATCTTTGCCGATTAAGGTGTCAAAAATAGCCGTGGCACTATTGCTCGGGTCAAACATATCAAGAAGAAGTATCGTATTTCCACCATCGAGTTTGTTATCAAAATCAGATTTTAAAACACTGATATTATAGCGATTGGTACTGGCATTATCATTAAGCGCTGCCATCGAAAAATTCTGGTGTTGGCTTACTGTGCACCAAACAGATTTTTGGTTGATTGTGGGCGGTCCGCTTACATCGGTTACTTCTAAAGGATTGCTACAGGGTGGTGTTGGATGGTACTGTGCTCCTTGAAAAGAGCCGTGCATGGTTGAAAAATTATTCTGGGTACTCACGTAAAACTTATTTTCGTCACTACAGTTAACAGTACCGTATGTGTTTCTAACATTGTCTACTTCTTGCAAATTGGCAAGTCCTTGCGTAGTAGAAACGCCACCCGGTTGGTATGGGATGGGGCAGCCAAGGCAATTTGCCCCTTGATAAGCAGATTGCACACCTATGTTGTATTTGCAGTTAGCCTGGAAGTCGTTACAATTCATTACAAGGCCAGTACCATTTGTTGTGGTATTGTCGTAATTAATATTTTGAGCCCAAATGCATTGTTGATGGTACATAAATGTGTTATTGTAAATGCTATTTGCACCAGGGCCACTGTTGTTCACAAACACGCCACCGCTTAAAGAAGCGTTTATCCCGTAAAACGTATTGTTTTCAACAACATAGCCATCACAACCGTCAAGGTATAGACCAAACGATACATGCGTTGTACTACCAATATGTTTTACACTTTTTAAATCGCAATTTATAATTTGGCTACCATAATTTCCAGAAATATAAATGTTTCCGAAACCGTCATTCGGACTAGCTTGTTGATTAAATTTTGCATGAATTATTTTACTTGGCGAATTCAATAACCAACTATTAATAAAAACACCATATTTAAATCCGTTAAACTGGTTTTGCGTTGTAATTCCAACGCAGTTATTACCAGAAGTATTTGTGCAGTGGTCTTTAAGATTAACTGATCCGTTAATACATCTTACTCCTATAGAGCTTGCTTTAATTTTTTCTTCAAAATAACAACCTAATATATCTAATAAAGGCGGTCTTGAATTTTTAGCTAAAATTAAAAAGTAGTTTTTGCAGTCTAATTTTATCACTTATTTATTTCATTTTTTATCCAGCATTTCAATTAGATTAGTTTTCATATTGCTAACCGTCGCACATGCATATACAAAAATTATCGCACACTCGTTTTTCGAAATTACGTGCTGCGACAAAACAACCTTTGTGAAACTCCTTTACTCTGCTTCCTCTGTGGTTAAAAGAAGCGCTATCTTTGAGCACTTAACCGCAGAGTTTCGCAGAGCTAAAACACAATACTTTAATAAAATTTCTGTGCGACTCTTTTACTCCCGCGCCTCTGTGGTTAAAAGAAGCGCTATCTTGAGCACCTAACCGCAGAGTTTCACGGAGTTTTTATCCTCTACTCAGTGGAACTTCCTTCCTCCCGTGCCTCTGTGGTTAAAAAAGCGGGAAACAATCCCATCACTAAAATTTATAGTTATACCCAATCCTTACCACCTGTGTTTCATAATAATCTGCACTATAATATTTAAAATCTTTTCCCTGAATCTCTTTTTTAATTTGCATCGTGTTTAATAAATCTGTTGCATTTAAAAACACTTCGCCTTTTCCTTTTTGAATTTGTTTCTTAACACCAATATCCAGAGAAAAACGTGTGTTTATTTTCCCTTGTGGAATTAAATCAGGTGCTAAATAAATTGCAGCTAATTGAACATCCCATTTATTCTTTAAGTGCACAATACCGTTAAATTTTGCGTTATAGGAAATGACACTTTGTTTCTCCGCAGTAAATGTATTGACAACTGGATATTTATTCTCAACAGTAAAAGGATCGATAATATTTTGGTAGCCATTAAAATTCACGTTAAACGAAAACCATTTTTTAATATCCTGTGAAAGCAATAACTCCAAACCTGTGTTATAACTTTTGTTGGCGTTTTGCATAATAGAATAAATTAAGGTACTTCCCGGAATTGTAGAAGCAATGCGCGTAATTGTTCCTTGCGCTGATCTGTGATAAGCAGCTGCATAAACATAACCGTTCTTCCAACTTTTTTTATAACCCAGTTCATACAAATTTGTAAACTGCGGATTTAAAGCAGGATTTCCTACCTTAATAATTTCAGCATCATCGTATTTAGGAAAGATGCGAATATCCACTTCATTCGGTCTATCCACACGTCTGTTATAAAAAGCACTAATTTTACTATTACTTGTGATTTTATATCCCAAACGAACATTTGGAAATGGTTGCGTATAATTATATCCATTGCTTTTGTACGTGTTGTGGTTTGGATTGACCTCATAATTCACATTCACATATTCAATCCTTAAACCTGCTTCCAATTCAAATTTTTTATTTTCTAACACATAGTTTCCATAAAGAGCAGGAATGGTTTCTTCATAATTAGCCCAACCACCCGCGTTTGTATCTAAAGGTGAATTTAAGCCAGGAATAAATTGCATATTGGTCGGAATATTACGGTACCTGAATTTTACCCCACCCTCTACTCTGCCGTATTTTAAAGGCTTAACATAGTCCATTGTGAAATCTGTAACGTGTTCATCAGACAATAATTTAAAAGCATCAAAGCCAGAATAACTTGGAAGAATGTTTGTGAAATTATATTTCTCATCTTCACGGTGAAAAGTATAGTTTAATCCCAAACTTAAATGATGTCCTGGTTGTTTGTACTTGTGTACATAAGTTCCCGAAGCCGTTACTGTGGTTTTCAATTCGTCTTCTAAAAATTTCCATAAACGTTGTTGATCTGATAAATCCCTGTTATAAAAAGGTTCATCACCATTGTCTAAAATATGTTCTGAGCTATACAAAGCAGATAGACTAAATTGATTGAACTCGTTGGGCATCCAATCAAAGCCTGCCTTAGCAGTTCCAATAGTTGTATTTCTATTCCGTTTTGTTTGCTGACGAATTACTTGTCCGTCATTATAATACCGATCCACAAACTCATTTTTATTGAGTGTGTGTGTTAAAAGATAATCACCCTGCGCAAATATATTTAGCTTGTTTTTTCTGTAGTTTAAAGAAAGTGAAGGATTAACTTTTGGCGTATTTTGATATTGAGGTCTAATGCCTGGTAAATTATCTTTCTTAATCCACAGAGCCCCTAGTCCACCAGCCAGACCAACTTTTCCATTAAAGCCTTCTTGTTTATTTTTCTTATAAATAATATTGATAATTCCTGCTGTACCATTCGCATCATATTTTGCAGATGGATTATTTATAATTTCTATTTTATCGATAGCCGAAGCGGGAATATTGTCAAGACTTGTTTGATTACCGAAACCCGTTAAAGCGGTTTGTTTACCATCAATCAACACAACAACCTTATCGCTTCCACGAATCTGAACTTTACCATCTTGTGTTGTTACGCCGGGAAGATTTTGAATAGCTTGAAGAATTGTTCCACCTTGCTGACTCACATTGTTTTCAAGCGTAAACACTTTTTTATCCATTTTGCCAGTTACTTCATCTTGCTTGGCACTCACTTCTATTTCACTGAGTACATTCGCATCATCCAATAAAGTAATAACACCCACATCATAAAATTTATTTAGCGTACCAATGAATAAAGATTGTTTATTTGTTTGATAAGCGATAAAGGACGTTTCCAGAATATATTTTCCGGGCACAACTTTGGAAATCACAAAACGACCTTCTTCGTTGCTAATGCTACCAGCTACTAAACTACTATCTGATTCTTTTTTCAAAGCCACATTCACATAAGCCAATACACCGTTTTTATCCTTTACTTGTCCCGAAATAGAAATATCGGCTTGCCCAGAAATTTGAGTGAAAAGAAAAATAAATGTGAGAAAGAATATTAAGTGTGGAATTTTATAGAATCCATTTCTTTTAGCTGAGAGTTCGTGTTTCATAAAGCAAAGTTACATGCACAATCTTAAGTAAATCTTAAGTAGAAGAATAAAACCTTAAATTAAAGTTTAAAAATATCTCTTTCTACTATCTAGTTACAAGAGTTTAGTAGGCCCGCGAATCCCTACTACTTAAACCACATTGGCACATAGGGTAAATAGAAAAGAAAAATACAGAAGTTTCAGATAAGAACACATAGAATGTGAAGCAAAGCTTCACATTCTATGTGTTACTATGTTATGCGTTTCAGTTGTTCCTATCTTCCTATGTGGTTAAATATTAATACAGAAGGTTTAGAAAATATAATTCAGATGCTCTTAATTCGGAAACGAAAGAAATCCTTTAGAATATCTTAAGATTTAGAGGCTATATTTGTGTATGAAAATTCTGTTGATTGAGGACGAAGCCGAACTTAGAAAATCGATTAAGTTGTACTTACATCAGGAAGGATATGTGGTTGAGTCGGCGAATGATTATGTAAAAGCTCTGGAAAAAATATCCATTTACGAATACGATTGCATTTTGGTAGATATAACCTTGCCCAAGGGTAGCGGACTTGACATTGTTCGGGAATTAAAAAAAGAGAACTCTAAAGCCGGAGTCATTATTATATCAGCAAAGAACTCATCAGATGACAAAGTAAGTGGTCTGGATTTGGGTGCAGATGACTACCTCGTTAAGCCCTTTAGTTTAGCTGAACTGAATTCTCGTATCAAGGCTTTGAATCGAAGAAAAAGTTTTGACGGCAACAAAACGATTGAAATAAATGAAATAAAAATTATTCCTGACGAAAGGCATGTAAGTGTAAACGGAGAAACAGTAAACCTTACCTCAAAAGAATACGCTCTTTTACTTTTTTTTATTAGTAATAAAAACCGTGTACTTTCTAAAAACAGTATTGCCGAACACTTGTGGGGCGACGATTCTGATCAAATGGATAGTCACGATTTTATCTACGTCCATCTGCGTAATCTTCGGAAAAAATTAACCGAAAAAGGCTGTACAGATTATGTACAAACTATTTATGGGATTGGTTATAATTTTAAGGTGAATTTATGAATACCCGTTATGCAGAGTAATTTTGACGCAGAGAAACAGAGACACTGAGGCACAGAGGGAACGGTCAAAACCCAGTGAATATTTAACACAGAGAAACAGAGAGACAGAGTTACACGGAGAAATTTCAAAAACTCGGTGCCTCCGTGCCTTACTCCCTCTGAGTTATAAAAAAACGCAGTATGATAACGGAATAAAAAACGATAATCACCATGAAGTTAATCAGTAAAACTCTTTTATTCTATTTGCTTATAAGTATGCCTTTGCTGGTTATAGCCGGACTTCTTTCTTACCATTTAATTTCACAAGAAATAAAAGATGGAGTAGATGAAGCTTTGTTGAGGGAAAAACATCATCTGGAATCAGCAATCATTAAAAGTAATGAGCCCTTGAACATTAATCTGAATGAACTCACCACAATTACAACTGCTCCAGGAAATCTAGAAGGTCATACTTTTTCTAATAAACTAATTTACGATTCCCTAGAACAAGAAAACATAGATTATAGAATTATTAGCAGTTACTTTAAGAAAGAAAATAAAAATTATAAGCTTGAGATCCACCGTCCTACTATGGAAGAAGAAGAATTGTTGGAAGGTTTGGTTTCGTCTTTTATACTCATTGTTTCATTTTTGGTACTCGCTTTTTTTGCACTAAGTTGGCTGTTATCAAAAACCTTGTGGAAACCGTTTTATTTGACTGTAGAAAAATTAAATGCCTACGACATAAAAAACCATTCTTTCACAAACTTTGAAAAATCTGGTACAAAAGAATTTAATTCCCTAAATGAAAGTCTGAACAAAATGACCGAAAAAATACACTCAGATTTTTTGCAACAAAAAGAATTTACAGAAAACGCATCGCACGAAATGCAAACACCCTTAGCGGTAATAAAAGCGAACATTGGTTTGCTAATTCAATCGCCTAATTTAACAGAGCAAGAAATGGGTCAGTTGGCAGCCATTGACGATACAACGAAAAAACTTGCTTCGCTAAATAAAGCCTTATTGCTTCTTGCCAAAATAGAAAATAACCAGTTTAAAGAAGCGGAAATAATTGACATTGAAAAAACAATAAGAAAAATAAAAGAAAACTTTGAAGATTTATTAGACACAAAAGAGATCAAACTAAATACTCAGATTACGAGTCCACTTTCAGTAAAAATGAACTCTGCATTGGCAGACATCTTGTTTACTAATTTATTACAAAATGCCATTCGTCATAATTTTAAAGGAGGAGAAATTAAAATTGAACTATCCACTCAAAGCATTACAATTTCAAATACAGGAGAAAATTTAAAAGTAAAACCGGACGATTTATTTACACGCTTTAAAAAGAATGAGGCTTCGAACGAATCGATGGGACTGGGCTTAGCGATTGTGCAAAGTATTTGTGTTTTGTATGGAATTGAAATACAGTATGATTTTAAAAGCCGCTTTCACAGCTTCGCACTCAACTTTAAAAACTAATTTGAGCAGTTTACATCGAAAGTCCGAGACCTCTTACTTTTAATCGATCAGCATCTCTGCCTAACTCTTGTTTTAACAGAACAATTCTTCTCGCTAGCGTAATAAAACTAACAACCCCTTTCAGGTGATTTTTTTCATCTACAACAGTAAGATGCGATGTGTGGCTATTACGCATCATTCTCAGAGCAGTAGCTTCATCATCGTATGCAGTTATAATATTAGATTCCGATCTCATAACATCTCCAACGCAAAGTTTATCATCGAAAAACTTATCGGTATTAATCCTACTTTGAACATCTTCGAAATTAACGGTTCCAATTACGTTTTCGTTTTCATCTACTACCGGTAAAAAAGACACTTTCGATTGCGACATGCGATCGGCGGTAATCTGCAGTTTATCTTGTTTAGCGCAGTACGAGGGAAAGTTTTGCATAATTTCTTTTATTGCTTTCATAGTTCTTAGTTCTAAAATTACTTACTGCAAGTTACAGTATAAAAAGTATTCTAATATTAAGAGTAGCTTAAATTATTCGGATCTCATTTTATCATTTGAATCTGTTTTCCTTAAACAAAAGCCTGTTTCCAATATTTTGTTGTTTATTACTTAACTATAAATTAACAATGTCTCATGTATTAGGCCAGCATGTATTAAACAACTGAAGAAATAATTCTTGTCTCTTAAATTTAAAATTCAGTTAATATCGGGGTAATCTTCCTGTCTTAATCTTGTAAAAGAAAATACAGAACTTTTATTCTATAAAACTCATTGCCATGAAAACAATCAACGAAACACAAAAAGACAGTCTAACAGAAAATGCCTGGATGGAACTAATTGACGCTATAAAACCACGCGACATCTCAATAAGTGTGAACCATGGCTTAGTAACTCTGTACGGAACAGTAACCAATTATTCCAAAAAACTTCTTACCGAACAAATTGTAGCCGGCGTTAAGGGCGTGAAATCTATTGTAAATCGCTTAGAGGTGAGACTTAACACAAGAGATATGAAAAATGACGAAGAACTTAAAGGTGATATTCTTGATGCCTTTATTAAAACGATAAATGAACCGGAAGAAACTTTTATCCTAAAAATTGAAAATGAATGGTTAATGCTTGTTGGAGATGTTAAAAATAATTTAGGTAATAAAGTGGCTGTTAAAGGAAAACTTTGTAAACTTGAGGAAATTAATAAAAATGAGAAACGGGCTAAACATCACCCAGCTGTTATTACCACAGAAGAAATGGCTTACTGGGAAATTTTCGCTTAATAAGAAAAAGAATAGCCCTAAGATAAAGCCAGATGCATTCTGCCACTAATTACACTAATTTTCACTAACAAAATTTATTTGTGTTAATTCGTGAAATTCGTGGCTCAAATCATCTATGACAAACCAAAAGTAGAACTTTGATTTTTTGATTAAATTTAATATGACACAAAACGCAAAACGTGCTTTAAAGCAAAATAAACTTATCCTCATTGTTTCATTTTCAATGATGGCTTTTGCTATGATTTTGCCCGTTTTTATTGAGTTAAACGCGAATTCCTGATTCACTAAAATCATAATTATAATTTCGCCATGCGCTGTAATTTGCTGTGCAGTTACCCCTCATTAAAATAAATTTATATCTTTGATTAGTCGGTTACAAACGCTTATGAGCATTTGTAACCGTTTGTTTACACACCAGGCGAGTAGTTAGCGGTAAAGCCTGACCACAAGCCTTCCAGACATACAGACTTGCAAAATTCATCCATTTTCATTAAATTAGAGTTGTGAAAAAACGAAAAAATTCAGGCTTAGACTTCATCGTTGACAAATTGACGAATTCAATTGAAAACGTTATAACAGGGGACAGTTTCCCGACTTCAATAGTTCTACTTTCAAAAGATGAATTGAAACTTTTGACTAAAAAAACAGGTTGGGTTTTTGATTGGAAATCGGAATTCAAATTTCCCGAGCGCGACGTTTATAAACTGACAATTGTAAATAATCAAAACATTATCCAAGGACTTTTGAGTCTACAGATTAAGAATGACCATGTTTATATTCATTTAATTGAAAGTGCACCTTTTAACAAGGGACAAGTTAAAATTTATTCTGGGGTTCCAGCCAACTTAGTAGCTTTCGCCTGCCAGTTATCCTTTCAACGTGGACATGAAGGTAATGTATCATTCATTTCAAAGTCACAAATAGTAAAACACTATGAAGAAAGTTTAGGAGCGGTTCATTTCGGTGGACGACTTATGATTATTGAAAAAGAATCTGCGCTTAAATTAATTGACAAATATTTTAAAAACTTCTAACATGAAAAAAACAAAAGAACTTGACGTTGACTTTATAGGTGGACAAGGTCCGCTGACAAAAGAAGAGGAGAAAACAATCTCAGATTTCATAAAATCGCGTAGAGCAAAAAGACATTCGTCTTCAAAAAAAGTTTCTACGCGTAAAAAGGCTGTAGCTTAGAAACGAAGGCACATACCGCTAACACGGGTTTGGCGCCAGCGGACATTTGTATATGCATTTGCAAAATATTTTGCCTGCTTCGCAGACTGTTTTTCGTTTTTGCAAATGCTCAAAATATTTTAACTTCACACTGGACATCGGAACTTTTTAGCATCGTCGAAATCGTTTTTTCGCCGGCGCAAAGCCCGAATCCATTATGCGTAACCAAGCCGACAGACGAACATTTAGATACATTTTAATATGACCAAGCTGATTACTATCCTTTTTTTCACGTTGACCTTTTTGGCTCACAGTCAGACAGACACTATTTTTAAAAAGGACGGAGATTTGATTTTTTGTACTATAACCTATGTTAACAACAATAATATCTTTTATAATACAAAAAGATCTGAAGGAAATTATATTTCACATGATGATGTAAAATACTATTCCAAAAATGGGAAAAGGGCTATTCGATCTTTGTCAGAGGTAAAACGCAATTCTCTAAAAATTAAAGACAGTCTTAACATTAAAGACAGCGCAATAATATTTCTTATCAGTCCAGCTAATTTCAATCAATCAACGTTCAAGATAAAAATGAATCGGCGCGACATATATGAGTTAAAAGGAGGAGAAATTATTAAATGCGTTTTCTTTAATGAGGGTGAATTAAAAATTATGTCTACTGAGACAAAGGATGGTGAACAAGTTAGTTATCAAATAATCAACTTAGACTTAGAGTTTCCCAAAACACATTATATCTTTTGCTCTTCTGCACCAGGCGAGACAAAATTGATTGATGAACAAATTGGGGAAGATCTTATCTCCAATAAGCCGTTGACAATCATCGAGGAAGATTTGCTCAATCCAATTATCCGATCAGCTTTATTTTCAACACCGAAAACAGGAACAGGTTTTCTCTTGACAGAAACCGGCTTAGTTGTAACAAACTACCACGTCATAGAGAAAGCTAAAAAAATCGAATTGAGTGGTATTAATGGTAGCTTTGACAAGTCTTACACCGCAAAGGTTGTCGTAGAAGACAAAAAGAATGACCTTGCTATTTTACAAATTGAAAATAAGGATGCTAAATATGATCCAACACCTTATTCCATCAGAAGTAAAAATGCGGAGACTGGTGAAGATATTTTTGTGCTCGGTTATCCAATGATAAGATCAATGGGTGAAGAAATAAAATTAACCACCGGTGTGATTAGCGCGAAAACAGGGTATAAGGGTGATGTAACGACATATCAAGTATCAGCTCCAGTGCAGGGTGGTAATAGTGGAGGCCCTTTATTTGATAAGCAAGGGAATGTTGTCGGGATAATCAACGCAAAGATTTTGGGCGCAGAAGGAGTAACTTATGCAATTAAGACAACCTATTTAAATTCACTGATCGATTTACTTCCAAATAAACCAGTCTTGAATGAATTCAGTAAGCTTGACAAATTGACTTTAGAAGAACAAGTGAAGTTGATTTCTAGGTTTGTATATATCATTAAAATAAACTAAAAACGGAACAATAATATGGAGGCTTGGCAACGCATAACACGGGGCAATTGCGTCAGCGGGTGGACGAGGGAATAGACACATTGAGCAATAAATAAAGTTGGGTGCGTTTAGACAGGTGAAGCTCCGAAAGCCCGCCGGCGCAAGCCCCGAAACCGCAAATAGCCCAGACTTTATCAGACGGCAGACATTTTGATAAATACTAAGTAGGACAATAAAAACAAAAGATCAATTTAAACAAATATTAAAACTATGGAAAAGTTACAATTCAAAGTAAGCATTAATGCCCCAGTGGCCAAGATATATGATTTTATGCTTGGTATCAATCGTAAATCAACTTATGAGCAATGGACTTCTTTGTTTAACCCAACATCCAGCTATGAAGGAAGTTGGAACAGGGGAAATAAAATTCTATTTGTTGGAGTAGATGAAAAAGGAGAAAAGGGAGGTATGGTTTCCAGGATAGCAGAAAACATTCCTAACAAATTTGTGTCGATTCAACATTACGGTCTATTAAAAGCTGATAAGGAAATTACAGAAGGACCAGAGGTTGAAAAATGGGCAAACGGATTTGAAAACTATACCTTCAAAGAAAACAATGGGAACACAACCGTTACCGTTGATTTAGACATAGTAGAAGAATTTTTAAGTTATATGAATGAGACCTATCCCAAAGCACTAGACAAATTGAAAGAAATATGTGAAAAATAAAATGGTCTTCACTTCAATCAATTTTTAGCGTCGAAAGATCCACCCAAGAATTTCATAAAACGTCACTGACAAACCTATTATCTAGACTTTCAAGCAAGACTTAAAAAAATTACAAAAAATATTTGCGAAACCGAATAGTTGCACTTATATTTGCAACCGATTAGCTTCATAAATAAAACCTTTAAAAATGAGAAGAGATGTTTTCCAAGCCATAGCCGACCCAACCAGGCGAGCAATTATTACCCTAATCGCATTACATGCAATGACACCAAATGCCATTGCCGAACATTTTGATACGACGCGACAGTCCGTTTCTAAACATTTGCGCATTTTAACAGAGTGTGAATTGGTATCGCAAAAACAACAAGGCAGAGAAATCTACTACCAACTTGAAATAAACAAAATGAAAGAAATTGACAAATGGCTGAATCAATTCAGGAAGATTTGGGAAGCACGATTTAACCAACTCGACGAAGTATTACTAACACTAAAAAATAAGAGAAAATGAAATCAACACTCCTATTTGACTTTACAGTCAATAAAAAAAAGAACTCCGTAAACGTAAAACGTGAATTTAACTCAGACCTTGAATTAGTTTGGGAGGCTTGGACAAATCCGGAAATACTTGACCAATGGTGGGCTCCGAAGCCTTATAAAAACAAAACAAAAACAATGGATTTTAGAGAGGGTGGAATGTGGCTCTATTCAATGATTAGTCCAAAAGACGAAATGCATTGGTGCAAAGCGGACTACAAAAAAATAGAACACCAAAAGAGCTATTCCTACATTGATAATTTTTGTGATGAAAATGGAAATGTGAGTGAAAAATTTCCTAACTCTTTTTGGACAAATATTTTTAGCGAAAATGCAGAAACGACAATTGTAAACATTACCATTCAATACGAAAGCTTGGAAGCTCTTGAAAAAGTAATTGAAGTTGGCTTTAAAGAGGGCTTTACCATGGCTATGCAAAACCTTGACCAATACTTGGAATCAAAATTCAAACTTCGTCAACAAAATAAAATTAGCAGCAAAGCAAGGGTGTGTAGTTACTTAAATTTTGATGGCAAAACCGAAGAAGCATTTTTGTTTTATAAAAAGGTTTTTAAAACTGAATTTATCGGGAAAGGTATTCAACGTTTTGGGGATATTCCTGCAAGTTCAGAACATCCGCCAATTGCAGAAGAAATTAAAAAAATGATACTGCACGTTGAGTTGCCAATAACAGGAAATCACATTTTAATGGGAACTGATGCGCCTAAAGAAATGGGATTTACCTTAACGAAAGGAAATAACATGCACCTATGCATTGAACCTGAAACAAGAGAAGAAGCAGACCGACTGTTTAACGAACTGTCTGTGGATGGAAACGTGACTATGCCTATGGCAGATATGTTTTTTGGAGCGTACTTCGGAGAGTTTTCTGATAAATACGGAATTAATTGGATGATAAATTTTCAAAACAAGTAGTACAACTAGTCAATAAAAATTAACAGGCCTATCACGAGCGTTTGAAAGCTAAAGACTAATTTATTCTTATGAGTTTTTGAACGCTCGTTGAATTTTCGTTTCTAATTTTTACATAATAAAATCCGTCTTTCATCTCCGGCAAATTCAATTGGATTTCATTAGCTCCTTTAGTAATACCATTCACTTGCGTTAAAATGTTTCTGCCTATTTGATCCACAACTTCAATGGTTACGGATCCATCAAGCGTCGAAGAAATCTCAACGGTTACATTTTTTTGAGAAGACGGATTTGGTTTAATCTTTACAAACGTTTGAGAAAGATTATTTGAAGTTAGTCCTGTAATGTTTGGAACTGGCAGTGCAAGTCCAATAATCACCGGATCATGATCTGAAGATCTGAAAGGATCAACATCATACATGTAAGCCGGATTAAATTCCTGATTGTAATCTTTAACAATTGGCTCATCAGCGTTAATATGCCATTTGGCCGCGCCACTCACCTGCCCTAACATAGAAGAAGAAACGAGCGCGTGATCTAATGATCCCGACTGTCCGCCAAATACGTAAGAGTAAACATTTGTGAGCAATGTACTCATACCACCATTCAACAACAAATCAATAGGATCTTCTTGTTCGTAAGAATTTAAATCACCAATAACTAAAACATCACTGTCATTTGCTAAGGTCTTCACTTTATTGACAAAAAGAAGCAACGCCGCCGCTTGATCTTTGCGAGAATTATTGAAACAACCTTGTCCATCATTTTGATCAGTATTAACACCAGAAGCACCTGTACAGCCTTTCGATTTAAAATGATTGACAATCACCGAAAACTTTTCTTGCGTTGCATTATGTACAAATGTTTGCGCTAATGGCGGGCGATTATTAACACTGCTATCGTTGGCAATTGCTAATCCAGCTAGTGTGAGCTTTGAAGGTTTGTAAATCATCGCTACTTTAATTTCATCGGTACCGGTTCCACCATTTATGATTGTTGGATCTTGAACAAAGGTATATGTGGGTGCTCCTATCGATGCATTTAAACCATTTACTAAATCTTGAATTGCAGATTGCGCTCCGTTTCCATCATTTTCCATTTCCATTAAACCAAGAGCATCTGCGTTAATTTGTTTGATAGCTTCTATAATTTTAACCCGCTGACGGGTGAATTCAATTGGCGTATCAGCACCTCGGCTTGTTGGAAAACCACCACCAGCGCCATCTCCATTAAAATAATTCAACACATTAAAACTAGCGAGCTTTACATTACTTGCCCCCACTGAAGGCACTGCAGGACGTGGCGCGTATATGAAATTTGGCGTGGTAACAGGTTGTATTCTGTATATACTAAAATCATAATCCATTATCCCATCCAAATTAGAAAGCGTGCTGCCACAACGAAGAGTGTTGTTCACAGCATCCACGTAAGGTACTATTGGAGGATTCTGTACAGAACTTTTATCGTCCAATAAAATTCGGCTGCGATCATTTAAATCTTGTTGTGCAAGAACAGCGGCCACATTGCTATTTCCATTAAAGGTTGTGCCAATTGCTGGTTGATCGTTTGGGTCTACAAAATTTGTTGGATTAAATAATCTTCCGTTTGCTGATAAGGAAACTTCGCCATATCTCGCAAGCGTAAATACTTCTGTAACAGTTAAGGATTGTGTGAATTGCACACGCATACCTTCCCATTTTTCTGGTTCTGTTAAAGTTGCAAAAGGTAAGGTAACTGTAGTCGGAGCTATAGTATTACCAGTACTTTGAACGGTTAAAGAAGTTAATGATTTTATGCGCGTTTTATTAAAATACTCTTCAACGGTTCCACTTAAAGTAACAAGATCGCCAACATTTACTGGAAAAGATGTATTGTAAATAAAAATACCTTCTGACGTTAATGGGTTGCTATCTCCAACTGGATCTTGGATAAAAAATCCTCCTAGTTCATTCGTGCCTTGAAAATCCGCAGTAACAATTCCTTGCGTGGCCACAACTTGTCCCGTGTAAGAACTTGCAGGACCTGCGCCTTGTATTTGAGAAATCGGTGTTAAGCCTAGTGCGGTTCCAAACAAATTTAATGTCGCTGAAAATGGACTACTGCTATGTGTTGCGATAGCACTGCTTGTTCCAACACTCACAGGTGTGTAGATCACATAAACAATTACTGGATTCGGACTGAATGATGTTGCTGGAATAGACAAGGAACTTAGAAAAGGTCCTGAGGAACTTAAGGAAATTTGAAAATACTGTGGCGCTATTATACTCACTGGTGAAGTAAGACTAATTCCAGTTAGTGTGTATGTCAGAACTTGTGATGTTACGTTCGCGGTGGTTGTAAAATTAAGCGTGCTTGGTGATAAGGTGAGTCCAACTCCTGGCGCGCTGCATGAAACGCTATGAGAGCCTAAACCATTAAATGTATTTAAAGGAAATCCATCCCACTCTATTGAGGGATAAAAAGGGTTTGATGTTGTAATATCCCCTTGACAAATAGAAGCTTTCCGTCGCAAGGTTCTATCTAAGGTAGATGTATCGCCAGATCCCCATTGTGTGCCAGGATCATAACCCACTTCGCCGATAACATCCAATATTGAGCCTGTGGCTCCACCTTTACGAAGCACCACAGCATCATCTCCATTAAAATTAATCACACTTGTGCTGACATTCGGTGTAAACGAAAGCACAGCAGAAGGATGCGCAAGCACAAACACACTGCCCGAAGGAATAGTTCCGGTAAGAGCCAGAGAAGTGCTACTTGTACTTCCATTAAAATAAACTTCTAATACATATTGACCAGTAGCAAGATTAATTGATGCGCCGGTACCGTTGTATAGTTCTATCGCCTTATTAAAACTAGAACCTTCCACATATTCAGAAATAAACAGATCGGTTGGTTGCGCGTAAACCGAAAGTTTTAACAAGGTAAAGATAGTCAGATATAAAAAGCATTTATATTTTTTCATTGTTTAAATTTTTATTGCGCTAAACTACTCTAAGATAGCTATTGTAGCATTACGTTCCACTTAAATTATTGTTATAGTATTTAAACTTTAAATTAATCTGGTAAGAGATTGGTAACACTAACTGTTATTATATTTTAAGTAAAGGTAAGCTCGTTTTTGAAACAATTTAGTATTTCCATATTCTGCAACACTTCAGAGGATAAATTACCTAGTTTTCCGTATATTTACTTAGGTAACTCGTTGGCTATTATAATTCCTCACTTTACTTAAACAAATGAAAAAAAACATTTCCATAATTTCTTTATTAGCAATCACGTCGATTTTGTTTACATCGGCTGCCCTTGAAAAATCAAGTTCAGGAGCTCCTGCTTCGCATACTGGCGCACCGGGCGAAAAAACCTGCGCCGCTTCAGGTTGCCACGATGATAATGCTGTAAATGCAGGAAGTGCAAAATTAACTATCGAAGTCGGAAATAAAGAAACTTCTTTTGTCCCCGGTAAAACATATTCAGTAAAAATTAAAATTTCTGACAAAGATGTTTCGCGTTTTGGTTTTCAATTGGTGGTTCTTGATCCGGCAAGTTTAAGCAATTGCGGTACTCTACTAATTCGTGATTCTCTTAGAACAAAATTGGTGAGCAATGCTTACGCGATGCAAGACAGAAAATACGCTACCTACTCTTTTAATGGAACGGACGCGACTTCTGATGGCATGTCTGAATGGGTCGTTAACTGGACAGCTCCTGAAGGAAAAATCTCAAATGCTGATTTTTATGTTTCTGCAGTTTCTGCGAATGATAACATGAACGACAAAGGAGATCATGTGTATACAAAAAAATTAAATTTAAATGCCAAAAAAAATTAAGATGAAAAACAGACCAAACATTCTTGCTTTCATCTTAATAACAGGCACATTGGTACTTGCAAGTTATACAATCAAAAAAACTGCCGGCTCACATCCTGGAAGTACCGGTGCACCCGGAGACGCAACCTGCGCACAAAGTGGTTGTCATAGTGATGCACAAGTAGTGCAAGATACACTGGGAATTAATACACTTATTTTTTCTGCACCTGATTCTTCTTACGTGCCTGGACAAACTTATACACTCACACTTAAAGTAAACAGTCCGCAAACCACGAAGTTCGGATTCGAACTTGGCGCACTCAAAAATGTAAATAATACAAACGCGGGAATATTTAATTTACTTGAACCTGTTCGCACACAAACAATAAGTCATACTATTAATAACGATCTTAGATATTCTTTCACACACGAGGCCTCTGGAACTGCAAGTTTGTCAGCTGGCTACACCGAATGGAAAATGCAATGGACGGCACCAAGCACGAATCAAGGTAACATAACGTTTTACTACGCTACCAATTGCACCAATAACGACGGACTTGAAAGCGGCGACAAAATATATTTATCTTCATTTGTCATTAAACCAGTAAACACCAATACAAATAACACAACCTTTATTGAAGACGTTCAACTAGAAAACAAAGTGAAGGTCTTTTTTGACCGCGATACGAAAGAAATTACATTGGACTATTTACTAAACAATTCTTCTACTACAAAAATAATTGTGTACGATTGTTTAGGTGCAACCATTTATGAAGGCGCGTCTTCTGTGAGTGTTGGTGATCAGCACGAGGAAATTGCGCTTCAAACTAATTATGCTAAAGGCGCCTACCTTGTAAAACTGGCTGTCAATAATAAAATAATCAGTAAAAAAATACTGGTTGAGTAATAGCTATTAAAATTACGGTCCTTAAATATGAAGGCCTTCTATTGCAGACCAGGTTCCAATTATTGCTGCTATAGATGCAATAGCCGCCAGTAATTGAACTACTTCCTGTTTGAATTCAGTCCTTTCAATTTCGTTTATCATGACAAAAGGTTTTAAGAATTTTGAACACCAAATATATTCATTGGAAAGATGAATAAATCGTATTTAACAGTGTTAGATTGCAAGCTTAACTTTAAATTTACAACTGACCGTTAATTCTTAGGGGTATGTTAACTAAATCTATTAAACTATAGAAACAAAGTTCTGTTTAATCGATAAATCCAAAACATACTGCTACAATGATCACTGAACCGTCAATCGCAAAGTGAAATAACCTATTTATTCTATTTGGACTTGAATGAAGCTGGGAGTTATTAGAAAAACGCTACTACTTTTTAATAATATTGATACCATCCCAGGTAATCCCATCGTCATTATGCACCTGCGTTTTCATGTCTTTATTCGGATCATACCTCTTAGCAAGTGGTATTGGCGCACTGTTTTCGATCTTCATTTTATTTACGGTGTACACTGCTTCAATTACAAAATCAGAATGTTCATTCGGTGAAAACCAGTGTTTATTCGTCATATTAAGATTCACATTGTACTGTAAGTTTTTAGGAAACCATTTTGATTTAACCTGCTGAAACTCCACCACGCTTGTAAAAATTGGGTTTTCGATACCAATACCATACAAAAATAAAACAGGACGAATAATCACTGGGATCACAATGCTACCCGATCTTACCACTTTTACAATGGCATAGCTGGCCACATCTATATAAATACTGCCTTCCTGTCGCATGTGATCTACTTTGCCTTTACTCTTAAAATCAATCACCATTAACTCACTATTGTTGTATGTGGATGATTTGGCAAACGTATACTTATACTCTTTAAATTCATTGGTATCTAAAAAACCATCAGGATGTTTGGTAATGTCACCTTGTCTTAAAATCTCGTTAGGTCCGCCAAACGAAGAAGCTAAGTCAATAGCCACACCATTTGGTTCCTGTGCTTTTACAGGTTCTGTTTTCCCTTTCTTTTTATTTTTTGCTTCTTGTTTGGCAACACGTTTTTTTTCTTTTGCTTCAGCTTCCTCTCGTTCTTTTTTCATAAATGCAAGTTCATGTATATCCTTTTCCTCCCTAAATAACAAAAGCTGATTTTGATTTTTTACTGTATCCAGATAATTTGGGTAATAGGTTTTAAAAACACCTTCGTTGCACTTGATAAAGTTTTTGTTCTCTAACACTTTTTCACGGTAATAGGCTTCTGACTGAAAAGGCATATTGGCGTAATTATTTTTAATGCGCAGAATTGCAAGCTTTAAATAAAACTCAGGAGGCTGCGGCTTTATTACCACTTCTTTCAAATCAACAGAACTTTGTTGCAAACGTATATTTAAGGTAGCATGAACATTTTTAAGGGCGACAGCTTGCGGCTTGTAACCAAAATTGCTGAACATTAACGAATCGTTCATCATCTCTTCAGACACATATAGGTCGAAACGACCAACTTCATTCGTAACAATGCCTATCAATTGTTTTTTTAACGACACGGTTGCAAACGATAAAGGGTCGTTTGTTGTTGCGTCAACTACACTGCCTGACACAAGAATTTTATTTTGTGCTTCTACAGAAAATTGTACTGCAACTACTAACAGTAAAAGAAGACTAGGTTTTTTTATAGCTACTCTTTTTAAATGTGTAAATAATGCTGTCATAAATGGGTTATTTTCGTTGTAAGACGCACAACGTTTTAAAAAGTTACGTATTTACTCTTAAAATTAGCATTATTTCAATACTAAAATGACAAATTACCATTTCTCATTTTAAAATTTTGTCACAAAACAAAACTAAAAAAGTAAGGCGGAGTTTTGAAGTGCTCTTTAACTGTATGAATTCTATTTTCCAATGTGTAAAAGATCCTCAAATTTCAAAAAAGTACTGTAAGTATCCTTAATGGCAAAAGAACTTGAATAATTACGTAATTGCAAAGCGTAAGCATTTAGTGTTTCAGAATTCTTATCCTTTAGAAAATCTGAAAGCCGTTCTGAAAAATCTTTAATGTCGTCGAT
This sequence comes from Aurantibacillus circumpalustris, assembly GCF_029625215.1. Taxonomy (GTDB): domain Bacteria; phylum Bacteroidota; class Bacteroidia; order B-17B0; family Aurantibacillaceae; genus Aurantibacillus; species Aurantibacillus circumpalustris. The sequence continues at coordinate 4,231,066 of NZ_CP121197.1, forward strand.
ACTCATGATTGGCTTAATATGATGCCATTCATCAATGAATAATTCCTTTAATTGAAATTTTATTTGATCTTCCGTTAAAAATTCTTGTGTTTGTTCTTTCCCAGGTTCAATCTCAGATACATCCTCCGAAGTTTTGAGGTAGCGCGATAAAACATGTAAAAGTTTAGTTCTGCTGATTGGTTTCGATAAAACTTCATTGAAAAGAATTTGACCCTCATTCTGTTGTTTTATTACAGAAGATGCCGTTAAAGCAAGAACGGGTAACTCACTGAATTCATCCATTGATTTGATAATTTTGGTAGCTTCATAACCGTCCATCACAGGCATCATCAAATCGATAAGCACAAGGTTGGGTTTTATCTTTTCCAATATTTCAATCGCTTCAACACCATTGCTAGCGCTTATCACCCGAACCTGAGTTTCTTCTAAAAAACCTTTTATAACATCCCTATTAAGTTCAATGTCTTCAACTAATAAAATGGTTTTTCCCTTAAAATTATAGATCACATTTTTCGCTTTTGTTTCAACTTCATCTTCATTTTCAACGATTGCAATATCAATGTCATTTAAAAAAACTGAAAAAAGGCTTCCTTCGCCAATAGAACTTTCAAGTTGAATTCGTCCGCCCAACATGTCTACCAAACGTTTGGTAATTGCTAGTCCTAAACCCGTTCCCCCATATTTCCTGTTACTCTGTCCGTCTTGTTGTTTAAATGCATCAAAAATCAATTTTTGCTGACTCATTGGAATACCAATACCTGTGTCTTTTATTCCAAAAACCACATTCACTTTAGATGAACTTGGATCAGACTTAAAAATATTAACACTTAGTGAAACTGTACCGTGGTCGGTAAATTTAAAGGCATTTCCCAACAAATTAAACAAGATTTGTCGAATCCGTGTTTCATCAATAAGTAAATGTGTTGGAATAGTTTCGTTGAGAAAAACAATTTCAAACCCAAGGTTTTTTTCTTCAGCACTTTGAGAAAAAACTTGCTTAAATTCTTCCAAAAGTAGCTTGAGATTAATTGGTGAATTTTGAATGATCATTTGACCGGCTTCGATTTTGCTCAGGTCAAGAATATCATTAATAAGTGATAAAAGATTTTTACCCCCGTTTAAAATTCCATCAATGTATTTTTTTGATTTAGTATCCGTGTTATTGATCTTAAGTAATTCAGAAAAACCAAGTACTGAATTAAGTGGAGTACGTATTTCATGGCTGATGTTAGCTAGAAATTCGCTTTTTGCTTTATTAGCATTTTCGGCTTCTTCTTTTGCTAGAAGGAGTTTCTCCTGAACTTCTTTCATTTTGACGATGGCATCGGAAATAATTTTCTTTTGACTCTCTGCAATTTGAAGGTTATTCGCCATCACAATTTTATTATAATAAATCGAAAACATTTCTGACAAGGTATTCAGTAATTCTCTTTCCTCATCCAAAAAGGGATTGGTCTTATTCACATAAGGTGCCGGTTGATACAAAACTTCAATGCTTCCACTTTTACCATCTATCAAATTAAAATTCGCCCTCTGCTTAATAGTTGAAACTTTAAAGTTTGTGTCGAAGAATTCCTGCTCATCAAATACAATTCTTGCTGAACATATTTCAGGAAATTGCCATCCCTTCGGAATCAGGTTTGCTATATTTGTCAAAACAGAAGGAATGGTTTGGGTATCGTCTTGTAGTATCTGCGAAACCAAATAAATAGTTCTAAGTTCTTTAACCCGCTCTTTTAATTGATAACTGGTATTCTCTTTTTCTTTACTTACCCGAATACTATTAATACCTAATGAAAGATTATTAGCAAGTCTTTCTAATAAAATCTTTGCGTTTTCATCAAATGCATCAGAATTTGACGAATAGATACATAAGCAGCCTATTATATTCTCATCAAATCTTATTGGTAACGCTATGGAAGAATGAAAGCCGAATTCCCTTGCCTTATCTTTCCAAGGAGTAAAGCTTCCTGAATCTGAAAGGTTGTTTGTGATGATTGTTTTATGATGAAGAAGGCATTCAACCGTTGGACCCTTACTTAATTTTTCGTCGCTTAAAGAAATGTTAATGTCTTTTAAATATTCAGTCTCGCCATAGCTGTATATAGGGATAACAGTTTGATTTTGATTGATCTCATTTGGCTTTTCACAAATCCATACAAGCTTATGTCCACCGGTTTCCACAATCACTTTACATAGTTCTTCAATTAAACGCCTCTCTTCTTTGGTGCGCAGAATAATGTCATTTACATGATTCAGCATCTCTAACTCGAGGTTAGACTTTTTTAATTTTTGATCGGCGTTAATTCTAAGCGTAAGGTCTTGTATAATAAGATAAATGAATTTCTCATCATCAATTTGAACGGTATTTAAACCAGCTTCGATAATCATCTGCTCGCCTTTCTTATTACGAACACCTATCTGGTTAGTTTTTTTCTTCGACTGACTAATCGTTTTTTGCAGGTCATCTTGAATTAAAAACTCAATGGATATGCCCTTTAATTCATTAAAACTATAACCAAACAAATGCTCTGTTTCGGTATTTATACCCTGAATTGTAAGTTGTTGATCTAAAATAAGAATAGGATTTGGAGCCGATTCAATTATTTTCCTAAACTTTTCTTCACTTTTTATTAATGCAAGCTCAGCTTCTTTTTGTGCGTTAGTATTTTTTGCCACAATAGAAACTCCAAGCAATATTCCTGCCGAGGTATAGGCAGGTGCTAATCTTGTACTCAGCCACATGGTACCATTTATGGTTTTGGTGCAAAAATCCGTGACAGTTTCTTTGCCCTCTAAAGCCGCGGTAAAAGATTCGTAGAATAGATCAACGTGATCCTGAAACAAAAAATCCCTAAAATCAGAATTAATAGTTATTTCTTTGCCATTAAATGCCTCTAATCTTAGTTTTGCTGTGTTATTTAGAAATAATACTTTGTAATTTGAATCTATTAGAACTATGCTCTCACTTGTATTGTTGATGATGGCATTTAATTTACCAAAGGTTTCTTTTAAAGAATTTTCAATTTCTTTTTCCTGATTAATATTTGATGCATTTAATACTACACCCAATAGTTCATTTTCCTTAGTTCTTACAGGATCGATTTTATACCGCAACCAAATGGAACTTACATCACTTTTAAATTCGCGATCGATTCGAGTCGATTCACCATTAAGAGCCTTAATATAAAATTTCATAAAGATCTCGCGATCACTGGGCACAACAAATTTGAGATAATCGTCTCCGTTTTGAATGACTTCCTTAAAATGTTTCAAGAGATTAACTTTCGCTGCCTCATTAAAATAAAGCACCTCGTAATTCTTTCCTAACAACACAATATGGTCGGTGGAGGTGTCGGAAATCGCCTTTATTTTATTTTCAAGAGATGACATGTTTTAAAATGTTATTCCAAATTCGTCTTTGTGGATCTTACGCTTTTGCACGAATTGACTAGTTAATTATATTGGTCTGCATTAAGAAAAGTTTCAAATTTTTGAAAGATAACATAAGTTTCAGTAACCTGAAAAGATAGTGCTGCTTCATTAAGTTTTGTTGCATACTCAAGAAGTTCGTTGGATTCATTTTTCCGAGAAAACGCTAACAATTTTCCTGAGAAATCTGTTATCTCGTCTATGCTCATTAACTCCCTAATATCTTCCCAATCCTTTTTAAATTGTTTTCTTAATTCTGTGAGCTCCGTTCTTTGTAAATTAAAACGAACTTCTTTTTTTAAATTACCGTCCTTAATCGGAGAAGAATTGAGATACTTTGCTAAGGCCAAAATGAGATTATTTTTTGAAATTGGTTTTGCCAGAGAATCATCTAATTGAGCTGCTTTTTCTTCTTCCTTACTGATCATTGATGCAGAGAGCGCAATGATAGGCACGTGATCAAATTTTTTATCCTGTCGAATTTTCTTGGTTGTTTCATAGCCGTCCATTATCGGCATCATCAAATCCATTAAAATTAGATCTGGTGTATTACTTTTTATTTTTTCAAGCACTTCTAATCCATTTTCGGCAATTATAATATTTACATTAGAATATTGCAAAAAACCGGTGATAACCTGCCTGTTCAACTCCAGATCTTCTGCTAATAGAATTGTTTTTCCATTAAATTCTATATTAGTATCTATCGTAGGAGAGTTTGAAATTTGATTTTCATCAGCAACAGCTATATTGTGGAGCTTTACAATAAAGGTACTTCCCTTTTCAGGAACACTTAAGAGTAATAGCTCGCCATTAAGCATATCTACCAATCGCTTGGTAATGGAAAGCCCCAAGCCTGTACCGCCATATTTACGTGTGCTTTGCCCATCCTGTTGCCTGAAAGCCTCGAATATAAGTGATTGTTGATCTTCTGGAATTCCAATGCCAGTGTCTTTCACCACGAACGTAATGTCATAGCTATTACCGTGCCGCGAATTTGTAAAATCAATTGAAAGTGAAACGTCTCCTCTATCGGTAAACTTAAAAGCGTTACCCAAAAGATTGAATAGGATTTGTCGGATTCGCGTTTCATCCAACATTATGAATTTCGGGATTCGTAAACCTGTAAGATCAGTATTGAAACTAATTCCCTTTTCTATTGCTGTATGAGCAAAGATCTGTTTTAACTCCTCAACTAATTGAACCAGGTTGAGCGGTGAGTACTCGATCTTTAATTGACCCGCTTCTATTTTTGACAAATCTAGAATATCATTGATGAGTGCCAATAGATTTTTTCCACTGCTTAATATTCCGTTTACATAATTCTTTGTTCTATCATTGTTTTCAAAAGCGCTTAGAAGTTCTGAAAATCCGAGTACCGAATTTAATGGGGTGCGTATTTCGTGACTCATGTTGGCTAAGAGTTCACTTTTGGCTTTGTTTGCTTTTTCAGCTTCTTCTTTTGCGATAACCAAACTCTTTTGCGTTTCTTTCATTTGATTTATCGTTTTTACAATCACATTTTTTTGCATTTCCGCAATTTGTAAACGGCTATTAGCTAATTCTCTTTGTTTATCTACCTCAACTTTTTGCGCTTCAATAATTGCTTTTTGTCTTCTAGTTACTATGAAACGATTTACCATGAATAACGAAAAGATAGTAATGAGTGTAATAGATAAATAGAAAGCTGAATTTTTTACTTTATTGGCGTCCACCTCTGCAAGAAATATTCTTTCGCTTTCCAATACTTTCAAGCTATCTTGAATTGCCTTGCGTTGATAGGTATACTGAAAATCTCTTTGAGATATGATCTTTCTATTTTGCTCATTGTTATCGCTATCACTCAGGCTCTTAAATAAAGCTAGCATTTCAAACGCTTTCTTATAATTTTTCTTTTTCTCATAGATATTACTTAGCACCTTACTGAAAGATTGAATGTTTTTCGGGTAAACAAGCTCTTGAGATATGTTTAGTCCGTAATTTGCGTACTTAAGTGCTTCATTCAAATTATTGGCGTTTAAATATAAGTTGGATAAATTAATTAATGAAGATATAACTCCCTGTTTATAATTAAGATCTTCGCTAATATGTAAACTCTTTAAATAGCGACTATTGGCTTCTTCAAAATTTCTTTTAGACTGATATACTTCACCAATGCGATTTAATAAAATTGCTACGAATCGTTTATTTCCTAATTTTTCGACAATCTTAAAACTTTTATTCAAATATTCAAGAGCAAGACTATCTTGCTTCATCTTTTTATACGTACATCCAATTAAAGACAAGCTAGATGAAATGCTTTCGTTGTTCTTTACTTCGTAGCCCAACGACAAACTTCTCTTAAAATGAGTGAGCGCTTTTTCATAATCTTTTTGATCTAAATACAAAGATCCAATATTTTCAAGTGAGCCAGAAATAGCGCTTTTATCACCAAGTTCTTCCCGTAATTTTAAACTCAAAAAATGATGCTCCAAAGCTTTACCAACTTTTCCTTGCCAAATATTAATAAGAGCAATATTATTATGTGAAGTAGCAGCGCTTTTTTTTTCATTAATTCTCTCACTGATTTTCAAACTTTTAAAATTGTAGAATAACGCCGAATCAGGCTGGCCATTCAGATAATAAAGACATGCAAGGTTATTAAGCGTCATAGACAATCTTTTCAGATCGTTGGCTGAAGAACTAATAGCAATGCTTTTTAAAAAATACTCCTTTGCTTTTTCAAAATCACCGTTATTTTCCTCATTATAATAGGCAAGGTCGTTAAAAGCAGAGGCCAAATAATTCAAATAAAAATGCCTCAAATAGGAAGTAGTATCGTATAATTTATAATTTTTAGAACTGATTATTATAATTTGATTGACATATTTTGGGATTTCAGAAACATGACAAAGATCACTGAGTCTGGAATAAATTTTTATCCTTGTGGTATCATGACTTGCTTGTTTAAGAACAAGCTTTAATGAGTCTTGTTCAGTTTGGCAAAGTAGGTTCGTTCCAAAGAATAAAAAAAAAACCAAAAGTATTCTTATCTTTTTTATGATTGTCGTTTTTAACATACAAATACCATTGGCAACCCTAAATTTAAGTAAGAATGAATACTTAACAAAGGAAAACCAAGTTTTTAGACGCCATATTAGGGAATCCCTTGGTTGTTCAAAACAAAGCATGGCGTATACAACGATTAATTTCTATCTAAGAGATTAGTATTCTCGACCTTATAACTTGAGTAAAATTTATGCAGGTGACCTAATTCTTCTTTAATTTCTGGAAGTATCGAGTTTTTTAAGGAGTTATTTGATTCGTACCTGAATTTTATAAGCAGTTCGACCAAATGCTCAGCATCAAAAAATTTCCCCAGAGCAATTAAGTCATGATAAGCAGCATGAAGTTTATCAAAGTTTGCGGAAGTAATAGCAACTTCCGTTGCTACGATTGCTATGTCAATATAGTGATTGAAGTCTGCTAAAGACGAGACGATCTTATTCTTATTATCTTTAAAAATGTTGTAAAGCATTTGAGGATGATATGTCTTATCCTCCTTTATAGAGTAATCGTTGGTTTTTTTAGAAAAAATAACCTCTTTAACAGACTTCACAAATTCAAATGTTGGAATTGGCTTTTTAAAAATTTTATGGTACTTAAACGTTCCGTAACGCTCTGTTAAAGTTTCAACTGAATGGCCGCTAAGAATAATGAAGGATGTTGATCCTGCCAATCCATCTTGATGCTGGTTTAACAACTCAATACCATTGCCGTCACTTAATTGAACATCACTAATTACAAGGTCAAATGAGGTTTCTCTTAATTTGCTTTTAGCGTCATGAATAGTATTTGAAAACGAAAATTCGGCTTCTAAGTCTGATAAGGCTTCACGTATATACATTTGCGTGAGCGAATCATCTTCAATCACCAAAATTCGAGGAACTTTCTTTACCAGCGGATTAAGTTTACAAACTTCTAAAATATCTTTCAACAAAAGATCTGTTGAACCAATTGAAGTAAAGTAAGTTAATTTTGTTAAAGCCGAATTACTGGTATATTCTGGAAAAAACCCATTGGGATCAACAACGAATAATTGACTATTAAGATGAGTGAGATTTAAAAGACATTTCTTAAAACTCTCACTTACTTTTTCATTTAAAAAAATCAAAATATTGTATGGATTCTTTTTAACCGCAATCTCAATTCCCTGACAAGCATCCAAAGCAACTAACACATGGCATTCTTGTTGGTGAAAAAAGGTTGCTATCCCAGCAAGTTCCTTATCGTTACTATTAATAATAAGTATATCGAGTTTGGAGCTCGCTTTTTGTAATTGATTATTGCTAGAGGTTCTATTCACAACTGCTTCTTTTTATCTTTTAGTTCAAAATTCTCAATCCAAAGGTAGGTATTTTAACAAGTAATGCATTTAGACCAACATAAAAACAGTCACCAAAATAAAACATATAGGGTAAATCCTATCAAAACACAAGGGTAGTACGCGAAGCTTTGTGTTGATGTAGCATTGAAAATATAGTTTACAACATGAGTGCTGCCATGAAATAGTTTCACAGAGCAAAAACAAGGTATTATTTATTTAATAGATTAAAGAAATTGAGCTTAACTCTTAAATGTAGGTTTATATTGATTCAAATAGCTTATTTTCAAACACTTCCATCTTAAAATAATTTAGATAAAATTGAGAATTAAAGACTATACTCGCGTTGCGGAATTATCTAGTCTAAAAGCCCCAAGAGTCCAATACAACTAGTAAGATCTTTAAATATTTGCTTTGTCCGCCTTTTTTCTAAATTTGTCAATAACGATGATAAAAATATTAATAATTGAAGACCACAGTCTCATTAGAGACGCATGGAAAGAAATATTATCAAGAATAGATACTTTTCAGGTAGTTGGAGAGTCTGACGATATTGAAGATGCTTATAAAAAAACAGTCCAATTAAAACCGGATATTATTTTGACGGATATTAATTTAGGAAAACAAAACGGGGTAGACTTAATAAAAAAAATTGTAGAAACCGTTGCCAAACCGAAAATTATAGTTGTGTCGATGAATGATGAGTATAATTTTATCAAAAAAATGTTTCGTCTTGGTATAAAAGGCTATGTCACCAAATTTTCTCCTCAGACAGATCTTATTGATGGCATTAGAAGGGTTTATAATGGAGAAAATTATTTGTGTTCAGTTATTACAAAATTACTTTTAGAAATTTCAGATCAATCCAAAGAAGAAACTAATAATCTCTCTTTAAGAGAATTGGATGTCTTGAAGCTTATTTCTCAGGGTAATAGCAACAAAGAGATTGCGGACAAGTTAAACCTCGGGGTAAAAACGGTTGAAGCTCATAAAACTCGGCTCTATAAAAAACTTGGAGTTAAATCTATAGCTGAATTGATCACTTATGGCAAATCAAAAGGCTATGACCTATAATTAAAATATTGGACACTTAACATCTAAGCCAATACATTTATTTCTGTTAGAAAAAAATCATTAAAAAAAAAGAACTTCTGAATGAGAAGTTCTTTTTAAGATTTCGAAATCAACAGGCAAATCCCTTTAAAGTTTTAATTTCCAGGAACAGCCCGTTGAATTTCTTTGCACAAAATTTATGAAAACAACCAAGTTTTAAAACTTTTCATATTCTACATCGTTATCGCTCAAATCTAATTTAACGTTACTAGACTTACCATTACCCAAGTGCATTCCTATACGATCGAATTTTGCAGAGCTTGTTTTCTGGCTCACTGCCAATTGTTTTGTTAGAGAAGTTGTATGTAGAACTTTTTTATCATGAGTACGTTTTGCAGCATGATTATGATCCAATTTAAAAAAAGTAACTGTTTCTTTTAATTGTTCTGCCTGCGCATTCAGTTCTTCAGCTCCCGCTGCCACCTCTTCAGAAGCCGCTGCGTTTTCCTGTACAACCTGATTTAATTGTTGAATCGCGTTGTTCACCTGCTCTGCGCCTGAATTCTGTTCAATACTTGAACTCACAATCTCCTGAACTAATTCAGCAGTTTTTTGAATATTAGGGACTACATTCTTAAGAAGTTCACCTGAATTAACAGCAATATCGACACTTTTGCGAGATACCTCATCAATTTCTGAAGCTGCTAATTGACTTCTTTCTGCCAACTTACGAACCTCGGCTGCCACAACAGCAAATCCTTTGCCGTGCTCACCTGCTCTTGCTGCTTCAACAGCTGCATTTAATGCTAATAAATTTGTTTGTCTTGCTATTTCTCCAATAATGGATATTTTACTGGCAATCGTTTTCATTGAATGAACCGTAGTATCAACAGCTTGATTACTCTCATTAATTTCTTTAGCAGACTTAACCGATATTTTTTCTGTTTCTTTCGAATTACTTGTATTCTGCTGAATGTTAGCAACCATCTCTTCCATTGACGATGAAATTTCTTCCACTGAACTTGCTTGCTCAGTGGCACCTTCAGACATTTGTTGAGAAGACGCAGACATCTGTGTACTCGCAGATAAAATATTTTCTGCGCCAGAAGTGATTGTACTAATAATTTCTCTTAGTTTTTCAACCATGCTTTTCATACTGCCAAGTGCATCTCCTACTTCATCCTTTGAAGTTGACTCGATAGAAACTGTAAGATCACCTTGTGCCACCATTTTAATTTTTTCAACAAGGGTTAAAATTGGCTTTGCGATTGAACTTGCAATCACCACAGCAAAAACAATAGAAACAAGCATAACTATTAATCCCATGGTAATAATCATATTACGCAAACTATAAATCGAGGCAAAAGCTTCGTCTTGATCTTTTTCTGCAATAATGGCCCATTTTAAACCCATTATATTAATCGGTTCAAAGGAACTTAGTACCGCACTGTTGCGATAATCACTGATGAGTTTGTCACCTTTTGTCCCACTTAATGCTGAGCTGGATGCTTCAGTTTTAATGGTTTGATATAGAATTGGCGAACCAGCAGCTTTAATGCGATCAAGATTTTTTTGGTCGTACCCTACACGTGCAAGTTCTTTATAATATTCTTCAGGATTTTCCTCCAAAAAACGTGAAGTACTACGCATTTTATAGTCCTCACCTAGAAGGTAGGTTTCTCCTGTAGCACCAAGTCCGTCTTCCAACCATTTGTTGTTACCGGTCATTACATCATTGATTTGATCAATTGATAACTGAAATGCAACCACACCGATGGTTTGTCCATTTTCAATAATGGGTGCAGACATAAAAGCAGAAGGTACACCTAAAGAGGCAACATAGGGTTCAAAATCGGTTAATACACCTTTGTCCGCAGGACCATTAATTGCTGTTTTGTAACTATTAGCGAGATTGCTGTTAGATTGAGTACCATTAACTAAGTCTGACGCATAATCAATTTCTTTAGATGCTGAATAGAGTACTTGACCGTCTTTGTCGATAATAAATAAATCTGAGATGGTAAATTTAGAGGTTACATTTGCGAGTCCTGGATCATAAATTGAGTGTATATGATTGTACTCGTCAATTCCTGAAATAGCTGTATTGTTATGTGCTGATCCAGCAGCTGTTCCATTATTAAGAACATACTCATTTTGGAGCACAATGGTCTGTGGAAATTTCGGGGCAATGGTGCGACCATCGAAATTCTCTCCTGTATTTTTCGTAATACCGGGACCAACAACGCTGGTATAATAATTCGATACTTTATCTTGCAGTGTGCGATATTCAGCACTGCTTTGATCTATTTTTAAGTTATCATAAGCAACACTTAAATCCTTAGCAGCATCAACTACCATTTTGTCTCTTGATAAGCTTAATACAAGGCTTTCCATTGATTCAAAATACTGCTCAATGGCTTTTTTCTTGGTTGCTTTTACTGAAATAAGTTGCGAGAACACACTTTGTTCTAAACTCTTTCTAGAAGAACTGTAACTTACCCAGCCTAGTATTAGCGTATTCAGCAATACCAGTATTGCCATTACAACGGCGATTTTTGTTTTGATTTTTAAATTTTTAATTAGTTTCATGTTTTTTGTTTTTTGTTTGTGATTTTACTTTTGTTTTATTTTTGATTTATTTTATTTAAAATTTTCCAATAATGGCTATACCTAAGGTTGTTTGATTCTTCGATAATTCATTGTCTCTTCCTTTATAATATACAGGCAGACTCGCAAAATCTTTTTTAAACTCAAGCTTAATAGCTATATTTTTTAATGGTTCAATTGCTAATGTCATAGTCTGTCCCAAGTAACTGCATCCTAAATACTGCACTTTTTGGGAGTCGTCAAAAAACTCTGTTCTACTACCAATTGTCAACATTGAATTGATTTTATACTTAAGATACAGGGCAGCTCCGCCCCAGGTGTTCTTTTTGCCGTCAAAATTATTTAAACCGTAGGCAGCGTTTAATGCAACCCTGATTTTTTTAGTAAGTCCCGTTTCATAGCTTAAATCCAACATTTGTTTAAACACCTTTATCGTATCTCCTGTTAATGAAGACGGTGCTTCATTACCGCCAATCCAATTCAAAATCAAAAATGATTTGTCGTTGGGAGTCAAACTTACTTGACTCATAAAGGTTTTTGCTTTGTTATCATCCGAAATTTTATCCCATCCAGAAACAATGCCACCCATTAATTTAATTTTTTCGCTTAACGTTAAATCCATTTTTATTCCAGTGTGATAAAATGGTCCATTTGTGAATAAATTAGAAACACTATAATTAAAGTTGTTTGACGCCTCTATTACTTCATATCCAATTGGTGTGGCAAAATTCCCAACAGTAATCGTAGCCTTTTTAAATGGATCATAAGAAAGGTATACTTGTTTAATTATTAATGAGGTTCCATTATTGCCATAATTTGCAATCTCTCCTCCCAATCCATAAGCTAAATCAACTAAAGCTTTTAAACTCTTTGCAGAGTACTCAAATTTAGTTTGCGCCATGCTTAGCGATAGTCTATTATGATAACGGTCAAACACACGACCTGCACCATTTGAACCAATTAAACTACTATTTGCAGGTTTATTGAGGTCGTATGAATAATACGTATCAATCAATCCACTAATTTTAATATTTTGTTCAATTTGATTCACTAAAGAATTAATTGTGGAATCACTTTTGTGATGTTCTATTCTAAATTTTTCTAATTCTAATAAAAACCGAATGTCACTCTTGGCTTGTTCTAAATCAAAAGCCTCTTTTACAATCAAGCTAGTATCAGCACCTTTAATAGTATCATTTTTTTTCTCCGTTGATATGGCAAATCTATTTTTGTAATAAACTTCTATTGTCACTTTAGGATTATTACTTTTTTTAAGTTCATAGTAATCCTTTCCTTCTGAAAAGGCAATTAACGCAATAAGTTCTGCTTCAACATCGTCTAACAAATCGTTCTTAAGGTTTTTAGAGGGGTTGTTTATATAGGAATCAAAAACATGCTTGATCTCCTTATCAGAAATAATATTATCTTTATTTAAGTCTGCAAATAATAAACGTGTTGGAAGTGTATATAACCCCGCTTTTTCTGCAGAATTTTGAGCATTTAAAGAATAATTTATCATAAAAAAAAGTATAATAAATATGTATTTAAAAATCCTCGAAATGTTATATACAAATACTGAGTTCACCTTAAAATCTTAGTTTTTTGAATTAGGCATTTACTTCTTCCTGTTCTCTTACTAAAAAATCGATTTCGTTCCTAGCAAAAATTTTATTTATATCCACCAACATCATAAACTTATCGTCTACTTTAATCATGCCATCAACAAAGTCTAAATTTTGTTTCATACCCGTTAATGGAGAGTTTTGAATTTCGCTCTCACTTATTTCAAAAACTTCAGATACAGAATCCACAAGAATACCAACAGTGATAGGTTTATTTTCTACCTCAATGTTTACAACAACGATACAAGTGTTTACAGTATGCGCAATTGAATTCATTCCTAATTTTACACGGGTATCAATAACCGGAAGAGGCTCACCTCTCATATTAACAACACCTTTAACAAAATCAGGCATTTTTGGAACTTCCGTTATAACTGGTACTTCTATTATTTCTAGAACGCGAAATACTGGAATGGCTAATAATTCATTGTTTAGTTCGAAAGACAAATATGACCAACTATTCGTAACTTCTTGTTTAATGTTTTTTTGAGATTCTGTATTCATTTGTGTTTTTCTTTTAATTTTCGACAAATGTAGTGGGTGATTATGCGCCATGCTAGTAATGTTCGACCGCGTTTAAGCGACAGGGGGGTAATCCTAGTTTAAACTAAGTGAAAAACACTAGTAGCGTTTAAGTGAAAACCTTATTTCACTCATTGAATCATTATAAATACTTCCCAGGATCTATAATTTGTGGCAAAACGAAACCTAAAAAATTACTAATTATTAGGTATCTATGCTCACATAACTCCAATAAAAAAACTGAAACGATTTTTATCAGCTCCGGTTTTTAATTTTTGGGTAAATACTTTACTTTTTTGCAAAAAGACTAAAGGCTTTACAGGAAGCGACCAACTTCGTTATTTTTCAGAAACCTATATTCGTAAACGGCATTTATGGTCACAGTTTTTAAATAAAAAAAATCTCCCTGACTTATACTGTTGTCAGTATAAATCAGGGAGATTTTTAATTGGATAAGTTTTAAAAAATCACTCCAAAGGTTTGACTCTAACTTAATAGGAAGTTTTTAATTCAACCCTTCTGTTTTTTGCTTTTCCTGCATTAGTCTTATTATCTGCTATTGGTTTTGTTTCTCCATAACCAACAGGTGTTAGGCGTTCCTCTGAAATACCTTTTGATATTAAATAATTTTTCACCGATTCAGTTCTTTTTTGTGAAAGCGTAATGTTGTATGCATCATCGCCGTCGCTATCTGTGTGTCCTTCAATGGTAAGGTTAACCGATTGATTTCTTTTAAGAATATCTGCCAAATCATCTAATGCTGAGTTCGAGATTAATTTTAATTTATCGCTATTGGTTTCGAAATAAATTTTTCCGGCAATTAAAGTTATTTTTTGAACATCTAATTTTGGAATTTCAGGACAGCCTTTATTTTCAATAGAACCTTTTGCTGTAGGGCAACGGTCTTCTTTATCAGAAATGCCATCTTTATCGGTATCAGGACAGCCTTTAAAAACTAATTCTCCAGCTAACTCCGGACAAAGATCTTCTTCATTTACAATACCATCTTTATCAGTATCAATAGCACAACCGTTACCATCTACTTTATATCCTGTTTTCGTACCAGGACATTTATCATTGATATCTGCAATACCATCTTTATCACTATCAGGACATCCGTTCAATTCCTTTGGTCCAAATACTGTTGGACAACGGTCATCCTTATCCGTAATACCATCCATATCTGTATCAGGACAACCTGCAAGGCTTGGAAGACCGGCAATGTCTTTACACGCATCTAAATAATCTGCAACACCATCTTTATCAGTATCAATTGGGCAACCAAATTCATCTACAGAAATCCCGGTTGGTGTATCTGAACATTTATCTTTTTTATCGGGCACACCATCTTTGTCGGTATCTTTTTGTTTTCCAAGATTAAATGTTAATGCTACAGTATGATACAGTTCCATGTCGTTATCTCCACCAGCAGTTACACCATCAATATGATCGGCATTCGTGAAAAGAAACGACTCCTGGAGACGCAAAGAAACAACTGGTCCGAATTGAAAACTAAAACCACCACCAACTGTTGGCAAAGAAAAAACAAAGTGTTCTTTCTGAAGAGAAAAAACTGACTCGTACCAAACTAAACCAGCACCAGCCATTAAATATGGTCTCACAACAGCTGTGGGTTTTGTAAAGTGAAATCTTACCGCGATGTTTCCAGAGTTGTGGCGCGCTAAAAAATGATTTGGATTCAATGCTGTACCTACCGACGAATGGTCTGTGTATCCAACCTCACCTCTTGAAAAAGCTAAAGATAAATCGAAGTAATTGTTTAAATATCGGGACACATTGATGCCAGCAAAGGCATAAGAAGCTTGATCTGTTTGATAAAATCCGTTACCTAAATCACCCTTATATTGAGCGAGTCCACCGTGAACCCCAAGTGTCCATTTTTTTTCTTCTGTTTGTGTAAATGCTGTGAGTGTTGTTAAACAACATGCAAGCCAAAGTATTTGTTTTTTCATTTTATTTATTTTAGAGTTTATGTTTTTTAATCATTATAGATGCAGTATAATTTTGTTTATTTCTTCTTTTGTTCTTCCGAGTATCAACTCAAGTCTGCCAAGCATCTCGTCCTTTTTTCCGTCAACGAATAACAAATCATTATCGGTTAGTATTGCAAATTTTTGTTTGAGTTTTCCTTTTACTTCATCCCAATTTCCATGTAGTTCATCCATATTTTTCATTTTACTATTGTGTGAATTGGTTTATTTCCACAAAGCAAAGGTGGTAAGGTCTAGTAGAGAAAGTATTACAGAGTTCGTCGAATATGTTACATGTTTCACGGATTTGTAAAACAGATCGTTTTGTGCACTTCAATTGTAAATATTAACGCGACAATATCCCTAGGAGCTCTTGATTTTAGGTTAAAAAAACGAATAACGTAAAACCCCCTCCGAAAATAATTCGTAAGGGGGTTTTAAAAAAGGGGTTAAATTATTTGTGCGATATAAGCTTACCAGAT
Source organism: Aurantibacillus circumpalustris (assembly GCF_029625215.1). GTDB lineage: Bacteria > Bacteroidota > Bacteroidia > B-17B0 > Aurantibacillaceae > Aurantibacillus > Aurantibacillus circumpalustris. Next base: position 4,247,135 of record NZ_CP121197.1, read on the forward strand.
TGAATGATTTTATTATTTGTGCTAATAGTATATAAATAAATACCATCTGCAAGTTCGTGTGTTTCGATAGCGTTATTTGATTTTGTAAGAATAGAATACATGACTTCTTTACCAAGCAAATTATATATCCTTAGTTCTCCCTTATTAAAAGTGCTATTGTTATCAATGGACACGTGTAATGTACTTGAGAAAGGATTAGGATATAAATGGATTGATTTAGAACTGTAATTATCAAATGTATTTATTCCTACATCATTACATTCAATAAGAACAGCGTCGATGGATGTTACTGCAGGTGAACAACTACCAGTTATAACCACATTATAATCAGTTCCAAGATCACTTCCTACTACTGGATTAATTAACAGGTTAGCTGTATTAGCACCAGAAATACTTCCGCCATCAACAAGATTAACAGAACCTTTTCTCCACTGATAAGTAAGTCCAGCGCCAATAGACGTTACGCTAAACATAGCTGCACTTCCCAAACACGTGATTTGATCGATAGGTTGAGTTGTTATACTTGCAGATTCATTCACTAACAAAGAATTATTAGCTGAAATAATAGAAGGTGTACACATACCCATTACAACCACATTATAATCTAATGCTCCATCAGCTTGTGTGATCGTATTAAAAGTAAGTGTTGGTGTATTTACTCCAGATATATTTCCTGCGTTTAATAAGTTAGTTGTTCCTTTTCTCCACTGGTATGTAAGTGCACCACCGGTAGCTACTACAGAAATGTTTACGAGATCATTTGTGCAAGAAATCTGATTACTCGCGTTTGAAGTAATACTCGGAGGAGCGTTTACAGTTAGTGAAACATAATTAGAGGTATCGCTTGGAGCAAAAGCTCCGCTCACAATCACGTTATAATTTAAAGAAGAATCGCTAACTGCTACCGGATTAATAATTAACGTGGGAGATGTGGCTCCAGAAATATTTCCACCATTTATTAAATTAACAGAACCTTTTCTCCATTGGTAAGTAAGATTACTACCAGTAGAATTCACAGTAAAACTAGCAGTTCCAGGAGCACAAAGCGTTTTATTAATAGGTTGTGTTGTAATATTTGGAGCAAACGCTGTACATCCAGCGGTAACAGTTACGTTAATGGCAGCTGTTCCTACAGAACCGTTAGTAGTTAAAGCGCGTCCGTTTAGTTCCACACCGGTTGCTAAATTAATAGCGCCATTGTTTGCTACAATTGTTCCTTTAAAATCGGTGTAATTATTTAAATTCACTGCACCATCAACTTTCCAGAACACATTTTTTGCTTGCGTACCATTCGTTAAAATAACACTGGCATAAGCACTGCTTGATAATGCGCCATTGATAGAAATTACAAAAACCGCGTTCGCATTTCCCATTCCGTTTAAAAAAAGTGTATCAACAAAAGTTGTAGCACCATTCATTTGGTAAACGTGTGGAGTAAGTACTAATTTGTTTCCAAATTGAGGAGGATAAAGTAAATTAATATCGTAAGGCAAGGTATTGAGGTATGTGTAAAGTGTAAGCAAATCGGCTGCACAAGTACCTGTTGAGACGTCGGCAATAGGGTGAATAGACCCACTTACATTTAATGGATTGAAACCTGTAGTTAAGCCTACATTTGTTCCAACATCTCCACCGTTAATAAAACTAATTCCGGTATTAGTAACCGGCCCGTTTGACGAAAATATACCATAACAACCTGTCGAATTAAGAGTTGGAGACGCTGGTCCTGTTAAATAAGGACTACCACAACCAACTGGCGTAAACGCTAAAACATCTGAAAGTGTAATTCCACCACTTGTCGTCATGGCTCTACCTTCAAGCGTTGCGCCTGAGGAAAGAGATATCGCGGCATTGTTAGCGATGATCGTACCTTTCATTTTTGTTCCTGCAGCTAAACTTACCGCACCTTCAACTTTCCAAAATACATTACAGGCCTTGGCACCATTTGCTAAAATCACATTGGCACCTGCTGCTGACGCAAAAGTACCACCAATTTTAAAAATAAATATAGCACTCGCATTATTTTGTGCGTCAAGTGTTAATGTGCCATTTAAGGTAGAAGCGGCAGAGGTTGAATACACTCCTGCGTTTAAAGTTGCGCCATTACCTAATAAAGGTGATGGAAAAAAAGCAGCAACGGTAGCATTTAATTGGTTATAGGCGCTTAATAGATCGGTAGCACAAAGCGCGCTTGCGCCATTATTATCATTCATAACACCGTTTACATTTCCAAAACCAGTACTTGAGCCATTGTTGGTTCCCACATTGCCAGTAATTTGCGAAATACCAATTTGGGTCACCGCACCAATGGAAGTAAATACAGCAAAGCCTGCAGTAGATCCAAGTGTAGGGGCCTGTCCGAATGTAACACCGGGAAGATTCATTATACCAATGGCTGTTGCCAAATAAAGTAATTTTGTTTTCATTTTTTTATTTTTAAAGGTGAATTCGTTTTCACGCTGCTAAGGTCATCATGAATACATTGAGAACCATTACACAACTTTTTCATTTAGTTACATTATTCACACACTTTCTAAATCCTGCTTAAAAAAAAATCCCCATTCCTCTTAAAGAAGAATGGGGATTTAAAATATTAAATTTGTTTATTGACCAATAATTTTTCCAGTTTGAATTACTTTATTGTCATACATGATTCTGTAAAAATAAGCACCTGGAGCAAGTTTACTCGTGTTTAGTTGCGTTATTTCTTTCGTCACCGTCGAGTGCATTACTTCTACACCTGAAACATCATAAATTTTCATTTCGCATGTGTTCATTAATGACTCTTTAGTTACCGAAATATTAATCTCATTAGAAAACGGATTCGGGAAAACTTTCACAGTTCCAACTGAATTTTCTTCTTTTTTTATACCAGTAGGATTCTCACAAAAACATACCCAAAGAATAGCATTGTTTGAAACTACTTGAGGTGAACAAGCTCCAGTGATTACAACGTTGTAATTAGAAGCTGTATCAGACTGGTTAACTGGGTTAATGGTAAGAATAGATGAATTAGCACCTGAGATGTTTCCACCATTCACTAAATTAACAGTTCCTCTTCTCCATTGATAGGTTAATTCTGAACCTGTTGCCATCACAATAAAACTTACTGAACTACCGATGTAACCCATTTGATTGTTTGGTTGTAAGGTAATAACAGGAGCTGTTTTAACAGTCACTTGTAAGTTAGCTGTAGTTACACTTGGCGCGCATAAACCAGTAATTACTAAATTGTAATTTGAACCTGCGTCACTTGTATTTACAGGATTAATAGTCAGTACAGCTGTGTTAGCTCCAGAAATATTTCCGCCATTTACTAAATTAACAGATCCTCTTCTCCATTGAAAAGTTAAACCAGAACCAGTTACAGTAACCGGAAGACTCATTGAACTTCCTTCACATACTTTTTGAGTTCCAGGTAACATAACAACGATGGGTGAAACGTTGATCGTTAATGCAACATTTGCCGAAATTGCATCGGGTGCGCAATCACCATGAACAACTAAGTTATAATCACTCGCAACATCTGCTGTTCCTGCTGGGTTAATAGTCAAGATCGCTGAATTAGCTCCTGTAATATTGTTTCCGTTTGTGATGTTTGCTGTTCCTTTTCTCCATTGGTAACTTAAATTCGTTCCAGCTGTGGTAACAGAAAAAATAATCGTACCTCCAGCACAAATAGTTTGTGAAACAGGTTGAGTTAAGATGGAAGGAGCGGTATTAACTACTAATCCAACGTTTGATGAGATTTGATTAGGTGAACATAATCCCGAAACTACAACATTGTAATTCGCTGCCGCATCTGATGATAAAACTGAATTGATAGTAAGCACCGAGCTTGTAGCTCCTGAGGTGGTTCCACCATTTGTTATATTAGTACTACCTTTTCTCCATTGGTACGTTAATCCTGATCCACTTGCCGTTACAATAAAGTTAACTGGACTACCAGCACAAATAGTTTGTGTTACTGGTTGAGCTAAAATTGACGGTGGCGTATTAACCACTAGTGAAACGTTGTTTGAAACAACAGTTGGTGAACAAACTCCTGTTATAACTACATTATAATTAGCTAATGCATCGGCAACCGTTACTGAATTAAGAGTAAGTTGTGATGATGTTGCACCAGAAATATTACCACCGTTGCTTAAATTCACAGTTCCAATTCTCCATTGATAGGCTAAACCTGATCCGGTTACAGTAACAGGGAAATTAACCGTAGAACCAGCACACACTGTTTGTGATACTGGTTGAGTAGAAATTACAGGTGACGTATTTACTACTAATGATACATTCATTGAAATATCATTCGGTACACAAGATCCTGAAACTAAAACATTGTAATTAGTTCCTGCATCAAGCAAGGTAGCTGCACTAATATTTAAAGTTGCTGTTGTTACACCAGAAATAGTACCACCATTACTCATGTTAACAGTTCCCTTTCTCCATTGGTAAGTTATACCAGGACCAGATGCTACAACTGGAAAACTAACCGCACTCCCTGCGCAAACAGTTTGTGATACCGGTTGCGTTGTAATGCTTGGTGAACCATTTACGGTTAAAATAACATTTGATGAAGTTTGACTAGGAGCACAAAGACCAGAAATAACTACATTATAGTTTGAAGCCCCATCTACCGCTGCTACTGGATTAATCGTTAAGATAGCCGAGGTTGCACCAGAAGTCGATCCACCATTTGCAATGTTAACTAAACCTTTTCTCCATTGATAAGTTAAACCAGAACCTGTAACGGTAACAGGAAAATTTACACTCGTTCCAACGCAAACTGTTTGACTTATAGGTTGTGCAGTAATAACAGGAGCTGTATTTACAACTAATGTTACACTTGATGAAGTTTGACTAGGAGAACAAAGTCCCGTAATGACTACATTATAATTTGTTCCTGCATCAGCAACAGTTGCTGCTGTGATAGTAAGAGTTCCTGAAGTTGCACCAGAAATATTTCCAGTGTTCGTTAAATTCACAAGTCCTTTTCTCCATTGATAAGAAATGCCTGTTCCTGTAGCAACCATTGGAAAACTCATGGTAGATCCTGCACAAATAGTTTGTGAAGATGGTTGTGAAGTAATTGCCGGAGCAGTATTTACAACTAAAGATACATTGGTTGAAGTTTGACTAGGTGTACAAAGTCCTGAAACAATTACATTATAATTTGTTGCTGCATCAGCTACTGTTGCTCCTGTAATAGTTAAGTTTGCTGAAGTAGCCCCTGAAATATTTCCAGTATTCGTTAAGTTAACAAGTCCTTTTCTCCATTGATAAGAAAGTCCTGTACCTGTTGCAACAATTGGAAAACTCACAGTAGCCCCTGCACAAACAGTTTGACTAGCTGCTTGAGCAGTGATAGCGGGAGCTGTTCCTATAATTAAAGAAGCATTGATTGAAACAACACTTGGAAGATATGTTCCGTTCACTACAACATTATAATCTGATGCAACATCCGTTGAAGTAGCAGGATTAATAGTAAGTACACTAGAAGTAGCTCCAGCAACATTTCCACCATTCACTAAATTAACTAAACCTTTTCTCCATTGGTAAGTTAAACCAGCACCTATAGCGTTAACCGAAAAACTCATAGAACTACCCGTACAAACTGTTTGAGTAACAGGTTGTGTAATAATAGTTGGTGAAGGATTAGAACATGTTGAAATATAAAGAGTGCTACCATTTACATCCGCAGCACCTGCTGTTGTTAGAGCTCTACCTTGAAGTACAGTACCCGCTCCTAAATTTATTAAAGCGTTGTTTGCAACAATTGTACCTTTCATAAGAGTTCCAGCACCTGTATTAAAAGCCCCTTCTATTTTCCAAAAAACATTACAGGCTAATGCCCCATTTATTAAGTTGACTACGGCGCCTGCATTGGTTGAGAATGCACCCTGCACCTGAATAATAAAGACAGCCCCTGAATTGCTCTGTCCATCTAAGGTAAGAGTTCCATTTAATGAAGCGGCTGTTGAAATAGAATAAGCCCCAGCAGTAATAACTTGATTGTTACCTAAAATAGGTACCGGAATTAATGTAGCTGCTGTTGTATTTAATTGATTGTACAAGGTAGTTAAATCAGCTGCACAAAGTGCAGTTGCCGCATCCATTGTGTGAACTACACCGGTTACACCTGTAAAGCCTGAACAAGTTCCATTGTTGGTACCAACGTCTCCTGTAAATGTTGAAGCACTGATTACATTTAATGGTCCGTTTGTTGAAAACAGAACAAAATTTGCCGTGCTGCCTAGCGTTGGTGCTTGTCCAAAATTTAATTTCGGAAAACACAAGAGCGCCGTAAAAGTTGCTAGAAGTAAAAATTTGTTTTTCATTTGATTTATTTTTTTAGTGATTTTATATTTTTCACAAAGTTCAATCATTAAAAAAGGGATTTGTTACGTAACAATTTAATTGACTTACACATTTCACACTTACACTAAATAATGAGAAAATAGCCTTAATTCTGGATTATAGGACTAGTTTGCAATGAACTATCTATATTTTATTCGTTAAAATATGACAATTTCATTTAATTAATTCCAAGAAAATTTAATTAAGTAAAATAGCTTATAGAAAGTAAAGCGTAAAAAAAGCTGTCTGAATTCAGACAGCTTTTTGTTTCATTCAAGATCATGTAATCTTATAAATCTTTTTTCTTATACAAATTACTGTGTACCAAAGAATCGGATTTACTTACAAGCCTTACAATTTTGCTATACAACAATTTCTCATCAACTGGTTTTGAGATATAATCAGTCACGCCTAACTTTTTGCATTTTTCATCATCCATTGAAGTAACATCTGCTGTAAGAGCAATTATCGGGATGTTTGAATGCATTTCCTTACGGATATGTTCGGTTGCTTCAAAGCCATTCATTTCGGGCATTTGCAGATCCATTAAAACAACATCGTAGACATTCTTTTTGAGCAGGTCGATAGCGAGTTTACCATTACTTACAATATCAAATTCAAATCCAAAATCTGTTAGAATCAACTTAATTAAAAGTTGGTTTAGAGCAATATCTTCGGCAACCAAAACCTTTATTGTTTTTAGCAGAGTATCTTTTGTTAAGGTTTCTGTTTCGTTTGTTTTAAACTCCGTACTTAAACCTAGCTTTTCAAAATCGAGAACAAAGCTAAAGGAAGATCCTTCGCCGACCACGCTATTTAATGCGATTGTTCCGCCTTGTAGCTCGACCAATTGTTTTACTATAGCAAGCCCCAAGCCTGATCCGCCATATGACCTAGAAGTTTCTCTTGAAGCTTGTTCAAAGCTATTAAATACATTTTTTAACTTGTTTTCAGGAATCCCTATACCTGTGTCTGCAATTGTAAATTCAATGTTTGTGTTTTTTTCATCTTCTTTGATGAGGCGTATACTTATAATAATTTTTCCGGTATGCGTAAATTTAACCGCATTGCTCAAGAGGTTTAAAATTATTTGTCGTAAACGCAAGGGATCGCCAATTAAAATTTCGGGAATCGCGTCATCGTACTCCTTAATCAGTTCTAAGTTTTTTTCCAGAATCTTAATTTCAAACAAATGAAGTATTGCAGTAATAGAGTGTGAAAGATTAAATGGTATCTGCTCAAAAGTCATTTTTCCTGCATCTACTTTAGCAATGTCAAGAATGTCGTTTATGAGTATTATCAAAGAATCACCAGAAAGTTTAATCGCATTGATGTATTCCTTCTGAGAGTCATTAAGTTGTGTTTTTAAAACTACATTCGTAAAGCCAATAATTGCATTCATTGGCGTTCTGATTTCATGGCTCATATTTGAAAGAAACTGTTGTTTGGCCTTTACGGCATTCTCTGCAATTTCTGTTTTATGTTCTGCATTATTTTTCGCCTGTATCAACTCACAATTAATTTTCTCGATCTTTTTCATGGCCTTTTTTTCCACTTCGAGTTTTACTTCCAGTACTTTCTTTTCCTTCTGTCTGAGATCAAAAGCCAATTTCTTTATTTGTGTAACGTCTGAAATAGTAAGAACAATGAGCTCTTCATTATTACTTTGTTGCACAATGCCATGAGCGTTAAGCAGCAAAGTCTTTTTTCCTGAAACGGGTAAATTAAGCTCAGCTTCAAAATCTTGAAAAGGTTTATTCTTTAAGATAACATTATCGAGTAGTTCACGCAGGCGTGGAATATTCCATTGGCGATTATTTAAACTAAAGAGCGATACTCCGGTACTTTTTTCTTCAGTAATTTTAAATAGTGCGCAAAATGATTTATTAGCTGACTTAACGCGCATATCCTTATCAATAATAAGCATGGGCTCATGAATGGTAGAAAGAATTATTTCATAATAATTATAAAGTTCTTCCACTTCTAGAATTCGTGCCTGAAGCTCTTGGTTGGTAGTTATCAGCTCTTCATTTGTAGACTCTATTTCTTCCTTTGACGTTTCAAGCTCTTCATTGAGACTTTGCAATTCCTCATTGCTCGAAACAATTTCTTCGTTAGCACTTTGTAGTTCTTCATTGGCGGCCTCCTGATCATGGGTGATAGTGGCCATATCGAGACGAGAAGCTGCTATTTCCTCTTCGAGTTTTTTTATTCTTCTGTCTCTTGCTAGTGAATTGTTTTTCGTGTCTTTAATTGAATTCTCAGACAATTGACTACTTTGTTGTCCAGTAAAAATAATAATCAACAGCTCTTCTTCACCTTCCATTATCAGTGGAGATACTTCAAGATTAACGATACGCAGGGCCACTCCTGCTTTATCACGGTTCACTTCAATGCCGGTTTTATTCACCGTTTGTTTTGTTTTAATGGCGTGGTGTATAGCATTCCGCAACTCAAACGTTATTTCCGGATGTACCATTTTTAAAACATTTAAGCTGGCTCTTCCGGTAGAATTCTGAAGGTATAGTGCTGTCTGGCCTCGAAACTGAAGAATATCAAGATCGTGATTAATAACTATACTAGCCGGCACATAGTTTGAAAGCAGAATCAAATCGAATGCGTTACCAAGACTTCCCAAAGCAGCAGAACCTATTTTTTGAGAACGAATAGATTGGTGCATCACCCTTACTATCGTATTTTTTTGTTGAATGCGGGGTAAAACATTTGTCGTGCTGCGTGTACTGGAATCTTTTTTACGGATATATATTTTAATTTTTTTATCGGGGGATGCAGTAAAAAGTTGTGTTGACGAACCAATGGTTTCTGATTTACCAAGCATCAAAAAGCCCTTATCATTAAGCGCATAATGAAATGTGGAAATTGCTTTTTTCTGTGCCGTGGTATCCAGATATATGAGCAGGTTGCGGCAACTGATAAAATCTACGCGCGAAAAAGGAGGATCGCGTAAAATATTGTGAGGCGCAAAAATACAAACATCGCGGAGTGATTTGATGACGCGGTATTTATCCCGCGATTTTGTAAAGAAATGCTGGAGGCGTTTTGATGAAACATTTTTAAGCTGGTGAACCGAGTATTCTCCTATGCGTGCCTGATTAATAGCGTCTGTACTTAAATCAGAGGCAAAAATCTGGAAAGGGATCTTATTGACTTTAGTGTCTTGAATCTCAAATAATAACATAGCGAAACTGTACACTTCCTCTCCAGTGGCGCAAGCCGCTACCCAAATACGCAGCGACTCACCCTGCTTTTTACTTTTGAGAAGCTTTGGAAAAATAATATTTTTTAAACGCACAAACGCATCCGGATCTCTAAAAAACTCAGTTACATTAATGAGTAAATCTGCATAAAGCAAATCCGTTTCATCTTTTTTTTGTTTCAGTATTTCTGAATACTGTTTTAAATCTGTTATTTTTAGGATCAACATCCGCCTTAAAATGCGTCGTTTGATTGTATTCATTTTGTAGCGACTAAAATCAACCTGTTTGTTTTTATCCAAGAGTTGCATAATCACTTTCAAATAAGGATCTCTATTATCTATTTCATCTTCTGGAGCAAGCTTTCCTCCCTTTCGCGTAATTAATGGATGCTTGCTCATCCAATTAAGCTTAGTTGCAATTTGTTTAGGTGATAAAACAAAATCCACAATACCCTCGGCTATGGCTGATTCTGGCATACTGCTGAATTTTGCAGTTTCATTCTGGGCAAAAATTATTCCGCCCGCTTCCTTTATTTGTTTAAGTCCTAATGTACCATCGTGGCCACTGCCCGAAAGCACAATACCGATCACATTGTCTTTATGCGTTTCAGCCAAGGAGGAGAAAAGCACGTCAATCGAGAGAATAAACGATTTGTTTTGTCGAGGGAGTAATTTTATGTGACCGTCTGTAACCTCAATTCCTTTGTTATAAGGCATTATGTATACATTGTTTGGTTCCATCTTATCCATATCTTCCACATCCTGAACTTTCATAATAGTAGTTTTGGATAAAAGAGAAGACAACATGCTTTTGTGATCTGGGCTAAGATGTTGTACATAAATGAATGCCATACCCGTATTCGGCGACAGGTTCTTTAAAAACTCAGTAATCGCTTCCAGACCACCAGCAGAGGCACCAATAGCCACTATCGTAAATGCATTTGGCTCTGCCTGACTTTTTTCTACGCTAGATGTTTTCTGTAATTGATCCTTACGGAGCTTAGCCTCTTTTTTTGGAATAGCGGCAACTTTTGAATGGATGCTTTTGTTTAAGACAGATTTTTTCTTGCCTTTTTTTAGTGATGGTTTCATTTTCATTGACATTAGTTTGTGAAAACTACACCGAACACCTTTATCATTTAAGCATTCTAATGTAAACAAAGGTAACCTTAAATACGAGAAAGAGTCGTTTATTCAAGAACTTAATGGAAATATAATGTTGCGTTATTTACTACAATTCGTGGCCAGAATCATATCTTTTGCGAAAGGCACTATAATCAAGCGACTGGAAGGTTTTTTGATAAAATAACAAAGTGATAATTATACAACAAATTCCTAAGATTATGTAACACTTAAGATCTTGCAAAAATCATCTTTGTTGGTTGGAAATTTATTCAGCTGAAAATGAAAAAAATTAAGCGTATAATTAGCATTGTCTTTATCATATTAGTAATTGCATCTTGTCTGGGATATGTTTTTCGAAGTAAGTTATCAACTCCCTTTATACCAACGGTAGAACAAACAGGTGACATACTTATCTCAGTAGAAAGAGATACCTCCTTTGTTACTGCAAGTTTTATAGTAACAAACCAGTTTTTTCTTAAAATAGAAATAGACACTCTACTATACAAAGTAGCTCTGCTCAACAAAACCTATTTGCAAAATAAAAAATCGCTTGGAATAAAACTACCCGCATATGGAAGCGACACCGTTGATTTTTCTCTAAAAATTCCATACGTTGCTATTTTGAAAGATTTAAAAACTGAACGCAAAAAAGGTGACAGTATTGGCTATTCCGTTGACATTGATCTTGGATACTCTACAATTTTTGGCGCAGCGAAAATCCCGATTAAAAAATCGGCGAAAATAAAAATTCCACAGCCTCCTGAGTTAAAAATCGAACAAATAAAATGGAAAAAGATTCGCTTAAAATATATACAAGCAATTGCTAGAGTTAAAATAATCAATTACAGCGTTGTTAATCTCTCCGTCCAGGATATTCGTTACACGATGGACATTTCAAAACAGGGATCTTTACAAGGAACTTACAAAAAAGCTATATCTATTAGACCTTTTGGAACAACGTTTATTGATCTACCCATAGAAATTGAAATAAAAAACATTGGAAATACTTTGTTTAAAATACTTGTCGATAAAGATACTTATGATTACACGTTAGCACTAGAAGCTACACTTGAATCTACTATTCCTTTAGAAGAATCATTTCACCTCAAGCTCACAAAGAGTGGAAAAATAGAATTAAAAAAATGAAAAATCAGCTACTAAAAATTCCTTTTATCCTTCTTCTCCTAAGTTCCTGTATTGTAAGGTCACCAAAATATACCACCCTCGAAAAAGTACTAGCCATTGAATTGGGAATGTCGAAAACAGCTGTAGACAATATACTTGGCATTCAGCCTTACGATTTAAAAACACGTAACGACACATGCACTACTTTTTTATATGTGTACCGTTTAACCGATCGCAGAACCTTTGCGTTTAATACCAAGCCTGTGAACGGCAAAAAAGTTATTGGTGACTACGTAAAAGTAGCCATTGCCTACTCGCTTGAAGACAAAGTGATCAGCATAGAATCCTGCAGTCAGTGTTCGGACAACCTTGAGCGCACCAAAAAAATTGATTTTGGCAAAGTGCTGGTTTTTGTAACCGTAACCTTGCCGGTGCTACTCATCTATTTTGGATTAAAACAATAATTATACCGATGTAACAAAATAGATTGTCCAATTTTCAATTGCACCGTCATTTTGAATAATCGGTACCTACCTCCCGATTATTATCGAATCTGTGTCTAGATAAAAAGATACAAATAAGACGCTAGCCCTTTTAGTGAGAGGGTTCTGGTGGTCTGGCCTTATAAAATTTTACGAGACAAATCTTCAGCAATTTAAAAAGAGTTCTCGAAAAGTTTGCAGTAGTCAAACACGCATTGGTTATTGAAGGCTTTTCGAGAAAGGAAACGGCATTTGCGATGAGAGCGTGGGCACTTTGCTGTCTCGGCTTAATAGCGTAAATGACGGCCGAGACATGATCAAAGGGCCCGGCAAAGCTCCGGTGGAGCTTTGAGCGAGCATTTAGGTTTAAGCTTGCTGCAGATTTTCCGCAAAATTTTATGAAGCCTTGAATTTTTGTTTCTTTTTTTCAAGAAAAAAGAAAGTCAAAGGTCTTGGTACTAAAGAGACTCAAGGGCTCTTCAAGTGCCTTAACTTGACGCCAATTCGATAGTTATCGGGATACATCACACCGGCCAGCGTACTGAAAGATAATTTTGATTAGACTAAATTATTTTTCAAATTGGTATTAAGGTTGCATCCTATTTGTTTGCATGTGAACTATGTAATTTATTCCTCGGATTCTGTAATACTTTTCGACACGCTTGTGCGCAACTTTGTTCTTCAATCTTTACTAAACTATAAAACATGAAAACAGAAAAAAATCAGAACAACCAGCCAAATCAGAACAAGTCAGGTAACCCTTTAAACCAAAAACCGGAAAAGGACGGAAACAAAAAGGAAATCAATCCTAAAAATCCAACTGCTAACCAAGACAAAAATGGCAGCAAGAATTCCGAAAAAAAGGAAACTGACGGAAACAAAAAAGACAAAAAGTAAAATCCTTGAACCCTTTCTGCAAATCTCTGCTCTAGCGGGGGGTTTGCTTTTTTTATAGATAGTAAACCAAGACCAAAAAAACGATCCATGTCGCAAACAGTGTTCAAAGACCACTCTGGCTTAAATTATTCGTTTGAAAAAACAAATGACTCAACACTATTGGAAATAAAACTTTTTAGCTAATGCATTACCTTATCTAAAAGTGCCTTTCTAACAACCTTTATAAAAACCCTGTTTACAAAAAGACGTCACCTCACTGTACAGCAGTTCCGTATTGGCTTACAAGGCTTGTATATCTTCACACTCTTTTCCGGAGCTTTTTAATAGAGATTTACTATGAGAGTTTAATTATTGCGTAGTGCACAAAATTAATCGCATAATAATTAAACTAATATTAAAATCCTATAAATATAATTCCGCTCAAAAAATCAAGAAAGAATTAAATACATTATTTCTTTTGCTTGTTCAAGAAATGAATAATCTTAGTTTAATAAAATAAATGTAGCCTCTGAACCACTACTGCAACACGTTTCAGCTGAAACCACTTTCTATTAAGTTAAAATACGTGACTTCTGCAACTCTTTAATTTAATTCTGTAACACTAACTCATACTTCACAAGATACCTTTGAGTATGAAAATGAATTCGATAATAAACTTGACTGAAATGAAAAATAAATTACTTATTGCGCTAATAGTGGCTTTACTTTTTTTAATCCCAGCTATAAATTACGGACAAGCGCCAAACCTTGGTACTTCCGCAAATTTCGCACTCTTTACCTCTATTGGTGCAGTTACAAATGTTGGAACTTCTCATGTTACCGGCAATGTAGGATCAAACGTTGGTCCAAGCACTGGTTTTGGAAATGTGAATGGTAACATGCTTAATAACAACGGTGCAACTGCACTGTGTGCAGCCGATCTATTGACGGCTTATAACCAACTTAATACAACTGTACCAGGATTTTTTCCCGCATCGCCTCTAGGAAATGGCGCCGTGTTAACTGCCGGCGTTTATTCGTTATCAGGAAATTCTATATTAAGCAACACACTTATATTAAATGCACAAGGAAACCCTTCTGCTGTTTTTATATTTTTAATTAGTGGTACATTTTCTTCAAACTCAAATGCAGTAATTACATTAAGTAATAGCGCTCAGGCGTGTAATGTGTTTTGGAAAGTGGAAGGAGCCGTTGGTTTGTCTTCTGGAACAAGTTTTAAAGGAACCATCATCGCGAACAACGCAGCAATCAGCATGAGTTCAAGTGTGACATTAGAAGGTCGCGCACTTTCTACTACCGGAGCTGTTTCCGTTAATAATGTTTTAGTATACACTCCTCTGGGTTGTAACGCGGCAATATTAAATGGTCCAGCTGCACCAGCACTGGCCTCAGCGGCCTGTTATGCAATCTTCTCAGCAAACGGTGCTGTAACAAATGTTGGAGTAACAACAGTAACAGGTGATATTGGCAGCAATAATGGACTAACAACTGGTTACAATCCTTTGTTTGTTTTGGGCGCAATTCATCCTATCCCCGATCTTTCTACCGCTCAATGTTCTGTGGATTTAGGAAATGTTTATACCTATTTAAATACGCTGCCAAATGATATACTATTATTATATCCAGCTCAATTCGGAAATAACCTTGTACTTACACCACATACATATTTAATGAATGGTGCCGTAACGCTTACAGACTCTCTTTATTTAAATGCACAAGGAAATGCGAACGCTGTATTTGTAATTCAAGTTAATGGTGCTTTTTCTACAAGTGTTAATTCTAAAATCATCTTAATTAATGGTACACAAGCAAAAAATGTATTTTGGAAAATTGATGGAGCGCTCAGCATAAATGGCAACTCCATTTCAAAAGGAACTTTTATCGTAAATAATGCAGCCATTATTTTAGCTACAGGTGTAAATCTTAATGGCAGGATACTCACTACAACCGGGGCATTAAGCACGTTTGCATCAACGGTAAATATTCCACCGTCAGTTGGAATCTCCGGTGCCTCAACAGATCAAACTGTTTGTGCCGGAAGTTCGGTAGTTTTCTCAGTATCATCAACCGGTGGAACTTCCTATCAATGGAGAAAAGGAACCACAAACTTACTTAATGGTGGAAATATCTCAGGAGCAACTTCTGCCACCTTAACACTAAATCCTGTAAATGTTCTAGATGCTGCAAGCGACTATAACCTTGTAATCGGAGGCGGTTGTGCCGGAGATTATACTACTACAAATATTTCATTAGTAGTTAATCCTTCTGCAACCATAACAACAAGTATTCCTAATCAAACTGTTTGTATTGGAAGTCCAGTCACATTTTCTGTTTCAGTTGCAAGTGCACTCACATACCAATGGAGAAAAGGAACCACCAACTTAATAAATGGTGGAGCTATTTCTGGAGCTACAACAGCTACATTAACCATTAATCCAGTGGCAGCTTTGGATGCTGCCAATAACTACAATCTTATTATTACAGGCGCTTGTGGAAGTAATTACACATCAACAAATATTTCTTTAGCTGTAAACAACTCACCTTCTATTAATAATCCTATTAATGATCAAATTATCTGTAATGGCAGCGGAGCTAGTTTTTCAGTAGCACCAAACGCTACAGGGTATACCTATCAATGGAGAAACGGAACAGTGAATTTAGTAAATGGTGCAAATATATCCGGTGCAAATTCAGCTACCTTGGTAATTAATCCCGCTAGCATAAGCGACACTTCTTCCTACTACAACGTTATTATCAGTGGATTATGCACGACAAACTTTACATCTGCCAATGTTTCCTTATCAATTGCTGCATCACCTACAATTGCAGCAGCCATAAGTAATCAAACTGTGTGTGCTGGAAATTCAGCTGACTTCATTGCCAATGTCTCGGGAACAGGTCTTACCTACCAATGGAGAAATGGATCAATTAACTTAATCAACGGCGGAAATATTTCGGGCGCAAACACGGCGACGCTTATAATTAACCCAGTTACTGTTGCAGATTCTTCTTCTTTCTACAACGTTATTATTAGCGGCCCATGTTTACCGAATTACACATCTACAAACATTTCTTTAGTGCTTACTTCGTCTCCAGTTATTTTGGTTTCAGCCATTGATCAAACTGTTTGTGTAGGAAGTCCTGCAGGATTTTCTGTTTCCGCATCAGGATCAGGATATACCTATCAGTGGAGAAATGGAACAGTAAATTTAAACAACAGTACTAGTGTTTCAGGAGCAACTTCAGCAACTTTAAACATAAATCCTACCATTATTAGCGATGCTTCCGCAAACTACAATCTTATCGTGAGTGGATCCTGCGCAACAAATTATACTTCTGCAAATGTTTCTTTAGTGTTAAATTCTGCACAAAATCCAATAGTTAGTTCTAATTTTTCTGTATGCGTTGGCAAACCAATAGCTTTAACAACTCAAAGTGTTTCTGGTGCAACGTACACCTGGACAGGTCCAAGTAGTTACTCAACGAATGTTCAAAATCCTACTATTATTTCTGCATTAATATCAAATGCAGGTACTTACACTTTAGAAATAACTGCTAATAATTGCAAGTCAGCTGCTTCTACAATAACTGTGTCAGTGCACGATTGCATTGATATTGATTTCTACATTCCAGAAGGATATTCTCCTAATGACGATGGAATAAATGATGTTTTTGTTATCAGAGGAATAACCTATTTTCCGGATAATGCCTTCGTGATTTTTAATCGTTGGGGAGAAAAAGTATTTGAAGCGAGTCCTTACCAGAATAACTGGAACGGTAAAGCAACAATGGGCTTGAGAATTGGTGGCGACAATTTACCAGTTGGTACTTATTTCTACATTCTTGATTTGAAAAATGGCACACCCGTATACAAGGGAACAATCTACTTAAACAGATAATCTTAAAAATAAAATTCAGATAACTACATCGAGTTAATAATAAAGAGCCGTAGAATTAGAAAAACATAATCACAATTAATTAGTAAAAAAAATGAAAACATATAAAAATAAAAAATCCAAATTAGTACTAGTTTCAGCCCTTCTCTTTGGCCTGAGTGCTTTTGGGCAACAAGATCCAATGTATACACATTATATGTATAATACATTAATGGTAAATCCAGCCTATGCTGGAAGTCGCGATGCGATAACAATAACCGGACTGCACCGATCACAATGGGTTAGTTTTAAAGGCGCGCCAATAGTTCAGTCCCTTACCATTCACTCGCCACTAAAAAATGATCATCTTGCCCTAGGACTCTCAATTTTGAATGATAAAATTGGCCCAAGTAATAGAACATCCTTTTACGGCGATTTTGCCTATAGAATTGATCTTACAAAAAAATCAAAATTAGCTTTGGGCTTAAGTGCTGGCGTGAATATGTTTCAAGCTAACCTCAGTTCTTTAGGACTAGATGTGCCGAATGATCCATCTTTTCAAAATAACATTAACAGACGCATCACTCCTAATTTTGGTTTTGGTGCTTATTATTCAAGAGAACGCTTTTATGCTGGAGTTTCTATTCCAAACTTAATTGAAAATAAATATTCCAGCGACGGAGCATTAAGTGGAAGCGAACGAAGACATTACTTTTTCATTGCAGGTGCTGTGTTCAACTTATCTGACAATCTTGCATTTAAACCAACCACTTTTGTAAAGGTTACATCGGCGGTTCCAATTCAGGCAGACTTTACAGCTTCTTTTATCATCATGAAAAAGTTAACACTCGGTGCAATGTACCGTACCAGTGACGCTTTTGGTGGCTTAATCGGATTTAATTTTACACAACAGCTTTTTCTTGGCTATTCATATGATTGGTCTTTCGGGTTAAATACCGGTAAGTACAATCAGGGAAGTCACGAAATAGTTTTAAGATTCGATTTTCTGACAGCTGCTAAAAAACAAATTCACTCACCAAGATATTTTTAAAAACCACAAAAACAAACCAAATGAAAAATTTATATATACCCATTATTGCATTTATTGGGATGAGTTATACCATCTCAGCACAACAATTTGCTTTAGCGAGTAAACGATACACGAGCGAAATAGATTCAGAAAGCAAAATATTCTTTAAAAAGATAAGTTCTACGCTTCCTGGTGAAAATGAGCCAGCTGCTAAAAAATCTAAAAACGAAATTAAAGGCGATAAGTTTTATTTTATTTATTCTTATAACGAAGCAATTGAAGCCTATTCCTCGGAAGATCAACTCACAACCGATGGGCAAAGAAAATTAGCAATAAGCTATTACAAAATGCATAAGGACACTTCTTCGGAAACTGCCTACCTAAAATTATTTACCATGAAGGATGGCAATAATTCAGAAGATTATTTTAATTATTCGATGGTACTTAAATCAGTTAAAAAATATGAAGAGGCTGGTAAGTGGATGGATAAATTTGTAGAACAAACACCACAAGATCTTAGAGCGATCGATTACAAAGCTAACAAAGCTTCACTTCCATTACTATTAGAAAATAACGCCAAATACAAAATAAATAATTTAAATATTAACAGTGACGCCCAAGACTTTGGCACCAGTTATTATAAAAATAAAATCGTTTTTGCTTCAAGCAGAACTACTAAATCAATGCCAAAAACATCATACAGAAATGGGAAACCTTATTTGAACATTTATGTTGCAGATGTAGATGGTGATCAATTAAAAGATCCCGAAAACTTTAATAAGAGTTTTAACGGGAACATGAACGAAGGTCCGGCCAGTTTTAATAAGGAAGGCACGTTTATGGCTTACTCAAAAAATAATTACACCTTAACAAAAAAAGAATTGATAGTAAATATCGAAATATATTTCTCTACCTATGATAAAGAAAAGGATAAATGGTCAGAGCCAGAGTCTTTTGTGCTTAACAACAAAGACTACTCGGTTGGACAACCTTCACTATCAGAAGACGGCAAAACGATGTATTTCACTTGCAACAAGCCAGGAGGATTTGGTGGAGCTGATTTATATAAGGTAACACGCGATGATGCCGGAACTTGGGGAAATTCAACAAATCTCGGAAATACAATAAATACGGAGGGAAATGAAGTATTTCCATTTTACCAAGAAGAAAAAGGAATACTTTTTTTTGCATCCAACGGACACTTCGGTTTAGGTGGACTTGATATTTTTAGCTCAACTATAAAAGGATCTGTTTTTGGAAAAGCAACAAACTTAGGAGCACCGTTGAATAGTTCTTCTGATGATTTTTCAATTTTAATGGATAGTTCACTTACAAAAGGTTATTTCTCATCTAACAGAGTTGGAGGAAGCAGTGACGATGATATCTACTCTGTTAAGTTTATTCTAAACAAAAAAATCAATGGCCATGCTAAAGACAAAAATGAAAAATATTTAGCTTCTACATTTATAACTTTATTAAACGATAAAGATTATGTTATAGATACAGTGACAACTAAGAGTGATGGTGCATTTTCATTCAACGTTGAATCAGACAAAGATTTTAAATTAACCGGCGAAAAAGAAAAATATGACGACGGAAGTAATGCATTCAGTACATATGGTTCTGAGTTAATTGTAAAATCAGATGTAACTCTTTTACTCACGCCTAAAAAAGAAGAAATTGTTCAAGCTAAAAAAGAGGACATCGTTCCAGTTAAAAAGGAAAAAACAGTTGCTGAAAAAATAAAAGTGAATGAAGATTTAGGTAAAATCGTGGGATTTAAACCCATCTACTTTGATTTTCATGAATACAAAATCAGAGCTTCTGCAGAAACCGAATTAAATAAAATTGTTAATGTCCTGAACGAATATCCGTCAATGAGTTTGCAATTAAACGCGCATACAGATTGTAGATCCAGTAATGCCTATAATCAAAGGTTATCAAACAGACGTGCAAAATCATCTGCAGACTATCTTAAAAGCAGAATCAAAAATCCTGAACGTATACACGCTAAGGGTTATGGCGAAACCAAACTTATAAATGCTTGCTCATGTGATATGGTTGATGCTGGAAATTGCACAGAGGAAGATCATCAAGCGAACAGACGAACCGAATTTATTATTATAAAAAAATAATATAACAACATTTAAAAGGGGCTTTAATTATTTAAAGCCCCTTTTTATATTTTACCAATCGTAGCATACTACACCATTGGCATTTAAATTACCTTTCAATTCACTACAATTCGCGAAAATTACTTTGTTTTGTTAAACATATAACGGGCTATTTTCCAACCGCTATCTTCTTTTGCAAGCACAAACAGTTCTCTGTTTTCTTCAGCAACAGTTTGCCCGTTGGCATGAATTAAAGTTGTGCCTTTAGAACTTGTTACCGCAAATGCATGGCTTCCATCTATACGTATTTCATCAATTAAAAACTCAATATTTAACTGAATAGTTTTAAATACAAACTCATAGGAGTCCTTTATTTGCGCTTGTCCTTTTGCCGATGGAGCATTGGTAGGCATAAACACGCCATCTTGAGAATAGAGCGTTAGTATTTTTGATACATCTGAAGCATTTAAAGCGTCACGGTAGGAGAACAATAATTTCTCAATGGCTGATTTTTCGGTTGTTGCGTTCATTTCTGGTTGATTTTGATTGTTTATGAATGATTTATTTTCTTTTGAATCTCGACAACTTGCAAGCATCAATAGCAGACAAACTGGTACAATTATTTTTTTCATATTTATTGCATTTAATTACAACACAAAGATAGATCTAACAAGGTTGTTACACCTATAAACTAGTTTAAGAAACACCCTTAAACTAGATTAAGACTAAACTACTTTTTAGCAATGTTGTTGCGTATTTTGCTCAGAAATTCTGGTGTTATGCCCAGATAAGAGGCTATTTGAGTATTTGGAAGTCGATTTGAAAGTTTGGGGTAACATTCTAAAAATGTTTGGTAACGTTCTTCCGCCGTAGAACTGATATTTTGTAATACCCTGTTTTCAAGTTCTATGAATTTGTTTTCGGTTATAACTCTAAAATTCCTGTCGAATTTTGGAAAATTAGTATAGAGATAAAGCAGGTTTGACTTTTCTATTTGTATAATTGTAGATGGTTCGATTGCTTCTATATAAAGTCGGCTTGGTTTCTCAGAATGCAAACTACCGATGTCAGAAATCCATTCGTTCTCAGCTGCAAATTGAAGATTGTGTTCTACCCCGCTTTTGTCAACCGCATACATTTTAAGTAATCCGCTGGCAACAAAAGTATAATGCTTGCACACATCGTTTTCTTGAAGAATAAATTGTTTTCGCTTGATATTTTTTTCTATTACACGATCACTTAACTCCTTTTTTTCTATATCGTCGAGAGGTAGATAATTATTGAAATGTAGTATGAGTTGGTCTTGTGTCATGCTGTCGTCTCAGTTTACCAGGAAATGTTTTCGCAATATATAAAATTCGAAACAAAATGCGATCTACTGCATAATCTTTCTATGTTTAAGGTGAATATAATAAAATGTGCCGAAACGCTAGCGAAAAACTTTCTGAATTTTATCGCGATCGCATATGAGTCCCATCAAGTTGCACTGAAGTCCAACACGCGCTTAAGTCTTTTTAACTCTCGCCTACCTCGAAACAAAAAGAGGCCGATCCATGCAGATCGGCCTCTTTTATGTTTTAAAACATTAACGTACTATGGTTGTGTAATGCTATTCATTTGAAGTGTAACAGCTGTTTATGCGTGCATATTAAAATATCTTTTCACAAAAGCTTTTTTTTCGTGATCCAACATTTTATCTGTTGATTCAATGTCAATTCTTTTATCCTTAAAATGTAAATCCTCATTTAAATAATTATGAAGTTCTGCTTTTGCATTTGTTGGACCGAATAGGAGCACGTGATCATATTTCAATATCTCATCCGCAATTTTCTTGTAAAATGCTTCCTGCATTTGCTGCTCTTTATTATGCATCAAATTTTCACTTTTATGCATTGCTTCTACTTTTGTATTATTGGTAAATTTTGAAGTTATTGAAGAACTACTATTTTCGGTATCCATATCTATGAGGTCGGCTGTTGAATGATCCATCCAAATACCTAAAGTTTTTATCGCATCCATATTTTGAGCTTGACTATTAAATTATTATATATTTTCACTCAATGTAAGAGCTTACTTTTTGGTTTTCTTTTTATCTGGAGCCTGTGTTAACGCTGAAGCTGCTACACTCTTAACTTCCTTTGAAGTTTTAGGATTTTTCAAGAGTTTAGAAGCTATTGCAGCTATCTTTTTAGATGTTTTTTCGTTTCTTGCCATGTCTGTGCTTTTTTACTAATGAAGTGAACTCTGTTCTGCTTCGTTAGTGATTCGTAAGTCGTTCAAATATTGTTTTTAATGAAGCATTTAGTTTACTAATAGCGCCTGATACAGCCAGTTCAATCGTATCTGCCTGGCAAGTAACAGCCATTGGTTTCTTACCTTCAAGTCGGGCTTCTAACAGACATCGAATAGTATCTATCCCGACTTTGTGCCCATTTTCGTCGGTAACATGAACTTCAATTCTTGTAATATGGTCACTATACCTTTTTAGACCCTCAGAAATTAAAACCGTAAAATAATCGGAGTTTCGTTCGTCTCCATTTATTGTTTTATCTGTATTGAATTGTATTTTCATAAATTGTCTTATTAAATTAAATTACCTGATTCATAGAGTATCTCTTAAAATAAATAACTTAGTTTTTACCAAGCAGATGTTTCTTCTCCCGATATTCTTGGTTTTCAATTTCGCCAGATGCCAGGCTGTTCTTTAATTTATCGAGTGGAGAATCTCTTTTAAGTCTCTGTCCCGGTATATTATATGGCGTGGCAAAAATCCAAAATAGTATAATTAACCAAATAAACCACCATATTAAATGCATTCCCCAAAAATGATAACCTTCGTGCATGTACATGTTTTTATAGTATTCGTTTTATTTTTTGCATAAAATTGTAAACAAAATTCGATTCATTTATTTTACGTTGTTTACATTTAAATTCTTGAACGCTTCACCTAATTCATCCATGTCGCGATCAAATTCTGTTTTAAAAGCTTCCCAACTCTCTTTCCCCTGAACAGTGTAGTCATCCATTCTCTTTCTTAAGTCACTGTTTTTTTGATTTAAGGCCTCAATTTTCTCGTCATAATCTGCTTTTGCTTCATCCTTTTGAAGCTTAACTCTTTCTTTAAAGTCTATGATAATTTGTTCGTTATAGGTAATGCGATTTGCAACTTCTTCTTTATAACTCGCATAATCTTTTCTGTATTCTTCATTCGCATCTTCAAGATTCTGATTTGCTTCCGTTACTTCTTCCTGTGCATTTTCCACCTTTTCAGATGAAGAAGTGCACGCGCCAAAAAATAAACTTGTTAGAACAACTGCGCTACCAAAAATTAAATTTGTTTTTTTCATTTTGTTTTTTTTAAATAGTTAAATGTTTTGGAACTATAAATTCATAATAATTTTCTGTAAGTCTTCTTTGGTCTTGCCCAATCTCAACTGAAGTCTACCAAGCAATTCGTCTTGTTTTCCCTCAATTAATAAAAGATCGCTATCTGTTAGAATAGCGAATTTTTGTTTCAACTTGCCTTTTATTTCATTCCAATTTCCTTTCACTCCGTTAATATTTATCATCTTAAAATAAGTGAATTGGTATATATTCACTTTACAAAGGTGCAGAATTAGTGAGCGAAACGTTTTACACAGTTTTTTTAATATCTTACATGTTTCACGCATTATCAAAATAAATAAATTGATTTTTTTGTTTGTTTATTTCAAAGAATGACAAAATTTGGTATGATCAAACATCAGTCGGAAAAGTTGGGGAGAACAAACGGCAAAATAACACGGAGCTGTAATAAAATTGAATGGAGAAGTTTATTTGGCCTCATAAAATTTTGCGAGACAAATCTTTAGTAATTTAAAAGGAGTTCACGAAAAGCTCGCGGTACTCTGACACAACTTGCTTATCGAAGGCTTTTCGAGAAAGCAAACGGAATTTGCGATGAGAGCGTGGGCACTTTGCTGTCTCGGCTTTACTGCAAAAGATGAAGGCCGAGACATGATCAAAGGGCCCGGCAAAGCTCCGGTGGAGCTTTGAGCGAGCATTTAGTGTTTATGCTTGCTGAAGATTTTCCGAAGGATTTTTCGTTAAGAAAATGTTCAGCGAACATTTTTAGAAAAAGGCCAGCATTTGTTCTAGCTTATGCAGCCTTGTCCAGTTAGAAATCTATCGGGATTGGTTCTTTTTTTTTCAAGAAAAAAGAACTGGTAATATTAGCGAGAATCTAAATCACAATGCTTCTGCAATCGAAAGTTAATAAAATCCCCTAACAATTCAGATTTATCAGTGATCAAGCATTCGCTAAGCTAACGAATACATTTCGGTACCCATACAAAACACATGAAGAATTTTTCGGACTGTAATTTTTATTTTTTAAAAAGAAACGAGATTTAACCCAATTGAGTTTTTTGAGTAAGTACTAAGAAAGGAAAAAAATTACATTTTATTCATATACCACTTTAGCTCTTTCTCAACCTTTTTTAAACGGAAAGCATTACTAATAATGGTTTTAAGGCGCATGAAAGCGGTTTCACTTTTCACGACGTAGTCAAAAGCCTGGTGATGCATGCAATCTACAGCAACATCAATTTTATCTTGCGAAGAAAGCATGATTACTGGAATATCCGCATTAACTGCTTTTATTTTATCAAGTGTAGATATTCCATTCATGGCAGATTTTTCTATTCCATTCAAATGATAATCTAAAATAATAAGATCAGGTTTTTTTGATAAATTTTCAACACACAGTTCTCCAGTTGGAAATGTTTCAACAACAAAATCAGCGTTTTCCAGGAAGTCAATTTCCAATGATTTCAAAAACACTTTATCATCATCTACTAAAAACAATTTTACTCTTTCCGGTTTATTCATGCTTACTGTTTTTTATAAGATTAAATTCTTCTATCAATTCCGCACAGGCTTGACTGCACACAAGATCAAGTTGGGCTACAAGATCCTCAATGTTCTCTTCGAGTTTCCGCGTATTTGCATATTCGTGTACTCTTTTTGCTATATTTTCAATATCTGAACTAATTCCCATAATGGCAAAAGAAGGAATAATTTTATGAGCTGCCGATTGTAATACCTCCCAATCTTTATTTTGCAAACCAAGTTTCATGGAATTGATTAACGTAGGCGTTTGTTCTAGATACAAAGAAATCATCTCCATCATTAATTTAGGATTTGATTTTGTTTTAAGCAATAGGTATTGCAAATCCGTGCATTTTATTTTTTTTGGCGTTTCTTTCATTTCTTTAGCTGGAAGAGGTTTCGATTTATTTCCATTAACTAGATTAACAATTTTACTGTAAAGCAATTTATCATCAACTGGCTTAGCTAGATAATCATTCATTCCAACTATTTTACATTTTTCGAGATCAACTGTAGTTACATCGGCTGTCAATGCAATGATCGGTATATCTGAATTCATTTCATTTCGAATGTATTCCGTCGCCTCAAATCCGTTCATCTCGGGCATTTGTAGATCCATTAAAATAACGTCAAATGGTTTAATAGTTGGATCTTTACTAATATTAATTAATTTTTCAATCGCTATTTTACCGTTAGTGGCAATGTCCCGCTCAAATCCAAATTCATCAAGTAAGGTTTTCATCAACAATTGATTTAGTGCTATGTCTTCCACAACAAGTACTTTAATGCTCTTATTCGAATCATCTATTTGAATCAAGTCTTCAGACAATAAGGCTTTTGACGTCGTTTTCTTAAAGTCTAAAATAAAACTAAAAGTAGAACCTTCGTCTTTTTTACTGACAACGGTAATTTTTCCATCTTGAGCTTCAACCAATTGTTTTACAATCGCCAAACCAAGTCCGGTTCCTCCGTACAGACGGGATGTTCCGCTGGATGCTTGCTGAAAATTTTCGAATATCTTTTCTAGTTTATTTGGAAGAATACCTATGCCTGTATCGCTCACCGAGAATTGAATTGTTACATGCTTCTCATCTTCCTTTAATAACTTAACGCTAACAATAATTTTACCTTTGTTAGTGAATTTGACAGCATTGCTCACCAGATTAAGAATAATCTGGTGCAATCTTACAGCATCTCCTAGTAAAACGCGTGGTATCTTCGCGTCGTACTCCTTGACTAACACCAGGTTTTTTTCTAAAATTTTTGTCTCAAATAAGTGCAACATGGCTTGAATAGACAACTCCATCTTAAATGGAGTTTTTTCAAATGTCATTTTTCCGGCATCAACTTTTGCCAGATCAAGAATATCGTTAATCAAAACAATTAATGCATCACCACTTGTTTTTATAGCGGTTAAATACTCTCTCTGTTTTGTGGTGAGTTCTGTTTTTAATACCACTTTAGTAAAACCAATAATCGCATTCATTGGTGTGCGGATCTCGTGACTCATATTCGACAGAAACTGTTGTTTTGCCTTTACAGCATCTTCAGCTATTTTAGTTGCACTTTCCGCCTTAATTTTTGCCTCCTCGGCAATTTCGGTAGCTAACTCCGCGAACACCATTGCCTCTGTTAATTCCTTCTCAATAATTTTTTGTTCAGTGATATCACGCGCTACTACAACAGCCCCTAATACATTTCCGTCTCCATCTTTGTAAACTGAACCATTAAACAATACTTCTGTGAGTTTATGATCTTTGAGAGTAAGCGGGTAATCAATTACGAATCCTTTTTCAAAAACCTCTTGATAACCCTTTCTTGCCTTTTCAGATTCAGTGAAATATTGAAAAAAATCAGTTCCTGTTAACTCTTTACGAGCCACTCCTATAACGTCAATCGTAGCCTGATTCATGTCCGTTATTTTTCCCTCAATACTAATCGTTACCAATGGATCTCGGCTTGCCTCAATTAAACTACGGGCATAATTGGCTATTATTAATTCAGCTGCTCGCTTTTTCTTTTCCGAATTTTGATAGGCAAGTTCTATGTTGGCAAGATTTAATTCCGCAGCCCGTTTTTCTTTCTCACCTCCTTGATAGGCTAATTCAATATTGGCTATTCCAAGTTCAGCGGCTCTTTTTTTCTTTTCTACTTCTTCAAAAAAAACCTTCTCATTCGCTACGCCAAGTTCCGCAGCGCGTTTACCTTCTTCCTTTTTTATACGAATAAGTTCTTCACGCACCTGCAATAGCTCGGCTAGTTGCTTAACATTTTCGTTCCGCAATAAAACAAGTTCCTTTTTAAGAGTTACTAAAACTTCCGCTTCTGATACACCTTCTTTATTCATAAACTGTTTATAAAATGAAATAGTTTTTTTGATGCGTTTACATTTAGTAGAATCAATCGTTTGATTCTTCAGTAAAATTCCCAATATCTTCTATCGGTTTTCTTTTCTTATCCTTTAATTGCATATAGTGCGAAGGTGAAAGTCCTGTAATCTTTTTAAATTGGTTCGACAAATGGGCCACACTGCTGTAATTCATTTTGTAGGATATTTCGGTTAAATTGAGTTCGTCGTACAACAACAGTTCTTTTACGCGTTCAATTTTATGTTGAATGATAAACTGTTGTATGGTAATACCTTTCATTTCCGAAAAAATATTCGATAAATAAGTGTAATCGTAGTCGAGCTTTTCACTCAAAAAATCAGAGTAATTAACTTTTAAAACTTCATCAGAGTTATGAATCATCTCAGTAATTACATTCTTAATTTTTTCAATAAGCATGGCTTTTTTATCGTCCATTAACTCAAGACCAACTTTTTGCAAAGCCAATTTAAGCTGTAACAAAGAATCGGTAGATAAATCCTCCATTACTTCAACTTCTCCCAAATCAACTAACACAAAGTGCAAGTCTAGTTTTTTTAGCTCTTCCTTTACCGCCATTTTGCAGCGATTGCTTACCATGTATTTTATATAAAGTTTCAGATTTTTGTAAATTAAGTTACTATTCTATCAAGGTACGTCTATAAAAGAGTTATTGTACTATACTTTCTTAAAAATAAACTATAATGAAAGAGTTCTTTTAGTCTAACACTGCTAACTGACCAAACTTTTCCCTATTGATTTTAAATGGATCGCAGCAAAGTGGTTCCCAAGTTTATATAATAACTTAATCAAAGCTGCACATATTAAGCCAAGAAACTTTACATGTTTTTTTGGAAATGTTACATAATTCACTGAATTATGAGGATTATGATCCATACCTGAGAAGTACGATTAATAATAGCTAAAGCCATTTATAACTTAATTGAGAATTACAATTTCGTTATCCAAATAAGATTAATCGGAATCTCGCTTATTACGAGAAGGGTTTAAAAGATATTTTCCAACGGATGTTAGAATTTTTGTTTTATTTGATACAAGAGACGATACCCCAATTTGCAACAGTGTTCCTAGAATTTGTTTAAGGGGATTATGAGAACCGCGAACAATTAATTTGTTAACAAGAAATCCGGAAGCGGCACCCATCGTAGTGTTTATGAGTTCGTTTTTTAGATCAGGTGTTTCAGTGAGTTGACTAAAAGCATTCTTAATGAGATTTACTGGTTGAATACTATTATAAGAAATTAGGAGCTGTTCTTTTAATAAGGCTTTTTCTCGTGCTTGTTTAATTTCAAGCGATAAAATTTCTTGCCGTAGTTGCGAAATAGGAGTAATAGTTGTCATGGCTGTGATTCTAACATTTGAGCTACAATTGAATTCATTACGCGTTTTTTTATGTATTTATTCATAAAAAAATACAGAACAAATCCCAAGAGACTATATATCCCTGCCAGGCAAATAAAACCAAAATAGAGTTTTCCTAAAAGTTCTCCTAACCACATAGAAAATGCTATAGTTACGAGTAGAGCTGCCATCGCAAAGACAGAAATTATTATTGTTTTTGACACATAAGTGGAAACTATACCCGTAGCTTTTTCAAGTGCTTTTAATTTAAAGAGCACGTAACTTGTTTTTCCATACTCCTCTATACGTTCGTATAGAGGTTCTATGAGATTAGCATCTTCCTGCATAATTCTTGAGTTTAATCAAAGTTAATGGATACCCCTTAAGCGATATCGCTTTTTATGGTTCTTTTTATTTCTTCGGCTTTACCTTTACCGTTTTCCAAAATTTCACTCGACTTACTTTTAAGGTCGTCAAATTTTTCATTTAAACCAGCCAACAAATCTTCGAATTTGGTTTTAATACCATCACCCATATCAGAGGTCTTTCTTGCTATATTAGCTCTTGTATCTGACCCTTTTTCAGGTGCGAACAATATTCCTAAAATTGCGCCAACTGCTACGCCTGTTAATACCCCTAATACTACTTTTCCTGTGTTCATGTTTTTCATTTTTATTTGATTTATTTTTAGTTTAATTAAACAATTCTATCTCCTTTTATCAGTCTTAATATCACAGCAATTACTGCAATAACAAGTAATACATGTATTATTCCACCAGTGTGAAATCCTAAAAAGCCAATTGCCCAGATAATAATTAGCACAACTGCTACGGTGTAAAGTAAATTTCCCATAATTATTTTTTTTATTTGTTTGTTTGTTTTTAATTTTTAACGCTTACTTATAAATGAACCGCTAGTCCAAAAGTGGATACACCAGTAGAAAGATCAAGAAATAACCCAAGTTTTTTAGTCATGTGAAACTCAGCACCAATATGAATGTCAGCGTAAACATTACTGTTACTGTGATTTATTTTTGTATCGCCGTAATAACCGCTTTCCCAAACAGTGCTGCGAATAGCAACACCAGCAGAACCTGCAGCGTAAAAATCCCATCGGTTACTCGCCTTCAACAATTCGTCAAAATAGTAGGTTACCTTTACACCAACGGGTATAACGGTTTGTCTATATCTGTAATCACGATAAGCGTTTTTTGGTCCGCCCCAGTAATAATAATTTTCGTAAGTGTAAAATGAAATAGAAGGTGCTACAGTTAAATTTTTTATGACATCGAATTCAAAATCAGCATGCAATACCGGCGTATTTTGATTAATGTAACCGTAGTAACCAATTCCTATACCAAGATTCAGTGTGTTACCAAACTTTTCTGGATAAGTTTTTTCTTCTATTGCATCTTGTGCTGCAACTTTTGTTCCAATTAGTATAATAAAAAGAACTGTTGTTATTAAATATGTTTTCATGTGATATTTTAGTTTTTGATTAATTCATTATTAGTTATATGGTTTGCGCAAAAATTTGCAGCTCAACATTCTTAAAATAGTTACTCCGAATAAAAGCGGTAGCCAATTGTTGCTTGGTACCAAACATTTTTATAACGTGGTGTCAAATCTGATCCACTACCAATATTACTTTGCACGTCCCAACCCGCTCTAACCCCTACAACAAAATGCTTCATGGTAAGATCAGCGCCTAAAACTGCACACAGGGTATTCTTCCGTCCATTTTCATTTTGAAAAGCAAGTTCCTGCGCAATGGTTGTGGTACCATTTTTAAATTCGTCTTTTTGTTTTACTAAAAACGAAAGTTGAGGTCCTGCAAGTAGCGTTAAAAATTCACTTGGTTTAAAAGCAAAGAAAACAGGAATATCAATATAGCTCGTAGTTCTTGTTAGAATATATGGACCATCAAGGATACTTCCGGTTGCTTTAAATCCTTTTTGTGAAAAAAGTATTTCTGGTTGAATTCCGATTAACTTGCCAATTGGTATTGCAAAAAATAAACCTCCTGCAAAACCTAGTTTTGATTTCGCGACAAATTGATCCCCTTTCGAATCGTAAACGTTCGAATAATTTACTCCTGCTTTTGCGCCAAGTGTAAAACGTGAACGGAAGTCCGTTGTGTTGTTTTTATCTTGTGCAACTGCTGAAAACAAAGCGGCAAAAGTTATAGCGGCTATTAGTGTTATCTTTTTCATAATAATTTTTATTAGTTATTTGTTTCTTTGTAGTACAAAGATTCACAAACAAGCCGCCTAATCCATTACACAACTCTTGCATTAACTTACATCTTTCACTGTTTTTATCTATGCTACTAAATGCATCACTTTACTTTTTATGATAAACCTAATAACACCTAAACGCTTAAAGCCATTAGGATCTTCAATAAACGATTTACGATCATAAAAAAAGCCTCCCCGGAAAACCGAGAAGACCTTTTCACCCACAAAGAAATTTTACCTAGAAACTAATTTTCCTGATTGAATAATTTCTTCGCCGAGAAATAATTTATAAAAATATATTCCTGAGCTTAGATTAGCGGTATCAATTGTAGTTAATGCTTCTGAAATTTTTATACTCATCATTTCTTTTCCTACAACATCATAAATTTTCAATTCATGATTTGGATTTAACGAAGCATCATTAACACTTATGTTTAATGACGTATTAAATGGATTAGGATAAATTGTAACAGACGTATTTAAATCACCAAAACTTTTAATGCCTGTGGGAACGTTAACACACGTACTTGGGATAACAGCTGTTATAGCAAATGTGCTTAAAGCTCCACTGGTGGTTAAAGCTCTTCCATCAAGCATAACTCCTGTATTAATAGCTCCCAAAGCTGCGTTGTTACAAATAATAGTTCCTCTAAACACGCTGTAGTCATTAATATCCACCGCACCTTCTATTTTCCAAAACACATTTTTAGATTGTGTACCATTAATTAATTTTACTTTAGAATACGTTGATGTAGAAAACGCTCCGTTCACTTGCATAACAAAAACTGCATTCGCATTTCCCATAGCATTTAAATACAGTGTATCAACAAATGTTGCAGCACCACCCATGCGGTAAACATGGGGAGTAAGAACCAGACCTAATCCAAACTGTGCAGGATACAAAAGTTCAATATCGTAAGGCAATGTATTTAAATAATTGTAAGCAACTAATAAATCAGCCGCGCACTGTGCCGTGGCCACATCAGGGATTGGATGAACCGTTCCTGTAACTAATAAAGGATTAAAACCTGTTGTAGAACCGTTGTTAGTTCCTACATCTCCTGTAATAGTGGAAACACCGCTATTATTTACTGCACCATCACTCGAAAAAATTGCATAACAAGCAGCTGTACCTAAATTCGGAGCTGCTGGACCTGTAAGTAATGGACTTCCACAACCAACCGGTGTATAAACAAGTGCTCCATCAATAGAAACTGCACCAGTAGTAGAAAGTGCTCTTCCTTCAAGTGTGTCGCCTACATTTATATTGATTGCTGCATTATTCGCAATAATAGTTCCACGCATGGTTGAACCAGATGCCATACTTACTTGACCTTCTACTTTCCAAAAAACATTACAGGCAAGTGCACCGTTAACTAACTTCACCTTTGATGAAGCTGCAGTTGATAATGCCCCTTGTATTTGAATTACAAAAACCGCATTCGGATTCGATTGCCCATCTAATTTTAATTCTAAATTTAAACTTGCATTACCTGAAATGGAATAGATACCTGCGTTTAAAACTTGACCATTACCTAACAAAGGCGCCGGAAAAAACGTAGGCACTAATGCATTTAATTGATTGTAAGCAGCTAGTACGTCGGTAGCGCATAGAGCACTTGCTCCGTCGTTATCGTGCATTACACCGTTTACATTTCCAAATGCAGTACTTGAACCATTGTTTGTTCCTACATTTCCTGTTACCTGAGATAATCCTGTATTACTCACTGCTCCGTTCGAAGAAAACAATACGAAATTTGCTGCGCTACCTAAATTAGGTGCTTGTGCAAATTGTATCATTGGACTTAGAAGTAATGCTAAGAACAAACTCTTTTTGGTATTTTTTGTTTTCATGATTTTAGTTTTAATGTGGATTCATTTCCACGGATCAAAGTGAGTAATTTTTTGAACCATACATCTTACATCGTATTTATATTAGTTACATATTTCACTGATAAGGTATTCATTCGGAAATACATGTAATATAGGAAGGGCTTTACAGAAATACTGTAAAGCCCTTTAATTAATAAACTGAGCCGAATTAGCCCTAAAAATTCTAATTCACAACTGAATTCCCTTCAAGTGTTACAGCACCCGTTCTTGCAAGTGCTCTGCCATTAAGCGAAGCGCCAGTGTTAAATGAAATAGACTGCATAGCCATAATCGTTCCTTTAAAAACAGAAGTGGTTCCTAATGTTGCAGAACTACCTACTTGCCAAAAAATATTGGAAGCTTGAGCACTGCCAATTAAAATGACTTTGCGATCAGAAGTTGTAGTTAATGCCGAAGCAATCTGAATAATAAAAATAGCATCCTTATTTCCTTTAGCATCAAAGGTTAAATCACCCGAAGAAATCGCTAATGACGAAGTTGATTTATACAAACCTGGCGTTAAGGTTAGTCCACCAATATTACCCGATAATGTTACAATATCCGTTGCGGTTCTTCCTGCAGCATCATTGTAAGCTGCTGTAAGATCTAGTTTCGCTTGGTTGGCGATGGCATCATTAATATGAAGAACACCATTTAATATTCCGGGAGGAAATCCGCCCATTGATGTTCCTGGACTTAATCCCATATCACCTGTAATGATTGTTGCACCAGTATTGGTAATTCCAGTACCCGCAAGAATTGCGATGCTAGTAGCTCCCGCAAGATTTACTGGTGATTGAATAGTCGATTGAAGGGTAATAACATTTGTTGGATTTGTTGGATTAGGAACCGGCGTAACTGTAGTTTTCTTTTTGCAAGCACTTGACATTGCAATTGCTACAATGGCAATTGCAGTAATTATTTTTTTTGATTTCATTTTAGATAATTTTTATCCTGCTTATGGCAGTGCACGTGTGAAAGTGTTTCACAAGACAAAAGTCTGGCATTATCAATCAAAGAAATTACATAAGTGAGGGAATTAGTTACATAAATCGCAGAAATTTTGTAACAAAAACTTAAATAAATTAGTGCATTAGCCTCCTAACTGTATAAGATAATCATTATTTATTTTTTTTAATCGTTGACTGAAATTAAAGACTTAACTTTTATTTCGTAAAAAAAAATCCGATTTGATCTCAGAGAATTTATGAAAGCTCATCACTTATTAAAGTGGAATCTTCTATAGGAATCTGCAAACTAATTTGAGTTCCTTCACCAGGAGAACTCGTAATCTTAAATTCCGCTCCTAATAAATTAGCTCTGGAAGCCATATTTCTTAAACCGTTACCGCCAGCACCATTTAAACAGCTTTTAGATGCCATGTCAAATCCGATACCGTCATCGATAACACTTAATTCTAAAAATTCAGCGTCTTGAATAAGATTAATGATGAGCACACTTGCTTTAGAGTACTTTAAGGCATTGTTTATTACCTCTTGAATAATTCTATAAAGCGTAATTTCAATAAAAGAAGAAAATCTCTGTTCTTGTATGTTGGAGTTAAAATTTGCCTGAATAACATCCATTCGGTTGATTCCATTAGTCAGTTGATTTACCGAAGGGTAAAGGCCATATTCATACAGAAAAGTAGGCGAAAGATCTTTTGAAACTTGTCTTAATTCCGAAATCACTTCGTGAACAAGTGATTTAGTGTATTCAAATTTATCATTTTCAGCATTCTCTAAAGAGGAGTTTATGCCTTCCATACTCAGCTTAATCGCCGTCATCATTTGTCCAATTCCATCATGAATTTCTCTTGAAATCCGTAATCTTTCTTCTTCCTGACCTTCAATGAGTGAAAGAGCCCTTAGCTTTTCAGCTTCTTTTTCTTTCTTGTAATTTAATTCAGTGAGCTCATGAAGCTTTGTCTCGTTTTCTCGTTCAATAGTGAGGTCAATACCGACACCACGCATACCAATTATTTTACCATCTAGCAATATTGGCAAGGAATAAACCCTAGCTGGAAAGGTCACAAAAGCCTGTTTAACAAAATTGTATTCATTTCCACCGGAATTTTTGGTTCCATTCAGAATATTTGCTGCATTCAACGCTGCACGTTCTTTATCATCAGAACTAATAAAATCTAAAATTGAAAGTCCTCTTTCTAAATCGTCATTGTTATATCCAAACATTGCAAGACCAGTCTTATTAATAAAAGTGAGTTTCCCATTAAGGTCTGTTTCATAAACCGACACTGGTAACAAGTTAGTCATATCTTTAAATCGCTTTTCACTTTCTTCCAGTTTTTTATAATTACTACCTAAAGTTGTAACCATTTTTTGAAGTGAAAGTCCAAGATTCTCGGGCTCCTTGAAAAACTTTTTCTTTTTCATTGGATTTGAATTGTAATTCTCAAAATTGAAAGCCAATGCATATTGCTCCAAATATTTAAGTGGTTTAATGACAATGGTAAAATAAATGTATACTACTCCACTAATCAACAAACCAATCACTAACAATATAAAACTCCCAAGAAACTTGGTTTCTTTTTTTAATTCTTCCAGTACAAATTGACTAGTTCCATTAATAATTACCTTTCCTATATTTTCATCATCATAAGAAATTTCAGCGCTGAGTATTATTGCATCTGGTTTAGGCACTGCAATTGTTCTTACAATTTTTAATTCCAAAGACGCATCTCGAACGATCGACAAACGTGTTTTCTCAATATCATTTAGTTCAATGGAAACGGCGTCAATACTTTTATTTTGCAATCCGCTTTTTAAAACATTTTTTATTTGATCCTCATCAAAGTTCCATACAGCTACTGATAGACCTTTTGAAAGCTGATTAACAGTAGTTTCTAAATTTTCATTTAATTTTTCTAATTCTAGTTTCTTAAGATGATTATAATAAATCGTTCCAAAAATACCAAAAGAGAGTAAGGTGAATACTAGTAGCGATACCAGCGAAACCAGGCTTATTGAAATTTTTGACTTATTCATTGTTATTTGCGACTAATTGGGTTGTACCAAAGACTCAGATCCGAGAATGGTGTTTCTGCAACAAGAAAAGGGTTTTCAACTTTAAATATTTTCCTTTTTCGTAAATTCAAAATTTGTGTCTTTTTACCGTGGTATCTATTAAAAATCGAATCATAACTACCATCCTTTATCATCATCCGCATTCCCTCTTCTGCACGCTTTTTAAGTTTTAAGCCTTTTTCATTTTTCGAGAACCAAAAATACATCGGTAATGGATAATAAAGTAACAGACTGTCTTCTATTTTTAAATTCTTAAACTCCTTACTCCTCAAATTAAACTCATCTATAATCTCAACCGCCGACCTTGAAAACACATCGAATCGTTTATTTGCCAACATTTTAAAAAGTCCTTCGTAGCTAGAGCCTGTAACTACATTAAACTTGTTGTGTTCGAGAATACTCACGTCTATCCAACCATACCCCAAACCAATTGACAGTTTTCTGAAATCTTCCAAAGTTTTGATTCGATTAATTTTTTCTTGGTCCTCTTTTCGAATTAACATAACACAATAACCACCTAAATTTTTGTCAACCGGAATTCGTATTGGCAACAAGTCTCTTTCCAATTCTTGCGTGGTCCCCAAATACATAATGTTAATTTCTTTTGAGCCCTTTTTAATTTCGTGCAACTGACGTCTTTCAGTCATAAATTTTGCTCGTGTCATTTTATAAAGTCCGTACTTTTTTTTAGTCTTTTCTAAGGCTGTTTTTAGTATTTCCCAGTGATAACCGTAACGTTCATCCTTTTCAGATTCAGGAGCATTATATATATAGTTCATTACTTTATTTTCAGAAGTAGTGTCTATTAAACATAATTTTCTTTGTTTAAACAAATAAGAAGAATCATTCTTAAAATAATTATTGCTTTGATTTGAAAATAAACTTGGCGAAAGGCAAATACTTAGAGCACTAACTGCAACTAAAATAATAAATAAGAATTTGAACTTAAAGTGATTGTATTTTATTTTACTTTTAAACATTAATTTCTTTATTTTATTCACTTTCCAACTGGTTTATAAACTTCGGAAATCTTTAAGATAACTTCTTTAATTTTTGCACAAAAGTACTCTTTAAACTGAGCAATTGCAATGTATTTTAAGGCCAAATGGATGCGCCTCCATTTCTAAACAATTAATTCAACCTTTACATAACTAAACAATTTAGGCGAAAATTAGAAATAAAACCATTACCTCAACATCATTATGAAAAACTTAACACGGCGCTGTATCCAGCGTTTCACCAACATAAAATTTATTTAATTTCAGGTGGCAAGTATATAAACGTAGTGCATTTCTAACTAAAGCAAAAAAACCGAAGCGATTTTCATCTGCTTCAGTTTTTAATTTTTGTATAAAGAATCTACTTTTTTCCAGAAAGGCTAAACGTTTTACTCCCGTCTTTCCAGGTCTTTGTAGCAATATCATCGCAGGTGCCATCGCCGTAATCAACAGTAGAAACCCATTTACCATCTTTAAAATATTTAATAATTCCTTCTACGATGTATTTACAGTTCTCGGTTTTTACAAGTGGTTTTACAATTTTTTTATCATAGTCACCTTTCTTATCCTTTGAACATTTTTTCGACATATCGAATTCTTCTGTTTTTCCATTCATAGTTTTTGTTGCCCATGAGTCCATCTCACCATCACCGTAATTCACAACGGCTGCTATTTCACCATTAAGTGAATACTCAATTGTACCCTTTGTATAAAATTCATAATCGATAGGCTTTTCAAGCGTAACGCTTACTTTCGATTCATAGTTCCCAGACTTCAACATTAAATCTGGTGACTCGTTATCCATGTCACTCATGTTTTTATCGTCACTATTTTTTTTATCGCAAATCCTTTTTCCGCAAGTCGCAAAAGTTAAGGAAAACACAAGTGCAATAAAGGCAATGGTTTTAAATTGATTTTTCATAGTTTATGGTTTTAAGTAAATGTAGTGTATTAGTCTATACTAGTCCTATTTTTTAACCTTTCGATTTAAGCCAATCACCGAAATGCTCTAAATGATTTCTTGTTCTTTGAAAAATCAAATTACTCAGATCAAAAAACACACCTTCTTACTTCGGCCGGGGATACTTAATGCATAGATCAACATATATCCGAGCATTATAATAAGGTCTAAAAAACAGTATCTTAGAGTGCAAATAAAATTAAACCTTTGCAAAAAAGTTACGTCGAAAAAAATATAAAAATGAAAAAAATAGTTTTACTCGCACTAATCAGTTTTACAAGTGCATTTCAAATATCAAAAGGCCAAAACCTCTATTTCCCGCCATTAAGCAGTGCTGCCAATTGGGAGACCATTTCTCCTACTTCGTTGGGCTGGTGTCAAAATAGAATTGATAGCTTATATACTTTTTTGCAACAGCAAGACACCAAAGGTTTTATAGTGCTAAAAGATGGCAAAATAGTTTTAGAAAAATACTTCGGAACATTTACAACTGATAGTTTATGGTATTGGGCATCAGCCGGAAAAACAATTACTTCCTTTTTAGTTGGTAAAGCTCAGGAAGAAAATTATTTGTCTATTAACGATTCCTCGTCAAAATACTTAGGAGCAGGCTGGACCAATTGCACATTAGCACAGGAGGGTAAAATAAAAATCAGAAATCAACTAACAATGACATCCGGCCTTGACGATGGTACCGCAGATAGTTATTGCACTCTCGACACTTGCTTAGATTATTTAGCGGATGCCGGAACTCGCTGGGCTTATCACAACGCACCTTATACACTTTTAGAAAGTGTTATAACTGCCGCAACCGGAACTTCAATAAACAATTACACTCAAAACAAATTAACACTAAAAACTGGCATTTCAGGAATTTGGGCGTTTAGTGGGTATAACAATGTTTTTTTTAGTAAAATCAGAAGTATGGCTCGTTTTGGTTTAT
The DNA here is from genome assembly GCF_029625215.1 of Aurantibacillus circumpalustris. Taxonomy (GTDB): domain Bacteria; phylum Bacteroidota; class Bacteroidia; order B-17B0; family Aurantibacillaceae; genus Aurantibacillus; species Aurantibacillus circumpalustris. The sequence continues at coordinate 4,286,005 of NZ_CP121197.1, forward strand.
TAATGCAAAATAATTGTATTTGGAATACGGATACCTTACTGTATGATGCAGCCTACATCAACCAAATGACAAATACTTCGCAAAATCTGAATCTTTCATACGGCTATTTGTGGTGGTTAAATGGAAAATCATCCTTCATGGCTCCATCCACACAATTTGTTTTTCCAGGATCATACGCTCCTGCTGCACCCAGTGATATGTTTGCAGGACTTGGAAAAAACGGACAAATTGTTAGTGTCTCTAAAAGCGCAGGTTTAGTGGTAATTAGAATGGGTAATCAAGTAGGTAATACTGAAGTGACCACGCAATTATGCAACAGTATTTGGGAAAAACTAAATGCGGCGATCTGCAACCTAACTTACCTAAATGAAACTAGTTCTAATCAGAATAGCATTTCAATCTTTCCTAATCCAGCTAATTCAGTAATAAATGTTGCCTTGCCTTCCGATGAAAGTTTTCAGATTGAAATTCTAAATCCAATTGGCGAAACGATTTTCAAATTGGTAAATCAAAATAAAATTGACATCTCCAATTTCACAAACGGACTTTATCTTATCTCTGTCAAACAAGGGCAAAATATCTATTACAAAAAAATCATCAAACGCTAGTTGTGAACCAAAACTTAGCAAGAGTTTGCAAATCTGAAAGATTCACTTGGGATAAGATTCTGGTCAAGTCCTGGGTTCAAAAAGATCAAATCTAATCCTATTGATTCTCTGGAAGTTTTCTTAACATTCTAATCATCTGAAATCATCCAAAAAGCTCAATGAATCCGGCCATCCCGGTACAACAAAGAAAAAGCGTTCTAATTATTAGAAAGCTTTTTTATTTTAATCTTAAATTTTATTTTTTGCCCTTACCTCCACCGTGGCCTTCGCCATGATCACTACCATGACCATGCTGTTTAGAGCCCTGCGATTTGCTTTGAGTGTTAGTACCGCCATGATTTTTGCTACCATGATCGTTGTTCGTTTTTCTATCCGAATGATTGTTCGAGGAATTGTTTTCATGATGGTTTCCCTTTCCAGGATTTTGACCATAGGTTTTTTGTGTGCCATGGCGATAACCTTTTGCATATTTACTTTTGTGTTGCTTAAAATGATCGTATGGACGGTCACCTCTGTAATCGCTCAGAACAACTTTATAACCACTATAAAGATCGTAATGCTGGTGACGCCCTGGTAAATGTGCTCTATGAATCCATACGCCATCTCCAAAATATATAAACATAGACGATTGAACATCGTAATAAGCCTCAACGTCGGGTAAATAATAATAGCGAACCTCAGTGTATCCAACAGGACCCCATTGTGGTGGCGGCCCAATATTGACATTTACGGAAACCTGCGCCTTTGTTGCGTATCCTAAAAATAGGGCTATACCGATAATAATTAATTTTACTGCTTTCATTTTGTTTTTATGTTTGAAGCAAAGATTGGTTTGATTAATCAGTAAAGCATTACACAACGTTTCAAGTTACTTACATAATTACTTCATTTGATCATTAAAAGATTGAAGCGGAAATTGAAATTGGAATCAGTAAAGAATTAGTCGATTCATCTTAAACACAATAGCAATGTTTAACGAATCAAGGAAATATTTCCTTTTTTATTGAGAATTATTGAGTCGAATTGTTTTGCCTTTACCACATACACAAATACTCCCGCACCAAGAGGAGATCCTTTATAAATACCATCCCAACAAAAACTAGGATCAGACGATTCATAAACAAGCTCTCCCCATTTATCGAAAATTAAAATATTAAACTCTCTCATGCAAAAACTCCAACCTTGTAAACAAAATTGATCGTTATTACCATCTCCATTCGGAGTAAATGCATTTGGAAAAGAATAATCTGCATCCGTATCACAGGTGATTATCAATTTCACACAAGCACTGTCTAAACAAGAATTTAACTCTGCTATAACACAGTACTTGATCGTTTCGGGCGGCGTGGCAATAGGATTGCTGCAATCTACACAGCTTAAATAGTTAGCTGGACTCCATGCATAGGTTGAACCACCACTTGCCTCCAGTGTAATGACTGTTCCTGGACTTATAGTTGCACTCGGAGTTAAGCTTAATACCGGCGCAGAAAGAATCTCAACAGTTGCCGCACTTAAAGCAGCTATGGTGCATCCGCTTGCAGCAAGCGAATAGTTTACAAGGTATGTGCCCGACTGTGCAGAGGCCATGTCAATTTCTCCGCTAACTTTATCAATCTGTAATTTAACCGAAGAATATACGCCGCCAGGATTAAAATTATTAGGGGTAACGGTAATCAGATTGTCGCTTTTTTCACATACAGGTGTTTTATATGAAAAATCAGTCGTAGGTGTTTTTGTTTGAACAGTAATTACAACAGAATCCATTCCTACACAAGTTTTCGCATCCATGCCTTCCACCGTATAAGTAGTTGTAATTGTAGGCGTAATAGCAAGCGTAGTTTCACGCGAACCGCCTGTCCATTTGTAATCCACTGCTCCGCCCACAGTAAGTGTTACAGCAGTACCTGGGCAAACTGTTCTGTTCGGACTCACTAGAAGATCAGGTTGTTTTATACGCACGGTTATGGTTTTTTTCACAACACAACCATTTGTGTTACCCCAAAGCGTGTAAGTAGTATTGGCCGATTGCACAGGATAAATTGTTGCATTCGTTTGATTTGTGCTCCATGAATAAGTGTTTGCGCCTGAAGCAATTAATTTTATTTGATACCCAGGACAAAGTGTGGTATCACCTTTTATAGTCAGCGTTGGTGTTGTATAAACATTAATTGTTTGAATGGATTTATACGGACAAGCATTCGTATCCAAACCAACAACGGTGTAACTTGTGAGCGAAGATGGATTTACTGTAATCGAATTTGAAACTGATCCTGTGCTCCAGGAATACGTTTGTGCAACTGGCGCTGATAGTACAATTGGGTTTCCACTACACACGTTAAAGCCCGCAGAACTTAATAATGGCAATACGCCAATTTTCACTTCTTGTTTCAAAGTATCTGTATTAACACCCCCACAAAAATTATTATAGGTATAGACAAGACTTATTGTGTATGTTCCCTGTCCAGGATAAATGTGCACTGGATTACTTAAAGTTGAAGTATTGAGAGCCGCAGAAGTTGGATCTCCGAAAAACCATTTAAAACTGGTGATGTTATAACCCGTGCTTGTACATCCTGTAACAGTAGTTGTTGGCGGAGAAGGCGCAGTGAAATTTACCTCGTTGCAATTAACAGATCCGTTAACAGAATAAACAAAAGGAAGCTGCGGAGTCTCTGAAATAAAATTAGGTAAACCGTAAGAGCAAAATGCTGGTGCAATGGATTGCCCGTCGGCCACATAGTTACAAGCCGCGCCAGGAAGATTAGGACTAAGTATTACGCCAAGCATTTGTTTACCCGGACGTGCCACATATATTTTTCCATCCTTTGCAAGTTGTAACGCAGAAATTTTAAAAGCAGAGATGTGATACCTCGAGTTACTGATAGCTGTGTTTGATCCTGCACAAAGAT